>DASYBY010000613.1:0-4986 GCA_036500525.1 Baekduia sp. | reverse complement strand
ATCTGCAGCGCGGCGGCGAGCGCCTGCTGCGTGCTGTTGCCGTGGTCGCGCAGGATCGTCAGCGCGACGAGATGGCGCGGGCGCAGGCCGAGCGGGCCCAGGGCGGTCTCGGCCCGCATCCGCATGATGCGCGCGAGATGCCCCAGCAGCGCTGAGGAGCGGTGATCGACGATGGGCGGGGACGTGGCGATGCCTTCGAGTCTAGGCCACGGCCTCAATAGCTTGCGTGCTATAACTCATTGACGCATCACCAACGACTTCCCAAGGACCAAGAGATGCCCCACCTCCTCCACATCGACTCGAGCATCCAGGGCGACCAGTCGGTCACCCGTGCGCTCACCGCCCGCGCCGCCGCCCGCTGGCGCGCCGTCCACCCCGACGGCACGGTGACCTACCGCGACCTCGGCGCCGACCCGGTCCCGCACCTCGACAGCGCCACGGGCGTCGCCCGGATCATCCCGGCCGAGCAGCGCACGCCGGCCCAGCTCGCGTCGTGGAAGCTGACCGAGGAGCTGGTCGGCGAGATCCAGCAGGCCGACACGATCCTGCTCGGCCTCCCGCTCTACAACTACGGGCCGCCCAGCGGGGTCAAGGCGTGGGTCGATCACCTCATCGCGCCCGGCCTCTCGCTCGACGCCGCGACCCAGGAAGGGCTGCTGACCGGTCGCGACTTCGTCGTGCTCGCCTCCCGCGGCGGCGGCTACCTGCCCGGCACGCCGCGCCACGGCTGGGATCACGCCGAGCCCTGGCTGCCCCACGGCGTCTCGCTGACCGGCCTCGAGCCGCGCTTCATCACCGTCGAGCTGACGCTGGCCGGGACCGTCCCGGCGATGGCCGACCTCAAGCCGTTGGCCGCCGAGAGCCTCGCCGCCGCGCAGGCCGCGGTCGACGAGCTCTGGGCGCCGGCGTCCGTCGCGGCCTGAGAGGGGACCGCGATCGGGCCGCCGTCCGGGTGGTTGCTACCATGATGGAAGTAACCACCCGGACGAGCAGGTCCTCATGCAGCGCACGAGCTTCGCGGACATGGAGTGCCCCATCGCCGCCGGCGCCGACCTCCTCGGCGAGGCCTGGACCCTCCTGATCCTGCGCGACGCCCTCGACGGCTTCACGCGCTTCGACGACTTCCAGCGCGACCTCGGGATCGCGCCCAACACCCTGACCCGCCGGCTCTCGGCGCTCGTGGACGCCGGTCTGCTGGAGCGCCGCCGCTACACGCAGCGCCCGCCGCGCGACGAGTACGTGCTCACCGCCCGCGGCCGCGACGTCCGTCCGATCGTGGTCGCGCTCTACGCGTTCGCCGACCGCCACCTCGGCCGCGACGCCGGGCGCAGCCTGCTGCTCGTCGACCAGGCGACCGGCGCCGAGCTCGACCCGGTGCTCGTCGACCGCGCCAGCGGCACGCCGATCGCCGAGCTGGACGCCGTCTTCGCCCCCGGCCCCGCGGCCGGCACGGGCACCCGCGCTCATCACGCCGCCGCCGCGCGGCGCCGCAACGACAGACCAAGGGAGAACCCCCATGCGTGAAGCAGTGATCGTCGACGCCGTCCGCACCCCCGTCGGCCGAGGCAAGGCCGGCAAGGGCGCGCTGAACCCGATCCATCCCGTGGACCTCCTGGCCCACAGCTTGCGCGAGCTGGTCGCGCGCACCGGCATCGACCCCACCAGGATCGACGACGTCATCGGCGGCTGCGTCGACCAGGTCGGCGAGCAGTCGATGAACACCACGCGCTACGCGGTCCTCGCCGCGGGGCTGCCCGAGTCGGTGCCGGCGACGACCGTCGACCGCCAGTGCGGCAGCTCGCAGCAGGCCGTCCACTTCGGCGCGCAGGGCGTCATCGCCGGCGCCTACGACATCGTCATCGCCTGCGGCGTCGAGAGCATGAGCCGCGTGCCGATGTGGTCCAACGTGCCTCCGGGCACCGACCCGTTCGGCCCCGGCGTCGCCGCGCGCTACCCCGACGGCCTCGTGCCGCAGGGCATCAGCGCCGAGCTGATCGCGGCCAAGTGGGAGCTGCCGCGCTCGGAGCTGGACCGCTTCGCGCTGGAGAGCCACCGGCGCGCGGCGCAGGCCACCGAGGACGGCCGCTTCGCCGACGAGATCGTCCCGATCGACGGCGTCACGGTCGACGAGTCGATCCGCCCCGACACGACGCTGGAGGCGCTGGCCGGGCTCAAGCCCGCGTTCGAGGATCCGGCGATGGGCGCGCGCTTCCCGCAGATCGACTGGCGCGTGACCGCGGGCAACTCCAGCCCGACCAACGACGGCAGCGCCGCCGTGATGATCACGACGCCGGAGATCGCGCGTGAGCTGGGCCTGGAGCCCAAGGCGCGGCTGCACAGCTTCGCCGTCGTCGGCGACGATCCGCTCTACATGCTGTCGGGCGTCATCCCGGCCACGGCCAAGGTGTTGGACAAGGCCGGCCTCACCCTCGACGACATCGACCTCTTCGAGGTCAACGAGGCGTTCTCGTCGGTCGTGCTCGCCTGGCAGCGCGAGACGGGCGTCGACCTGGCGAAGGTCAACGTCAACGGCGGGGCGATCGCGCTCGGCCACCCGCTGGGCGCCAGCGGCGCCCGGATTACCGCGACGCTGGTCAACGCGATGGCCCAGGACGGCGCGCGCTACGGGCTGCAGACGATGTGCGAGGCCGGCGGCCTGGCCAACGCGATGGTGCTCGAGCGGGTCTGAGCGAGCGCGCCCGCACGTCCGCGCAGGGTGTGCGGGCGCCACGAGGGGGTTCGCGTCGCGCGCCGTGGGTAGCCTCGCCGGGACTGAGCCGGTCCGGTCCGCCCTTGGCAGCCGGCCGTCCGATGTCGCTCTCCTCTGCGCGGCGCCATGCGCGCGGCCCCGGGGTGGGCTTCACGGCGGCGGGGCCCGAGGGTGAAGGCCAGACGGGAACACCCTCCAGAAAGCAGATCCGTGAGCGCGACGCCGGCGCCCGCATCGTGGTCATGGCCCGCCGATCCGGCCAGCGTGCCGCTGTCGCGGCAGCGCGTTGCCGCCCATCTGCGCGGGGCGGGCGTTCCCGAGCCGATGTTGTACGACATTACCCTGGTCGTCTCGGAGCTGGTGACCAACGTGGTGCTGCACGCCTACGTCGGCCGCGACCCCGGGCGCGTGCGTGTGGCCGTCCAGTTCGGCCCCGGCGAGCTGACGGTCGTCGTCGAGGACGACGGCTCCGGCCTGCGGCCCCGCCCCGACTCGCCCGGCGTCGGCCTCGGCCTCCCGCTGATGGCCCACATCGCCGAGCGGCTGGAGACGCGCACGACGATCGCCGGCGGGACCCAGATCCGCGTGTGGTTCAGCCTCCGGTCGCAGGACGCCAGGCCGAACTGACCCGGCGGGGCGCCGCGGTCGTCATGCTGGAGGCGTGCCCACCCGGCCCGACATCGGCGCGGAGGCCGACCAGGGCCGGCCGGTGGGGCGCCGCGCGTTCTTCGGCCTCGTCGGGCTCGGGCTGACGTCGCTGGCCTGGGGCGGCGCCGCGCTGCGCGGCGCCTCGCACGCCACCGACGGGCTGCCGGCCTTCATCAAGTCGGCCGTGCCGATCGGCGACGGCTGGCGCATCTACGCGGTCGACCCGCCCTACCCGAAGTTCGACCCGGCCACGTGGCGGCTGCGCATCGACGGCCTCGTCGCGCACCCGCAGGAGTTGTCCTACACCCAGCTGCGCGCGCTGCCGCCGGCCCGCCAGACCTCGGACTTCCACTGCGTCACCGGCTGGTCGGTGCCCGGCGTGCACTGGGGCGGCGTGCGGTTCGCCGACCTGCTCGCCGCCGCCGGCCCGCTGCCCGCGGCCAAGGCCTTGTCCTTCGCCTCGGCCGAGGAGCCCTACGTCGACACGCTCACGCTCGCGCAGCTGGCCGAGGCGCCCGACGCGATGCTCGCCTACGACATGGATCACCGGCCGCTGACGCGCGATCACGGGGCGCCCGTGCGCGTGGTCATGCCCAAGATGTACGGGTACAAGGGGACCAAGTGGGTGGCGAGGATCACGGTCACCGACCGGATCGAGGACGGTTACTGGGAGCAGCGGGGCTATGACCGCGACGGCTGGGTCGGACGCTCCAACGGCCTCTGAGGGCCGGCCGCGCCTCGTCGCGCGGTTCGGCCTCACCGAGCGCGCCGCGCACTGGATCCACGCGGCGGCGTTCTTCGTGCTCTTGGTCAGCGGCCTGGTGCTCTACGTCCCGGCCTTCGCGACGACCGTCGGCAACCGGCCGCTGGCCAAGTCGGTGCACCTGGCCGCCGCCGTGCTCTGGCTCGCCGGGCTGGCGCTGGTCGCCACGCTCGGCGACCGCCGCGCGCTGCGGGCCACCCGGCGCGAGCTGGAGCGCTTCGACGCCGACGACGCCCTCTGGCTCCGCCATCGCCCCGCACCGCAGGGCCGCTTCAACGCCGGTCAGAAGATCCACGCGATCCTGCAGGCGGCGCTGGCGGTGCTCTTCACCGTCTCGGGCACGCTGCTGTGGTTGGGCGAGCGCGACACGACCTTCCGCCTGCCCGGCACGATCGCGCTGCACGACGTGTGCATGTTCGCCGCGCTCGCGCTGGTCGCCGGCCACCTCTACCTCACGCTCGTCCACGAGCCGACCCACGGCGCGCTCGGCGGGATGGTCGGCGGCGACGTCGACGCGGCCTACGCGCGCCGCCACCACGCCAAGTGGCGCGCCGGGGCGCCGGTGCCGCGCCGCGTCGGGCGGCCGACGACGCGGCAGCTGGTGACCGCCGCGGCCATCGCCGCCGCCGGCCTCGCGCTCACCGTCGCGCTGGTCGCCGACGTCCTGGGCGCGGGCTGATCAGGCGGTCGCGGTCGCGCCGTAGGCCGAGTCGGCCAGCCACGCGGTCAGCGCGTCGGCGGGCTGCGGGCGGCTGAAGAAGTAGCCCTGGGCGACGTCGCAGCCGTACTCCACCAACATCGACAGCGCGTCCTCGTCCTCGACGCCCTCGGCGACGACCGTCAGGCCGAGGTTGTGCGCGAGGTC
>DASYBY010000612.1:0-4234 GCA_036500525.1 Baekduia sp. | reverse complement strand
GTCTTGACCGTCTCGGGGCTGAGGTGCAGCTCGCGGCCGATGGAGGGGGCGCTCTTGCCGCCGGCCGTCAACCGCAACACCTCCAACTCGCGCGGGCTGAGCAGCGGCCGCTCCCAGATCGGCTCGGCGACGTCGACCTGGAGGCGATCGCCGCGCGCGGCGGCGGCCACGGCGTCGCAGATCGCGTCGCGGTTGACCTCCTTGGAGAGGTAGGCCAGCGCGCCGGCGGCCAGCGCCTCGCGCGCCTCGGGCGGCAGCACCGTCGCCGACAGCAGGACGACACGAGTCGGCAGGTCGTCGCGCTGGATGGCCCGCAGCACGGCGTGGCCGTCGAGGCCCGGCATCTTGACGTCGAGCAGCGCGACGTCCGGTCCCAACACCCTGATCTCGTCCAGCGCGGTCCGGCCGTCCTCGGCCTCGCCCACGACCTCGAAGTCGGGCCGTCGCTTGAGTGCGAGGACGACGCCATCCCGGAACACCGGATGGTCGTCCGCCACGTAAACCTTTACCCGTCCGCCATTGCTCATACCTGACGTCGCCCTCCCGAACGACACGGCGATTGTAGGGGGACGGACAAACTCTGTAGAACCGGTGCACAAGACCGCTCATGCGCTCGTGGCCGTTTGATCGGTCGCCGTGACCGTCGTGACGGGCAGCCCGAGGCCGCCGATCTTGTGCGGGAGGTCGAGCCGCAGCCAGCGCGAGAGGTGCGTCGGCAGCGTCGAGACGATGATCTCGTCGAAGCCGTGGAGGTTCACCGCGTCCTGGACGGCGTTGAGCGGCTCGGGGTCGCCGACGATGCCCTCGACCGGCGCGCCGGCGGCCTCCTCGAGCAGCGGCAGCGCCCGGTCGAGCACGGCCCGCGCCTCGTCGGCGTCCTGGTCCTCGGCGTCGACGACGCGGTGCAGCCCGTGCGCCTGGTTGGGCACCACGAGGACGAACGTGCACGGTCCGCGCGCCGCGCGCTCGCGCACGGCGTCCAGCAGCGCGGGGGTCGCCGCGGTGCGGTGGGCGACCAACAGCACGCGGGTCGGCGAGGACGGTTCCATAGGCACGGGAAACTTCCTTTCGTCGCGGTGCGCCCATGGTGGCACCGCGGCGGCCCGCGCGCCAGCGATGGCGCGCGGGACGGTCAGCGAGGATCAGGCCTTGCTGATCTTCTTCAGGTCGATCACGAAGATCAGCGGCGCGTTGGCCGGGATCGACGGGGGCGAGCCGGCCGCGCCGTACCCGAGGTCGGGCGGGATGACCAGGACGCGGCGTCCGCCGACCTTCATGCCGGGGATGCCCTGCTCCCAGCCGGCGATGACCTGCGCCTGGCCGAGGGTGACGTCGAAGCTGTCGGGCTTGCGGTCCCACGAGGCGTCGAACTGCTTGCCGTTGTTGAAGAGCGTGCCGACGTACCGGACGGTGACCTTGTCGCCGCTCTTGGCCGCGGGGCCGGTGCCGGTGACGACGTCGGTGCCCGACAGCGCGGTCGGCGCCTTGCCGGTCGCCTTCGGGACGGCGGGCTTCTTGCTCAGATCGGTGCTGACGCCGGTCACGTTGCTCTGCGGCGGCAGCGGATCGTTGTCGCCGCGCACCTTGATGGTGGACTTCGTGGAGGCGAGCGCGGTCGGCAGGGTCGTCGACGGGTCGCCGTCGATCTTGGAGCCGGCCTGGCGGAATCCGTCGTCGCTCCCGCCGCCGCAACCGGCGACGAGGCCTGCGGCGAGGGAAAGAACGCTCAGGGACAGGGCGATGGGGCGGGTTCTGGTCATGGGCAGTCGGGCACTCTAGCCGCTCTTTCTAAACCTACGATGCACCTGCGGCGGCCAGCTGGCAGGCGGACGGCGAAGGCACCGGTAGCGTCCCGTCCATGTCGAGGGAGCCACGTGAAGCCGCATCGCCGCCGCCGAGCCCGCAGCCGCGCCGGTTCGACCAGGACGGCGACGCCACGCGGCGCACCTGGCTGGCGAGCGAGCGCACCGTCCTCGCCTGGCTGCGCACCGGTCTGACGGCCACCGCCGTGGCGCTCGGGGTGGGCAAGGTGATCCCCAGCCTGCACGACACCGGCGCCTCGTGGCCGTTCATCGTCCTCGGCGCCGGCTACGGCATCCTCGGCGTGATCATCGTCGCCTACGGCATGTGGCGCGGCCGCGAGGTCGACCGCGCCATCCGGGAGGGCCGCTGGCTGTCGCCCGACACCCGCGCGATGTGGCTCATCGGCGGGCTGTCGGTCGGCTTCGGCCTGCTGGCGACCCTCGTGATCGTGCTCGACACGTAGCGGGCCGCCGTGGCTCTGGGCGGGTTACCCGAAGAACACGTGCCGGGTGATGCGCACCTTGGAGACGATCGAGATCGCCGGGGCCAGCGCGCTGCCGGCGTAGTGGATCCGCAGGCGGTAGGTGCCCGTCTTGTGTTGGGTGAAGCGCTTGGTGAACGTCCCCTTCGACGAGATCGACACCTTGCCCAGCGACTTGTACTTGCCGCCCTTGGTGCCGCGCGCCATGGCCAGGCTGACCTTGCCGCGGAGCGTCTTCTCGCGCACGTAGCCGGTCAGGCGGTAGCTCGGGCCGCGGGAGTCCGGGAACGTGACGCGGTCCAGGTCGAACGGCACCATCGCCTTGATCAGGACGGGCGCGCTCCACGGCGAGGTGAAGTCACCGTTCTTGGCCCGCGCGACGACCGTGTAGGTGCCGGGCGTCTTGAACGTCAGGTCCGCCGTGCCGGTCGTGCTGTTGACGTAGCCGGGGGTCGACGGGCCGCTGATGGCGCCGTCGGCGCCGACCACGCCGCCGGGCGCGTACTGCAGGTCGTAGGTCGAGGCGCCCGGGTTTAGCGCGACGGGCAGCGAGAGCGTGTTGCTCACGAAGCTGTTGGGCTGGCGGATGAGGAACGGCGTCGGCGGCGCGGTCAGCGTCACCGACGAGGCGATCGTGAAGACGTACGTCTCGGTCGAGGTCGGCGTGGCGCAGTCGTTGTCGGCCTTGGCGTAGTTGGTGATCGTGACCGTGTAGTTGCCGTTGCCGCGGAAGTCGATGAAGCGCGTCGTCGGCGAGGTCAGGTAACACGTCTGCGTCGGCGAGACCGCGGTCCCGTCGGGGCCGGTGACCGTCGAGCTGTAGTACGCGGAGGCCGGCGGGAACGCGATCTGCACGTTCGGCGACATGTTGCGGATCGCGGCGGGCGCGCCCGGCGCGAGCGCGACCGGGTTGCCGTCGTCGCCGGTGACGCTGACGGTCGCGGCCTGGGCCGCGGAGGCGCCCGTGGCGACGACGGCGATGGTGCTGGCCAGGGCGAGAAGCGCCCGGCGGGTACTGAACTGATGCAACGGAAATCCCCTGTCTGGACCTGCGGTCGAACACCGCGTTTGCCCAGAACAACCCGGATTCATGCCTGATGATGCGCCACGAATGCGTCAGGTTCGTGGAAGAAGTGGCGGGAGAAGGATTCGAACCTTCGAAGGCGTAGCCACCTGGTTTACAGCCAGGCCCCTTTGACCGCTCGGGTATCCCGCCGAGCGCCGCGTGAGTTTAGCGTCCTGAGGCGCAACCTTTGTCCTCCCCGGACGGTCTACTCCTCGATGGCCGCCGTCGACGCTCCCTCCTCCGCCTTCGCCCTCTCGCCCAGCACCATGGGCGCGATGGCCGACGACACGCTCGTCGGCCTGATCGCCGCGGGCAGCGACGACGCCTTCACGGCGCTCGACGCGCGCTACCGGCGCCGGCTGGTCCGCTTCGCCACCGGGTTCGTCCCCGGCGGCACGGCCGACGCCGAGGACGTGGTGCAGGAGGCGATGGTCCGCGCGGTCCGCGCGCTGCGCAACGGCAGCCGCCCCGAGGCGACCGGCGCGTGGCTGCACCGCATCACGCGCAACTGCGCGCTGGACCTCACGGCGGCGCGCCGGCGCCACCCGGTCGTCGAGCTCGTCGACCACGCCGATCCCGCCGCCGAGGACGCGCAGGCGGCCGTCGAGCGCCGCCTCGGCGTGCGCGGCCTGGTCGCCGACGTCGGCGCCCTGCCCCGGACGCAGCGCTCCGCGCTGGTGCTGCGCGAGCTCGAGGGCCGCAGCTACGCCGACATCGCCGACGAGCTCGACGTCACCGTGCCGGCGGTCAAGTCGCTGCTCGTCCGCGCCCGCCGCGGGCTCAAGCAGGCGCGCGACGGCCGCCGCGTCGCCGGCTGGCTGCCGTTCCCGGTGCTGGCCCGCGTCGCCGAGCGCCTCGCCTCCGTCTGGGAGCCCGTCGCCGCC
>DASYBY010000611.1:0-7822 GCA_036500525.1 Baekduia sp. | reverse complement strand
GTGCCCGCCGGCAAGCTGGCGGGCGCCGACGCGCCGCTGACCGAGGCGATCCGGTCCGGCGCCGGGCTCGGCGACTGGGCGGGCGACCTCATGTCCTTCGGCGCGCTGGTCGCGATCACGAGCGTCGTCGTGACGATCTTCTTCGGGCCGCACGACGAGACCCGACGAGGACGTCCGCCCCGAGAGCGCGCACACAAGCGTCTCGGTCGCGTTCGGCTTCCTGTTGTACGTGAACGCGAACTCGACCGAGTTTCGTCGTCAGCGTCGCCCCTTCAGCAGGCGACGGCGAGACAAACGTGATCGGCGGCCCGTCGCCGCCGCGACAACCATTACCTTACGTACGAGCCGAGCCATGGGGTCATGAGGCGCTCCCGGCGGTGGGGCTCGCCGGCTCGCACTCGGCGGTGATCAGCGTCTCGACGGCGGACACGAGGCCGATCCAGCCGGAGAAGGGCCGCGGCTCGCCGCCGGCGAGCCATGCGTGCCCGGTTGGTGCCGGGCCGTCCAGGCGCAGCTCGAGGTGGATCTCATGCGTCTCCATCGGTGCCGGCAGACGATCCGTGGCCGCGGCCCCGGGGACATCTCGGCAGACCCCAGACGTGCACCCTAGGATTTGCACCGATGCTGCTCGAGCGCGACGGCGAGTTGACGGCGTTGCGCGCGGCGGTGGGTCAGCGTGGCCCGGGGCTCGTGATCGTCGAGGGGCCGGCGGGGATCGGCAAGACGCGGCTGCTGGCCGAGGCCCGGCGCGAGGTCGATCGGCGCGTGCTCGCGGCGCGCGGTGGCGAGCTGGAGCAGGGGCTCACGTTCGGCGTCGTGCGTCAGTTGTTCGAGACGGCGATCTCCGAGGCGCTGCTGGAGGGCGCGGCCGCGGCGGCGCGCGAGGTCTTTGACGGTCCGCCGAGCGGCGTGGGCCGCGAGGATGCGTCGTTCGCGATCCTGCACGCGCTGTATAGGCTGACGGTCGAGCTCGCCGAGCGTGAGCCGCTGCTGCTCGTGGTCGACGATCTCCAGTGGTGCGACGAGCCATCGCTGCGCTGGCTCAGCTACCTGGTGCGCCGGCTTGATGGACTTGCGATCACGGTGCTCTGCGGGGTCCGCCCGTTCGAACGCCACTCCCGGGCGCACCTGATCGGCGAGCTGCTCCGCGACCCGCTCGCCGTGATCCTCCGTCCGAGGCCGTTGAGCGAGCGAGCGACCGCCGAGCTGATCGGCGGCGACGAGACCTTCGCGCGCGCCTGTCACAGCGCGACCGGCGGGAACCCGCTGTTGCTGGTCGAGCTCGGGTGGGCGCTGCGCGCCGAGGCCGTCCCGCCGCGTGCGGCTCACGTCGCCGATGTCGAGCGTATTGCGCCGCGGGCGGCGTCGCGCGCCGTGCTGGTGAGGATCGGCCACTTGAGCGCCGACGCGGCAGCGGTCGCGCGCGCGACCGCGGTGCTCGGGGATGCGGCGGGGCTGTCGCTGGTGGCCGAGCTCGCCGGGCTTGACAACGCGGCCGCGGTGGCGGCCGCCGGTGAGCTGGTCGCCTCCGATGTGCTCGCCGACCAGGCCGCGATCACGTTTGTGCATCCGCTCATCCGCGCCGTCGTCTACGAGGACATCCCCGTCCACGAGCGCGCACTCGCGCACGAGCGCGCCGCGCGGTCGCTGCATGCTCGCGCCGCCGCTCCCGGCGTGATCGCCACACAGCTGACGCATGCGCCCGCGCGCGGCGAGGCTTGGGTGGTCGACGTACTCACGGAGGCCGCGCGAGCCGCACAGCGCGCCGGCGCGGCCGAGAGCGCCACGACCTACTTGACGCGCGCGCTCGCCGAGCCGCCCACCGCGGAGCTGCGCGCCTCGGTGCTGCTCGCGCTGGCCAACACCGAGAAGGGGCACAACCTGACGGACGCGATCGCACATTTGACCGCCGCGATCGAGCTGCTCGCAGACCCGCTCCTGAGGGGACTCGCCACGTTGCAGCTGGCGCGCGGGCTCGCGATGAGCCGTCGCGCGGACGAGGCCGTGGCGCTTGGGCGCCGCACGGCCGCCGAGCTTCCGCCCGAGGCCGAGCTGCTGCTCGCCGCGTTCGAGGCGCTGGAGCTGACCGCGCCGCTGCTGGGCGCCGGCGAGCCGATCGCGCCGGAGCGGTTCGCCGGCCATCGGCAGCTGCCGCTGGCGCCAGGCCCGGGGCCGAAGCTGCTGGCGGCGATCGCCGCGCATCAGTGGACCTACGACGGCGGCTCGGCCGACGCGTGCGTCCCGCTGGCCTTGGCCGCACTGGAGGGTTGGGAGCTGATCCGCGGCGACAATCTCGTGCTCTCGGTCGCCGCGACGCTGGTCCTCGTGCTCGCCGACCGCAATGAGGCGCTCGATGCGTGGGACGCGCTGCTCGCCCACGCACACGCGTACGGCTCGATGGCCTTCAAGGCGGCCGCGAGCATCTACGGCGGCTACACGCTGTATCGACACGGTGCGCTCGCCGACGCAGAGACCTCGCTGCGCGACGGGGTCGAGGCGCACACGCTCTCGCGGATCGGCCACGAAGGCCTCGCCGAGACCGGCGCATGGCTGGCAGCCGTTCGGCGCGAGCGCGGCGACCTTGCCGGCGCGCGGCGTGAGCTGGAGGTCGCCCCGAAGCGCGACGACAGCTCCCACGCCGCGCGCTACCGGCTCGACAGCCTCGCCGAGCAACTGCTCGCCGAGGAGGAGTACGAGCACGCGCTGACGGTCGCCCGCGACGCCATGGCGCGCTTCAGCACCTTGACGGCGATCGACACGCCGGCGCGCTCGCACGCAGCTGTCGCGCTGCACCATCTCGGCCGGCGCGAGGAGGCCTTGACGCTTGCCGCGGAGGAGGTCGAGATCGCTCGCCGTTGGGGCGCACCGTCGATCCTGGCGCGGGCGCTACGCGTCCTGGGCGCGATCGAGCAGAGCCCGGAGCGGTTGCGCGAGGCCACGGCCCTCGCCGCCCGCTCCCCCGCCCGCCTGGAGCAGGCCAAGGCGCTGGCCGAGGAGGGCGCCGCGCTGCGCGCTGCGCGCCGTCCGACCGAGGCGCGTGACCCGCTGCGCCGAGCGCTCGAGCTCGCCGATGCGCTCGGCGCGGACGCACTCGCCAAGCGGGTGCGGCACGAGCTCTACGCGGCCGGCGGACGCCCGCGCACCAACGCGCTTAGCGGCGCCGCGGCGTTGACGCCGTCGGAGCGGCGCGTGGTCGAGCGTGCCGCTGCCGGCCAGACGAACCGCGCGATCGCCGAGGCACTGTTCGTCACGCCGAAGACCGTCGAGCTGCACCTGAGCAACGCGTATCGCAAACTCGGAGCGCGCGGCCGCCACGATCTGGCCCGGCTGCTCGATCGCGACTCGCCCCCCGTCTGAGTCGATCGAGCCGGCTGCCTCGCCCGGGCGTCGCACGCGGCGCCAAGACATGCAAGCGCGCTGCGGTTGCCCTAGACAGCTCCATCCTGTCTAGCCCTTGTCGTCCAGCCCTGCGGGAACGAGCGCCGCGAGGCGCACCGCCGGCGACCTGGGCGTGCGGCCAGCGAGATCGAAGAGCTCCTTGCGGATCACGGCCTCCCTGACGATCTGGGCGCTGAGCGTCGCGCCATCCTGGATCAGGCAGACCAGCTCAAGCCGGCCCTGCAGCCCCGAGCTTGCACCTAGCGTCCTCCATCTCCGGCCCCTTGGCGGCGGGCCTCTCGCCGCACACACCGCACCTTCCGACAGGGGCCGGACGCCTTCCTCCCTGTTCGCGAGGTCCGCGAGCAGGCCACCTCGACCACCGCCCCAAAGACTGGGGTACCCGTATAGGGGTCGCCCGATTGTGCGCGCACCGCCGCTCGTGGAGGGTCCGACGCATGGACGCAAGGATGTGGCGGGCGGTCGTCATCGCCCTGGCGATAGTGGGGATCGGTGCGCCGAGGGCCGCGGCCGCGAACAGCTCGATCACGGTGATCAAGGCGGGCGCCGGCTCGGGCACGGTGGTCAGCGACCCGGCCGGGATCAACTGCGGCAACGTGTGCACGGGCTCCTTCGCCTCCAACCAGGGAATCGGGCTGGAGGCGACGCCCGACGCCGGCTCGCGCCTGGCGAGTTGGTCGGGGCCGTGCAGCAACTCCACGACGAACTTCTGCACGCTGCTGCCGCCGATCCCGGCGACGATCGTGGCGACGTTCGTCAAGACCCAGACGCTGACGGTGGCCAAGGCCGGCAACGGGACCGGCACCGTGACGAGCACGCCGGCCGGGATTTATTGCGGTGCAACGTGCAGCGCCGCGTTCGACCAGGGCTCGACGGTCACGCTGACGGCGAGCACGCGGCCCGGTGACGGGACCTTCGCGGGCTGGTCGGGCGGCGACTGCTCCGGCACCGACCCCTGCACCGTGACGATGGACGCGGCCAAGACGGCCACCGCCACGTTCGTGTCGCCGTACGTGCTCGAGGTCTCGTTCGACCCGACGGGCTCGGGCAGCGGCCGGGTCACGAGTTCGCCCGCCGGCATCGACTGCACCGCCTTCTGCTCCGCCGCGTTCCTGCCCGGCACCGTGGTGACGCTCACAATCACTCCCGACTCCGAGTCGAGCTTCTCGTTGGGCAACGTGTGCAGCGGCAGCGGGTCGACGCCGACGACGTGCACGTTCACGATGAACGCCGCCAAGCGGCTGGATCTACAGCTCACGAGCTACCGGCGGCTGACGGTCGCCACGACGGGCTCCGGCAGCGGGCGGCTGAAGGCCACGCTGGGGCCGATCGACTGCGGCGCGGTATGCACCGAGACGATGGACACGGGGCTCAGCGTCGACTTCCACGAGGGCCCGTACTGCCTCGGGTACGAGTGCATCATCCCCACGGCCGATGCGGGCAGCCGCTTCGCCGGCTTCTCCGGGGCCGGCTGCTCGGCCCAGCCGGTGTCCGGCTGCTCGGTGGACATGAACGCCGACACGACGATCACGGCCACGTTCACGAAGACGCAGACGCTCACCGTCACCAAGGACGGGACAGGCACGGGCTCGGTCCGCGGCGATGCCGGCATCGACTGCGGCGTCACGTGCTCGGCCACCGTCGACCAGGACGCAAAGGTCACGCTGACCGCAACGCCGGCGGCCAACGCGCGCTTCGCCGGCTGGTCGGGCGGCGGCTGCTCCGGCACCGGCTCGTGCACGGTCACGCTCGATGCCGCGGCGAACGTAAAGGCGACGTTCAACGCCGGCGGCACGGTGACGGTCCACTACGTCGGCGACGGGTCTGGAACGGTCACCAGCGTGCCGGCCGGGATCGACTGCCCGAGGGTCTGCTCCGCCGTGTTCGACCTCGGCGGCAAGGTCGTGCTGACGTCGATCCCGGACGCGGGCTCGGGCCTGTCGTGGAACGGGGTGGAGGACGGCTGTGAAGAGGGTCTCGCGACCACGACCTGCACGTTCACGGTCACCCGCAACATGAGCGACGACGCGGCGTGGTACGTCCCGCGCACGCTGTCGGTGGTCAGAACCGGCGCCGGCTCGGGAAGGGTCACCTCCTCGAGCACCAACATCGACTGCGGCACGACATGCTCCGCGGTGACGGCCAATGGCGGGATCGCCACACTCAGCGCCCAGGCCGACCCCGGCTCGACGTTCGCCGGCTGGTCGGGCGGCGGCTGCTCGGGGACCGACAAAGAATGCGACGCGAGCATCGACGGCGACACGCAGGTCACGGCGAGGTTCGAGGCGGCCGCCGCGCCCACGCCGACGCCGACGCCGACCGCGACGCCCGAGCCCACCGCCACGCCGCAGCCCGAGCCCGTGCCGTCGCCGGCAGCCTCGACGCCGGCGGCCTCGACGCCGCCGCTCCCACCGTCGGCGGGCGCCCGCGCGCCGGCGCTCGTGATCGACACGAAGCTCGTGAAGGCGAAGATCACGCGGGGCAAGCGCACGGCGACGTTCACGTTCGCCAACGTCAATGGCGCGAAGCGCTTCCAGTGCGCACTGACCAAGAAGGGCAAGAAGGCGAGGTTCGCGTCCTGCGCGTCGCCGAAGACCTACAAGAAGCTCGCGCGCGGCACGTACACGTTCCAGGTGCGCACGGTCGGCGACGCCACGCCCGCGACCAAGCGTTTCAAGATCTAACGCGACTGGTCGAGCCGCTCGGCGATTACCCGCACGGCGGGCTTCGTTCAGGTCGAGCCCCACGACGCGGAATCGCGGCTTACCGTCGACCATGAAGGACACCATGTACTTGCCATTGGGTTGCTCGTAGAGCCCACGCTCGACCCGACGACGACCGAACCCGGCTGCCGCGTTGATGGACGCGCGTGTTCGGACGGGCCACCGCGCGACGCGACCGCAGACCAGAAGCCAGAGCTGCCGGACTACCAACCACCTAAGATTCGGGCAGCACGCGTCGTCAGGCATCTGGGGCGACCCGTAGCCGCAGCTCAGCGACGCGTTCGCCGCCGGCGACCGCCACGCCATTTACTGCCTCATCGCGCGCAAGGCGTTGCTGCGCGTCGGACGCGCCGTGCAGTCCTAGCCCGTCGGGGGTGGCGGCCGGGCCGGCGTGCGTCTATCGGTAGGGCCATGCGCAAACCATCCGCCTCCATGGTCGTCGCCATCGTCGCTCTCGCCATGGCGATGACGGGTACCGGCATCGCCGCCACGAACTACATCATCACGTCGTCGAGCCAGGTCAAGAACGGGTCGCTCTCGGCCTCCGACCTGAGCAGGGGCGCGAGGCGGACGCTGAAGGGCGCGGCCGGCGCGCGCGGCGCCACCGGCGCGCCGGGGGCCGCCGGCGTCGCAGGGGTCGCCGGCGCGCCCGGCAAGGACGGCAAGGACGGCGCGGCCGGCAAGGACGGCGCGACCGGCCCGACCGGCCCGAGCGACGCCTATGTGGTCTCGGGCCTGGGCACGGCCAACGGCATCGACGTTCCCGCCGGCAGCTACGTGATCACCGGCCAGGTCTACCTGGGAGCCGCCACCAGCACGGCACCAACGTGCACGGCGTACCACGGCAACGGTCGCATCAGTTTCGGGTACGCGCCGGGCAACGGCTCGCAGCTCACCCTGCCGGTCGCCGATTCCTTCACCGCCGCCACCACCACGCACGTGTACGTCACCTGCACCGGCTACAACACCGGCGTGTCGACGAGCGCGACGGTCTACGCGATCAAGGTGGGCGCGCTGCACGGGTCCTAGCTCCATCGTTACGGAACCCCTGCTAACGCTGAGGTTTTGTCGTTGTGGAGGTCGGCCTGAATCGGCGGCCATCCGCGGCGTTTTCAGGCATTACTGCCTCTTCCCGCCGACCTGCCCTTGTTCACCGGGGATGGCCGCGAATTCGGTTAGCGCCGGCCGGCGCGGAGCACGCGGGCGACCGTCGTGGCGCGCCGGTTGCCCGCGAGGTCCTTCACGCTCAGCGCGATCGCGGCGCGGACGCCGTGCTTGGAGCGGACGCGCCGTAGCGCGCTTGCGGTGAGCTTCACGCGCGTGGTCGCGGTCTTGCCGGCGGCGGCGTGGAAGGTGGCGCGGCCGACGGTGCGGCCGGCGAAGCGCAGCGCGACGGTGCCGTCGCAGGCGCCGTGGCCGGCGCCCTCGGTGGCCGGGCAGAGCAGGCGCAGCGCGACGAGGCCGGAGGCCGGGACGCGGATGATGGCGGGGTTGCGCAGGCTGACGACCGGCGCGTTGGGGTTGATCTGGAAGCGCGTCGAGGTGGGCGTCGCCCCCGCGTTCCCGGCCGCGTCGACCGAGCGCACCGAGAGGACGTGGTCGCCCGCGGCGACGCCGTTGAGGCGGTAGGGCGAGGCGCAGGGGATCCACGGGCCGGCGTCGAGGCGGCACTGGGCGCCGGAGGCCGGGACGGTGAAGGC
>DASYBY010000610.1:0-1869 GCA_036500525.1 Baekduia sp. | reverse complement strand
TCCATCGCTTCGCGTTTGACGACAACATGAAGCCACCGGGCGACGTACTCGGGGTCGAGCGTCCGCGCCCGGCGCATGAAGATCTCCATGCTGCGCTGGTAGGCGTCGTGCGCGTCGTCGGCGCACAGGCTGTGCCGGTAGGCCGTGCGCAGCAGCGACTCGGCGTGCGTGGCGACCGTGCGCAGCACCAGCTCTTGTGCTTGTTCTTGGGTGTGCCTGACCGAAGCGTCCAGCTCCGGCGGCGCGAGATCCTGCATGTCCATCCTTGGGTGTGGATCGGGGTGCGTCCACTCCCACTAGGCGGCGCCACGCCACGTCTCTCCCCCCTGATCCCACGGGGTGTCCGAGTGACGACGCATGCCCAGCAGTGAGCGGTGCCACGGGGTATCGCCCCGACCCGACAGCACCGGAAGGTCCGACGATCGATCACCCGCACAACGCCCAAGGACCCCGCGTTCCCACGCGGACCGCCGCCTTCGTGCGGATCGGCACACCGAAGCCCGCAATTTGCGGGGCATCGCCGTCCCACTTACCCCGAGGCAGCACCCACGCCACGCCCCACGCCGCCCATCGGACGAACGTCAACGTTCGTCCAACAACCGCCCAAACCTGGGTATGTCTCTGAAGCTCTGAAGCCCTACGCGCAGGCGCCGCGCGCCGCGCTCACCAGCGCGGCCGCCAGCGCATCACGGTTCAGCCGCGGCGGCGAGTTGTCCGTCGCCACGCCCGGAGCCGCGAGCGCGTGCAGGTACGCCTGGGCGCCGAGGTAGGCGCGGTACGCCGTGTCGGTCGGCGCGATCCCGTACGTCGAGCGGAACAGCTCGCCCCACGCTCCCGGCACCGTCGCGTCCGGGTCCACGACGATCGCCGTCGCCCGCCCGTTCGGGTAGAAGTTGCTCGCCGGGGAGCACACGGCGGTCTTCAGCGCGGCATCGCCCAGCGCCACGGTCCCGATCCCCGCCTCGTTGAGCAGCGTGATCGCCTGCCGCGCCGGCGCGTCGGCGACGCTCGTGAGCATCGCGCTGGACTGCGTGTCCTGCAGCGTCATCCGCGCCGCGGCCAGCGCGTCGGTCGTTCCTTGCGGCTCGTCGTCGCTGACCTCGCGCGCCGAGTAGTTGATGCGAAACTTCCCGGCCCGGCCGTGCGCCTGGCTCAGCGCCAGCTTCGCGCCGTCGTTGACCTGGCGGAAGTCGGACTGCGGCGTGATCGTCCAGAGCGAGACGGTCGGCGGCAACTCCGCCGCCGCGCCCTTCGAACCGTCACCGCAGCCGCTCGCGAGCACGGCCACGCCGCCGGCGACCACCAGGCACGCCAACGACCGGCGCAGCCGCACCCCGATCCGCAACGCCCTACAGCCCCAGCGCGCTCGCGATGCGGTCGCGCTCGGCCGGATCGGCCTCGACCGTCGCGCCGGCCGTGACCCGCGCGGCGTCCGGCGGCTGGTTCCAGTTGTACAACCCGAGATCCAACGCCTCGATCGGCACGTCGATCCCCTGGACCAGCTCACGCTGGCGGCGCTGCAGCAGCACGGGGTCGCCGATGCCCAGCAGGCGCTTGGCGCCCAGCGCGACCGGATCGGTCGGCGCCGCGGCGCTCAGGTGCATCGTCCACGGATCGAGCTCGACGAGCCCCAGGCGATGGCTCAGGACGAGGAACTCCATCCGGTTCGGGCGGCCGAAGCTCGGCAGGCCGAGGCGCTCGAAGGCGCGGTCGTAGCGGTGCTGCAAGGTCCAGGTCTCCTCGCCGGCCAGCGCGGGGATCTGCCCGCCGAGCCGCTCGGCCCAGGCGCGGTAGGCGACGAAGGCGGCGGTGCCGCGCTTGGCGTCGAACGCCGTCCGCGGGCCGAACTGCGCGCCCTCGAGGTCGGGC
>DASYBY010000609.1:0-2170 GCA_036500525.1 Baekduia sp. | reverse complement strand
GCCGGTTATGCCCTCCGTCGCGAGGATCAGCGCGTCACGGTCGAAGGGCGGGTTGCTGAATTCCGTGAAGACCTCGCCGCGGACAAGCACGAGGACCCGGTCGCAGATCACCAGGTCGGACAGCTCGTCGCTGCACAGCAGGACCCCCGCGCCGCCGGCCGCGGCCACGCCGGCCAGCGAGCTGAGCAGCAGCTCCTTGGACGCGACGTCCACGCCGCGGGTCGGCGTGATCGCGACGATGAGCGACGGGCGGTGCGCGAGCGTCCGCGCGACGGTGACCTTCTGCTGGTTGCCGCCGGACAGCTCGGCGACCGGCTGCCCGGGGCCGGACGAGACCAGGGAGAGCCGGGAGGTGAACGGCGCCGCGGCGACCGCCCGGCGGCGCGGCGCGAGCAGGCCGAACCGGCCGGACAGCTCTCCGGTGATGGCCATCGTGGTGTTTTCGGCGACGCCGAGGTGGGCCACGAACCCTTCCGCGCGCCTGTCCTCGGGGATGTAGCCGATCCCGGCGCGCTGAGCGGCGGCGCGCTGCCCGGGCGGGACGCGCCGCCCGCGCAGCCGGACCTCGCCGCCGTCGGGCGCCTCGACGCCGGCGATGACCCGGCCGATCGTGGCCACGCCGGCGCTCAGCAGCCCGGTCACGCCGACGACCTCGCCCGCGTGCACCCGCAGCGACACCCCGGCCAGGCGGCCGCGCGCCGAGTCGGAGGTGAGGCCGTCGACGGCGAGCACCGCTTCACCCGGCGCGGGTGCGTTCGCCGCCGCCGCGGGTGCCGCCCGCGCCGGTGCCGCCGGCGCGGCGACTCCGCCGACCATCGCGGCGACCAGGTCGTCCTTGCTAAGGCGGGCGGTGGGCGCGGCGAGCACGAGCTCGCCGTCGCGCAGCACGGCGACGTCCTGGCCGATCTCGAAGACCTCTTCCAGGTGGTGCGAGATGTAAAGGACAGCGACGCCCGCCGCGGTGAGCTGCCGGACCCGGTCGAACAGCCGCCTGATCGCCTGGCGCTCGAGGGCGGCGGTCGGCTCGTCGAGCAGCACGCACCGGGCGCCGCGGGCCAGCGCCCGCGCGATCTCGACGACCTGAAGCTGCTCGACGGACAGCTCCCGGCAGGGGGTCTCCGGCGCGATGTCCAGGCCCCACTCCCCCATGATGTCGCGCGTCCGGCGGCGCATCGCCCGCCAGCTCACCACCGACGGAGTGGCGCCGAGGAAAACGTTCTCCGCGACCGACAGGTGCGGCACGATCATCGAGTGCTGGAACACCGTGGCGATCCACTCGCGCCAGCGCCCGATGTCGCCGACGCGGGGCGCGGGCTCGCCGCCGAACCGGACGGTGCCCGCGTCCGGCTCGGCCAGGCCAGACAGGATGGACACGAGAGTCGACTTGCCCGCGCCGTTCCGGCCCACCAGGCCCAGGCACTGCCCCGCGTCGATCGAAAGGTCAACCCCGCGCAGCGCGCGGGTGGTGCCGAACCGCTTCTCGACGCCGGTCACTTCGACGAGTGCGCCCGCGCTCGAAGGCACAGCACCGGAAGGCCCGGCCGGGGAAGGCCCAGCGCTTGAAGACATAGCGATGTCTACTCCTGGGAACGGGGTGGCCGGCGCCCGCTCCGGGCGCCGGCCACCGGGTGAGTTAGGACGAAGCGCAGACACCGCCGTGCGCCTGGCCGTACACGTTGCCCCACAGCGTCTGGTCGCTGACCGGGGTGGTGGTGAACGCGGCGGGCAGCCCGTCGACCGGGCTGGCCAGGGTGAGCGACGTCGCGCTCTTGGTCACGAACGGCGCGACGATCGGGTCGGCGAGGTTGGTGTCGCCCTGGTAGGTGACGTTCTCCAGCTTGGGTGCGCCGCCGCCGGGGTCGCCGACCGCGTGCTTGACCCCCTTGGCTGCGTCCACGGCGTAGGTGAGGGCGTACTTCGCGTACAGGTCGGCGGGCTGGGACTGCGACGCGGCGACCGAGCCGTTGCCGATGTCGCACATCTCGAACGGCACGCCGTCGTCGCTGACCAGGATGACCGGGTTGGCCGCGCCGGGGCCGAGGCCCTTGCTCTTCAGCAGCGGGATGATGCCCGTGTCCGGGCTCGACCACTGCGAGTAGATGGCCTTGAGCTGCGAGCCGTAGGCGTTGATAGCGTTCTGCGCGTCGGTGACCGCGGTCGCGTCCGTCCA
>DASYBY010000608.1:0-2023 GCA_036500525.1 Baekduia sp. | reverse complement strand
GAAGACCTCGGTCGGGTCCGCGGCGAAGGACTGCGAGACCCCGGCGCGCCCGCCGAACCACACCGCGAAGACGCCGTGGAAGATGTAGGTCAACAGCGGCGGGTTGACGAAGTAGTGCGGGTTGAGCCCGTGGCCGAAGAGCCCGATCGCCTTCGGGACGAAGTGCGCGTTCTCGTCGGCGTTGTAGGCGTAGGGCAGCCCCTGCTTGGCGCCCCAGATCCGCACGAGGAAGCTGCCGATCAGCAGGACGCCGACGGCCAGCGCCCAGCGCCAGCGGTGCCCGGTCGGCGCGCCGGGCAGGCCGGAGGGCGGGCCGCCGGGAGCGGGACCGTCGGGAGCCGTCGGGGCGTCGGGCTCCGCGCCCTCGTCGCCCTCGTGCTCGGCCACGCTCACGCCCTCACCGACAGCGGACATAGGCGGCGTAGTACGGCGTGAACGCGATGCGGTTGAACCCCGGCAGCGGGACGCTGTCGAACGGGTCGTCGGTCGTCGACACCAGCGCCTGGCGCACGAGCGCGCCGCGGTTGACGACGAAGAGCGAGACGCCGTCCTTCGCCGCCTGCGCCTTGGACGCGGGGTCGGCGCGTGCGATGACCTGATCGGCGTTCGCGTCGAGGATCCAGCGCGTGTCGGGCAGGAGCTTGTGGTTCGGCGTGCTCACCGGGCCGCAGGCGCGCGCCTTGCGCACCTCGGGCTTGTCGAGCAGGTCGACGAGCGAGCGGTGCGACTTGCCGCGCAGCGTCAGCTCGGCGTCGAAGGTGTGGAAGTTGACGCGCGTCGCGGTGAAGATCACGCCGTACAACACGATCGCCGCCGCCCCGAGCGCCCACGCCTTGCGCAGCCAGTGGTCCCGGCGCAGCATCGTCCAGCCGGCCAGGGCGACGGCCGCGAAGACCATCACCATGAGCGTCGGGACCAGCAGGTAGCGGTCGATGACCGACAGCCCGGCGACGCCGACCAGGACGAACGTGCCGGTGCCGATGACCCACAGCGCGGCGGGCATGAGCACTCGGCGCGGCGCCATCCACAGCGCGATGAGGAAGCCGACGATCGCCGCGTAGAGGACCGGCGCCTTGGCCAGGTTGAGGAAGAACTTCTGGGTCGCGGCCGGGACCTCGGCGAGGCCCTTCGTGCGCCCCAGCTCCTCGGCCACGCCGCTGGTGTGCTGCAGCGAGAAGAACGGGTGGCCGGTGGCGATGAAGTCCACGGCGACCCAGACGACCGGGCCGATGGCGGCCCACGCGGCGTAGCGCGCCCAGCGGATCAGGCGCTCGCGCGAGTCGTGGCCGGGGTGGGCGGGACCGATTTCCCCCGAGCACATCCACAGGAAGTACAGGCCGATGAGGATCCACGCCTCGGGGCGCAGCAGGCCGGCGCAGGCCAGCAGCAGCCACACGATCCCGCCGCGCCGCGGGCGGCCCAGCTCGAACGCGGCGGCCCAGATCACGAAGGCCAGGTACGGGATGTCGATGTAGGCGCGGGCCGCGAGGAACGGGAAGTCGAAGCGCGTGCAGAGGATGCCCGCGGCGGCGAGGCCGACCAGCGGCGTGAAGGCCAGGCGGCCGAGGCGGTAGACGCCGGCGCACAGCACGACGAACGACGCCTCGGTGAAGAACACCATGACGCGGTCGGCGTGGCGCCCGAGGATCGACAGCACCGCGCCGAACGCGACGGCCAGCGGATGCTCGGTCGGCGACAGGTACTCGTCGAAGCTCGGCAGGTGGCCGTGCAGCACCTCGCGGCCCCACAACAGCGAGTAGTAGCTGTCGTAGTTGGGGTACATCGGGTAGACCAGGAACCCGATGAGCGTCGCCACCGAGAGCGCGAGCAGCGCGAGGGCCGGCCACGGCAGGGCCGCGATGCGGGCGATCAGCGTGCGGGAGCGCCCGGAGGCGCCGTCGTCGTCGGACCCGGACGAGCGGGGGGCCGGAGCGGCGGCCACGTCAGCAGGAGGCATAGGCGACGAAGTGCGGGGTGCGATCGATCAGGACGGTGCCCGGGCCGGGCACCTGGATCCGGGCAT
>DASYBY010000607.1:0-5150 GCA_036500525.1 Baekduia sp. | reverse complement strand
GCCGAAGCCGAGCAGCACGATGTTGCCGGTCATGTTCGCCGTGAAGACGTGGCCGAGGCCGAGGTAGCTGACGGCGTCGATCAGGCCGGTCGTGAAGGTCAGCGCGAGCAGCACGCCGACCAGCCGGCGCGGCTCGGGACGCGGCGCGGGCGGCGTGGGAGACACGCCGCGCAGGCTAGTCCTGCTGCGGGACGGGCTCGTCGAAGATGGCCGCGATCTCGTCGAGCGCCGCCTGCTCGTGCTCGCTGACCTGCGTCCCGCCGATGCCGAGGAAGCCGCCCTCGCGATGGGCGCGCGCGACCGTGTCGGCCACCGAGAACACGAAGCGCTTGTAGGCGACGACCTCGTCGTCGGTCGCCAGGCGCTCCAGCGTCCGTACCGCCTGGCGCAGCTGGGCGGGCGCCTCGCGGCGCAGCTCCTCGGGCTGCTTGGGCGACGCGCCGGGTGGCAGGGTCGGCGGGGTGGTGAGGATCTCCGCCAGCAGCGCGCCCGGGGACTGGTCGCGCGCGGCCTGGTAGGCCTTGGAGATCGCGACGGACTCGCGGACGGCACCGCCACGGTCGGCGGCCATCACGAGCAGGGCGGTGAGCACGGGAGCGGTGGTGACCACCGCCCATTCCTCGGCGTTGAACGCGGCCTTGGTCGTCATGTCCCGCATGGTAGGACGCCGCTTGGCAAGGGTGACAACACCGTCGGGGTCCCGTTTGTGGCAGCGTGCCTGACCATGCTCGTCATCTTCCATCCGGACGCCACGGCGCCCGAGATCGACGCGGTCGCCGACCGCATCCTCGCCACCGGTGCCGGCGCCCAGCGCGTCGTGGGTGCCGAGCAGACCGTCATCGGCGTCATCGACGCCGATCGCGACCACATCGCGAGCCTCGAGCTCGACGCCGATCCGGGCGTCGATCGGGTCGTCCCGGTCTCCTCGCCCTACAAGCTCGCCCATCGCCACCGCCACGGCGACCTGGCCCACGCGGTCGAGGTCGGCGGCGTCGCGTTCGGCGGCCCCGACGCGGCGTTCCGGCTGATCCTCGGTCCCTGCGCGGTCGAGTCGGCCGAGCAGATGCTGGAGGCCGCCGAGGCGTGCGCGGCCGCCGGCGCCGACCTGCTGCGCGGCGGCGCGTTCAAGCCCCGCACCAGCCCGTACGCCTTCCAGGGCCTCGGCATCG
Source organism: Baekduia sp. (assembly GCA_036500525.1). Classification (GTDB taxonomy): domain Bacteria; phylum Actinomycetota; class Thermoleophilia; order Solirubrobacterales; family Solirubrobacteraceae; genus Baekduia. The sequence goes on along the minus strand of DASYBY010000607.1, from coordinate 3,981 downwards.
AGGGCCTGAAGATCCTCGCCGAGGCGCGCGAGCGCACGGGCCTGCCGATCGTCACCGAGCTCACCGACCTGCGCGACATCGACGCAGTGGTGGAGTACGCCGACTGCATCCAGATCGGCGCGCGCAACATGCAGCACTTCCCGCTGCTGACCGAGATCGGCCGCTCGCGCCTGCCCGTGCTGCTCAAGCGGGGGATGGGCGCGTCGATCGACGACTTGCTGCTCGCCGCCGAGTACATCCTCACCGAGGGCAACGCGAACGTCGTGCTCTGCGAGCGCGGCATCCACGCCGGCGCCACACCCGCCCGGTCCTGCCTCGACCTCGCCGCCGTGACCGTGCTCAAGGAGCACACTCACCTGCCGGTGATCGTCGACCCGTCGCACGCGGCGGGCCGGCGTGCACTCGTCGAGCCCCTCGCGCTCGCCGCGGCGGCGTGCGGCGCCGACGGCCTCATCGTCGAGTGCCACCCCAACCCGGCGCAGGCCCGCTGCGACGGCCCGCAGGCGATCACGCTCGACGTGCTGCCCGCGTTCACCGCCCGCGTCCGCGCGGTCGCCGAGGTCGCCGCCGCGGCCTGAGCGCGGCGGTCGCCGAAGGGCGGCCTTGACTTCAAGTGCGCTTGAAGATGCACCATGGTCGCCATGACCTACGAGCATCCAGGAGCCGGCGCACGCATCACCGCCGAAGCCACCTCGTGGCCCGGCGTCGAGTCCGGTACCGGCCGTCGCGGCGAGCTCGCCTTCCGCGTCGGCCGGCGCGAGATCGGCCACCTGCACGGCGACCACTCCGCGCACTTCGCCTTCCCGGCCGAGGTGTGGCAGGAGCTGTTCGCCGCGGGGCGGATCGTCCACCACCCGGTCTTCCCCGACCGCGTCGGGCCCGCGGCACGGCGGATCGCGAGCGACGAGGACGTCGACGACGTCATCGCGCTGTTGCGCACCAACTACGACCGGATCGTCGCCGCCGCGTCGCCAGGCCTTCACGGCGCGGTCACATGATCTTGGCGGACCGTTCACAGCCGCCCGGCGTATGCAGGGGAAAGTGGTGGTCGACGATCCGATCACGACGGGGAGACGACGATGACTCCGAGCTGGGCCAGCCGGGCCGACCTGCACTGCCACTCGACCGCTTCGCAGCGGTCCAAGCTCGGGGTCCAGCGCGCGCTCGGGCTTCCTGAGTGCGCAACCCCGCCGCAGGAGGTCCTGGAGCTGGCGCTGCGGCGTGGCATGGACTTCGTGACGATCACCGATCACGACACGATCGAGGGCGTCCTGGAGATCGCGCACGACCCGCGCGTCTTCGTCTCGGTCGAGCTGACCTGCTGGTTCCGCGAGGAGCCGCAGGCGGTCCACGTCCTCTGCTTCGGCATCACGCCCGACCAGTTCGCCGAGCTGCAGATGCGCAGCAACTGCGTGGAGTCGGTCGCCGAGTACCTCCACGAGCACGAGATCGCCTGCGCGCTGGCGCACCCGTTCTACGCCGTCGAGGCGCCGCTGACCGCCCGCCACCGCCGCCGGCTCGCGCAGCTCTTCGGCGCCTGGGAGGTCCGCAACGGCGCCCGCGCCAAGGAGCTGAACCTCCCGGCCTTCGTCTACGTCGAGACGCACGGCGGCACGGGCGTCGGCGGCTCCGACGACCACGCCGGCGTCGACATCGGCCGCACCTGGACCGAGGCGCCGCGGGCCGAGACGCCCGCGGAGTTCCTGTCGCACATCCGGGCCGGCCGCGCCCGGGCGGCGGGCGACCACGGCAGCGCCGCGAAGTGGACGCACGCCGCGATGGCGCTGGCCGTGCGCTCGCTGGACCGCGAGGCGCCGACCGAGGCGCTCGATCCCGCGACGGTCCTGCGCATGGTCGAGCGCGTCATGCGCGAGGGCGACGCCCGCAGCGGTGCGATGGGCGCCGACCTGATGCCCGCCGACGCCGGCGCGCTGCTGCGCGCGTGGCTGGAGGCCGTCGAGCTCGGCGACCTCAGCTCGGCCGACCTGCTCGCCCGCATGCAGGCCGACGACTTCCGCCACGCCGACCTCTTCCGCCGCGCCCGCCACCGCCACGAGCGCAAGCTCGCCCGCGCGGTCGACGAGGTCGTCGGCGGGCTGCGCGCCGACGGCATCGCGGGCCTGGCCACCGGCGCCGAGCACCTCTTCGACGCCTGCGTCGCGGCGATCCCCTACGCGCCGGCCGCCGCGTTCCTCGGCCGCGAGAAGACCAAGCTGCACGCCCGCGACGACGAGCCGCTGCGCGTCGCGCTGGTCGCCGACGGGGTCGGCGCGATGCACGGCGTGACGCACACGCTGGAGGAGCTGCGCCGCCGCGGCGTGCCGGGCTTCGAGGTCGAGGTCGTCTCCACCGACCCGATCGCCGACCGCCGGCTCAGCTCGGTCGCCGAGGTCGAGGTCCCGTTCTACGCGGGGCTGAAGGTCGGCGTGCCGAGCCTGCCGGCGATCGTCGACGCGCTCGCCGAGGGCCGCTACGACCTCGTCCACCTCGTCTCGCCCGGACCGGCCGGCGTGGCCGCGCTGGTCACCGCCCGCGTGATGGACCTGCCGGTGCTCGGCAGCTACCACACCGAGCTGGGCGCCTACGCGGGCCTGCGGACCGCCGACCCGCTGGTGGAGGCCTTCGCCCAGGGCGCCATGGCCATGTTCTACGGCCGGTGCTCGGTCGTGCTCTCGCCCAGCGAGGCCAGCGACGCGGTGCTCGGCACGCTGGGGATCGGCGCCGAGCGCATCGGCCGCTGGGACCGCGGGGTCGACGTCGAGCGCTTCTCGCCCGACCGGCGCCGCACCGACCTGTACGCCAACGGGACCGACCGCATCAACGTGCTCTACGCCGGGCGGCTCACGCGCGAGAAGGGCGCCGATTTGCTGGCCGAGTCCTTCCTCGCCGCGCACGCCCGCGACCCCCGGCTGCACCTCGTGCTGGCCGGCGGCGGGCCCGAGGAGGAGATGCTGCGCGCCCGCCTCGGCGACCACGCGACCTTCCTGGGGTGGTTGGACGGCGACGCGCTGGTCGAGGCCTACGCGAGCGCCGACGTCTTCCTCTTCGCCAGCCGCACCGACACGTTCGGCCAGGTGCTCCTGGAGGCCCAGGCCAGCGGCCTGCCGGTCGTCGCGGTCGCCGAGGGCGGGCCGTGCTCGATCGTCACCGACGGGGTCACCGGCCTGCTGCGCCCGGCCGACGCGGGCGCCCTGGCCGACGCGGTCGTCGCGCTGGCCGCCGACCCCGCGGCTCGCGACCGGCTCGCGACCGCCGCCCGCCGCGCGGTCCTCGAACGCACCTGGGACCGGGCGCTCGGCCGCCTCGCCGACGGCTATCGCCGCACGCTGGACGGCGCCGCCGCGGAGCAGGGCGACGGGGTGCGGGATGTCGCCTGACCTTGCGGTCGTCCAGGGCCGCCCGCGCGGCGGGCACCTCGCGCTCGTCCCCCGGCGCCCGCTGCGGGTCGCCGACGTCGCGCTGTTCTACGGCGGCGGCAGCGGCGGGATCCGGACCTACCTCGACGCCAAGGCCGCGCACGCCGCGAGCACCGGCGAGATCGAGCACCACGTGCTCGTCCCCGGCGCGCGCGAGCGCCACGAGGGCGGCCGCCACGAGCTGCCGTCGCTGCGCCTCATCGCCGCCAACGGCTACCGCCTCCCGTTCGGCGCCGGCGCGCTGAAGCGCACGCTGCGCGAGCTGCGCCCCGACGTCGTCCTCCTGCACGACCCGTTCTGGTGGCCGCTGGACGTGGTGGCCTGTGCCCGCGAGGTCGGCGCGCGCACCGTCGCCGTCCACCACGGCACGAGCACGCTGGAGGCCGCCGCGCTCCCCGGCCCGTCGCGCCTCTACGCGCCGCTGCTGCGCGGCTGGCTGCGCCGCGCCTCGCGCCACGTCGACGCCGTGATGTCCAACGTCGACACGATGGCCGACTGCGGCCGGCTGGCGACGATGCCGCTGCGCCTCGGCGTGCACGAGGCCTTCCGGCCGCGGGCCGACGTG
>DASYBY010000606.1:0-6127 GCA_036500525.1 Baekduia sp. | reverse complement strand
CTTCGACTTCACCGAGGACCAGCAGGAGATCAAGAAGACGGCGCGCGACCTGCTCGGCAGCCGCTCGTCGCTGGCCAAGGTCCGCGAGGCGGCCGAGGGCAAGGCCTATGACCCGGCGCTGTGGGGCGAGCTCGTGCAGCTGGGGTGGCCGGGCATCGCGATCGCCGAGGAGCACGGCGGCCAGGGCCTCGGCGCCGTCGAGCTGGCGATCCTGAGCGAGGAGCTGGGCTACGCGCTGGCGGCCTCGCCGTTCCTGGCGACGGTCACCGCGGCCGAGGCGATCGGCGTCGCCGGCACGCCCGAGCAGCAGGCGCAGTGGCTGCCGCTGCTGGCCTCCGGCGAGGCGACCGGGACGATCGGCGCCGTCGGCGGGCTCGTGCCCGACGCGCAGGACGCGGCGGTCATCGTGCTGATCGGCGAGGACGGGGTGGCCCGCGTGCTGGCCCGCGCTGACGCCGACGTCACGCCGGTCGACTCCATCGACCCGACCCGGCGCGCCGCCCGGGTATACGCCCCACCCACCCACGGCGAGCCGCTGGGCGGCGACAGCGCCGCGGCGATCGACCGCGCGACGGTCGTGGTGGCCGCCGAGCTGGTCGGCGTGTCGCAGCGCGCGATGGAGATGACGCTGGCCTACGTCAAGGACCGCAAGCAGTTCGACACCCCGGTCGGCGCCTACCAGGCCGTCGCCCACAAGTGCGCGCAGATGCTCAAGGACACCGAGGGCGCGCGGTCGGCGACGTACTTCGCCGCCTGGGCGGCCGACGCCGAGCCCGATCGCCTGCCTGAGGCGGCCTCGCTGGCCAAGGCCGCATCGTCGGACGGCGGGCGCGACGTGACCGCCGCGGCGATCCAGGCCCACGGCGGGATTGGCTTCACCTGGGAGGCCGACGTGCACTGGCTGTACAAGCGCGCGCAGGTCGACGCCGCGCACCTGGGCGGCTCCGGCACGCACCGTGCGCGCCTGGCCCGGCTGCTGGCGGCGCGCCTGCAGCCCGCCGCCGCATAGCGGCTCGCGACGCAGAACGGTGGGATCCGGCGCTCAGACGGGTACAATGAGTGCCGGATCCCGTGTTTCTCGCGCGGAATCCACCCTCTCGGCGCGTTGAGGTTCGACGACCGCGGCTGCCGCGGCACTTCTTCGCGCATTCGGAAACCGAACGTTTGAAGGAGGCCGTATGGCCGTAGAAGACAAGGTCGCTCTCGAGGGCGAAGTCGTTGAGTCGCTGCCCAACCTGCTGTTCCGCATCCAGCTCGACATGGATGACCACGAAGTGCTGGCGCACCTCGCCGGCAAGATGCGCCGCAACCGCATCCGCGTGCTCCCGGGTGACCGCGTGCGCGTCGAGGTCAGCCCGTACGACCTCACCCGTGGGCGCATCGTCTACCGGATGAAGTAGCCGCCGCGCCTTCGGGCGCGGCTACGCCGTCACGAGCTCCAGCAGCTTCGTGACGGTGTTCCAGTTCCGGGCGGTGAGGGTCACCCGCACCCGCTTGTCGGCCAGCAGCTTGGCCGTCGGGGACTTCTGGATCCCGTCCGGATGCCAGGTGTAGATCTCGCGGCCCCTGACGATCAACCGTTCGGGCGCGAGGTCCTTCGCCTCGGCGGTCAGCTCCTTCGCGACGGCGGGGTCGAGCTCGGCGCCGAGGAAGCTCACCTGCTTGCGCGAGGGGTTGTCGGCGACGTCGGCCAGCGGGTCGGCCTTGACGACCTTCGCCAGCTCCTTCGCGTTGCGCACGACGACGCGGATCGGGCTCTTGAGCTGCTTCTCGAGGAGCTTCTCCAGCTCGGCCTCCAGGTCGGCGCCGGTCGCCTCCGCGGTCAGCACCACGTTGCCGCTCTGCAGGTGCGTCTTGACGTCCTCGTAGCCGGCGTCGCCGAGCAGCTTGCGCAGCTCGGCCATCGAGACGCGCGTGCTCTGGCCCACGTTGATCCCGCGCAGCAGGGCGACCTGGCGTTCCATGGTCGCCGACCCTAGCGAGGTGGCCGCTTTGACCGACCCATACGGTCGGTGATCCCGGCCACCCCCGCTAGACCGCCAACCACATCAGGAAGTGCGGGCCGATGTCGGGGAGCGTGAACTGCTCGCCTTCGACGGTGAAGCCCTCGCGCTCGTAGAAGCCGCGCACCCCGGCGCGGGCGTTGCACCAGATGCGGGTGGCGCCGGTGGCGCGGGCGTGGTCCAGGCAGGCGCGCAGCAGCAGGGCGCCGGCGCCGATGGAGCGGCCGCCGTCCGGGTCGGTCGCCATGCCGCGCACGCGCCAGTCGCCGGGGCGCGGGCCGCCGGCGCCGGGGAAGGGCTCGGGCGTGATCGAGGCGACGCCGATGGGCTCGGGCCGGTCCTCGGCGTACGCGGCGAAGTGCGCGGCGCCGGGCGCGTCGTCGCCGTCGTAGACCTGGTCGGCGACGGTCTGGTGCGGCCGCAGGACGCGCTGCCGCAGCGGGCGTACGACCTCGGGCGCGACGCGGGCCACGCGCACGGACACGGTCCTCAGCGCAGCGCGCGCCGCTGCACGCCGCCCGCCGTCGCGATGACGACCTCGGCGGTCAGCTCGGGCGGGAACAGGCCGTGGTCGACCACGCCGGGCATCGACGACAAGAACGCCGCGAGCGCCGCCGGGTCGTCGACCGGGCCGGTGTAGTCGGCGATCACGTTGCCGTCGGGGCTGGGCGGGAAGCCCGGGCGGATGGTCACCGCGCCGAGCGCCTGCAGCGTGGCGGGCAGCCCGAAGGCCAGCAGCTCCAGCGGGATCGGCGGCTTGAGCATGTCCACCACCTTGGTCGCGTCGACGATGACCACGAAGCGGTCGGCCGCCGCGGCGACGATCTTCTCGCGCACGTGCGCGCCGCCACCGCCCTTGACGACCCAGCCGTCGGGGGCGACCTGGTCGGCGCCGTCGATCGCCAGGTCCAGGCGGGCGAGCGTCTCGAACGGCTCGACGGGGATCCCGAGCGCGGTCGCCTGCTCGGTCGTGGCGGTCGACGTCGCGACGCAGCGCAGGCCGCTCAGCCCGCGCGCGGCCAGCGCCGGCAGCAGGTGGCGGACCGTCGAGCCCGTGCCGAGCCCGAGCGCCATGCCGTCGCGGATCTCCTGCGCGGCGGCCTCGGCGGCCTCGCGCTTGAGCGCCTCCAAGTCCTCGCTCACGCCTTCGGGCCCGCCGCGCCGCTGACGAGGAGCGCCGCGCCGAGCGCGCCGCCGAGGTCGCCCAGCTCCGCCACGCGCATGACGGGCGGATGGTCGTCGTGGAAGAGGTGGGGCATCATCGCGTCCTGGATCCGCAGGGCGTAGGGCTCGCCGAAGCGCACGCCCATCCCGCCGCCGATGATGACGGCATCGACGTCGAGGACGTTGCACGCCGAGGCGACCGCGACGCCGAGCGCGTCGACCGCGTCGTCGATCAGCTGCGTAGCGAGGTCGTCGCCGCGCTCGATCGCGCGCTCCCAGACGCCGCTGGTCAGCCGGTCGCGCCCCTTCTCCTCCATGATCTTGAAGAGGTGGGTCTTCTCGCCCTCGTCGTGGGCCTTGCGGGCGCGCGCCTCCATCGCCCGCCGCCCGGCGTAGGCCTCCATGCACCCGATCCGCCCGCACGGGCACTGCAGGCCGTGGTGGCGGACGACGATGTGGCCGATCTCGCCGGCGGCGCCGCGGCCGAGCCACGCGCGGCCGTCGAGGACGATGCCGCCGCCGACGCCCGTGCCCCAGAAGACGCCGAGCAGCGACTGGAACTCCCGCGCGGCGCCGAGCGTGAACTCCGCGTCGGTGGCGACCTGGACGTCGTTGCCCAGCACGATGCGGGTGCCGAGCCGGTCGCCCAGCTCCTGGGCCAGCGGATAGGGATCGCGCCAGCCCGGCAGGTTGCCCGCGCGCGCCAGCGAGCCCGTCGCCTCGTCGATCGCGCCCGGCGCGCCGACGCCGGCGCCCGTCAGGGTGGAGGTGTCGATCGAGGCCTGCTCGGCGGCCTCCTTCATCGCCTCCTCGATCGCGGCGACGACGTCCGCGGGACCGCCCTCGGACGGCGTCGGCCGCCGGGCCTGGCCGAGGACCTGGTGGTCGGCGTCGACGATGACCGTCTGGATCTTCGTGCCGCCGAGGTCGACCCCACCGCGTAGCGCGCGTTCTGGCATATGCCTTGCAGCCTTGCCCACCGAGGCCGGTTCCGCAACGTCGGTCGGCGGTGCGGGCGCGGACGCGGCTACGCCCCGCGCCGCGCGGCCGCCAGCACCCACCGGGCGAAGACGAGCTGCAGCGGCAGGCGCGCGAGGAGCGCCGGCTTGGGGATCTGCGGGTAGCGGTCCGGGTTCATCGCCATGTGGAGGTTGGCGGGGAAGACGGCGGCCAACGTGCCGACCAGCCACCAGCCCGCCCACCGGCGCACGGTCGGCGAGGAGTGCAGCAGGCCGAGACCGCCGGCCGACTCGGCCACGCCGCTGGCGTAGATCAGGCCCCGCTGCGCCGGCAGGTAGTCGGGCATGATCGACTCGTAGATGCGGGGCTTGGCGAAGTGCAGCAGCCCGGCGATCACGAAGACCGGGCCGGCGAGGGGCTTCGGAGCGCGGATCACGCCCGGCAACTTACCCGGCGCGGGTTACTCTGGGCCGATGCCGCTGGTCTACCGCGAGACAGTGCCGGTGCAGGAGCCGCGGGGGACCGTGCTCTGCCTGCACGGCTACCCCGAGTCGTCGTACATGTGGCGCCACCTCCTGGAGGCGGTGGCCGATGCCGGCTGGCAGGCGGTCGCGCCCGACCTGCCCGGCTACGGCGACTCGCCCTACGCCGGCTCGGGCACGTGGCAGGCGCACGTCGACGCCGTCGACGCCTTTCATCGCGAGCAGGAGCTGGGCCAGGTCGTGCTGGTCGTCCACGACTGGGGCGGGCTGATCGGCCTGCGCTGGGCGTGCGAGCACCCCGAGGCGGTCCGCGCGCTGGTCGTCAGCGACACGGGCTTCTTCGCCGACGGCAAGTGGCACGGCATGGCGCGCGCGATGCGGACGCCCGATCAGGGTGAGCAGCTCGTCAACGGCCTTGACCACGACGGCTTCGCGGCCATGCTCCGTGCGGTGAGCCCCGCGATGGACGACCGCAGCATCGCCGAGTACTTCAAGGCCTATGCCTCGGAGGAGTCGCGCCGCGGCCAGCTGGAGCTGTACCGCTCGGGCGAGTTCGCCGAGCTGGCGCAGTACGACCTCGCGACGCTCGACGTGCCGTCGCTTGTCCTGTGGGGCGAGGAGGATCCGTTCGCGCCGGTGGCCGGTGCGCACCGTTTCGTGGAGGAGCTGCCCGACGCCGAGCTGCAGGTCGTCCCGGGCACCGGGCACTTCGTCTACGACGACGAGCCCGCCGCGTGCTCGGAGGCCGTCGTGGCCTTCCTGGAGCGCGTCTGATGCCCCGCCGCGAGATCACGTCCTGGTTGATGGACATGGACGGCGTGCTCGTCCACGAGGAGCAGGCGATCCCGGGCGCCGCCCGCTTCCTCGACGCGCTCAAGGAGCGCGAGATCCCGTTCCTGGTGCTGACCAACAACTCCATCTACACGCGGCGCGACCTGTCGGCGCGGCTGCGCGCCTCCGGCCTGGAGGTCCCCGAGACGTCGATCTGGACCTCGGCCAACGCGACCTCCCGGTTCCTGGAGGAGCAGCGCCCCAACGGCTCGGCGTTCACGATCGGCGAGGCCGGGCTGACCACCGCGCTGCACCAGGCCGGCTACACGCTGACCGAGCGCTCGCCCGACTACGTCGTCCTCGGCGAGACCCGGACCTACTCGTTCGAGCGCATCACGCAGGCGATCCGCCTGATCGCCGGCGGCGCGCGGTTCATCGCCACCAACCCGGACGCCACCGGCCCGACCCCCGACGGCCCACTGCCGGCCACCGGCTCGGTCGCCGCGCTGATCAGCCGCGCGACCGGCGTCGAGCCCTACTACGTCGGCAAGCCCAACCCCCTGATGATGCGCTCGGCGCTGAACGCGATCGACGCGCACTCCGAGTCGACGGCGATGATCGGCGACCGCATGGACACCGACGTCGTCTCGGGCCTGGAGGCAGGTCTGCAGACGGTGCTGGTGCTCACCGGTGTCGCGACGCGCGAATCCGCCGAGCGCCACCCGTTCCGCCCGTCGCGCATCGTCG
>DASYBY010000605.1:0-2090 GCA_036500525.1 Baekduia sp. | reverse complement strand
CACCCCCATGAACGACGCACGCCGAGGCAACTACGACAGCGGTGAGGACTTCGTCCTCGAATATGGCGAACTCCGGTTCACCTTCAACGAGCGCGACTTCCGCGAGCGCTGCGAGCAGGCCGCCAACAAGCTGGGGTTCGTCTCCGGCCGGTTGGACGACCCCGAGCTGGAGGACCTGGTGACCCTCTCGGTCAACGGGGAGATCCAGGAGCCGGCGTCCTCGCTGGGTGAGCACGTCAACGACTGCTGGCCCGAGCTCGTCGGTCCGAGCGACCGCTCGCTGGTGCACTGGCTGCGCCGCCTCGTCTTCCGCTCCGCGTGGCTGGACCAGCGCGTCAAGGAGGACGAGCTCGACATCGAGTTCGACGCCGAGAGCTCGACCTTCCTGTACGTGCAGCCGGACCGCGACGGCGAGCCCGTCGAGCTGGCGCCCGAGCCCTCCTGGGGCCGCGTCGCCTACGTGCCGCGCTAGGGCGCGGCACGTAAGCGTCAGCGTCTACCTGAGCCTCAGGCTCAGGGCCCTCAAGCTCCCTCAGGCGTCGAGCGCCTGGCCCCGCGCCTCGGCGATGGCGCCCGCGCCGGCGTCGCCGACGAGCAGCTCCGCGCGCAGCGTGCCGCTGTTGATCAGGTCGAGCGCCGGGAACCGACCCGCACGCGTCAGGGTCCGGTCGAGGGTGATGATCGTGGTCTCGCCGCCGACCGGCTCGGCCGCCGTGGCGATGACCGTCAGCGAGCCGCCGTCGACGATGTTGCGGGCGGCGGCCAGCGCGCGGCGGGCCGCGTGCGGCGGGAGGCCGTCGACGGCGTCGACGAGGACGACGACGTCGCCGCCCCGCGCGGTGATGCGCTTGGCCGTGTCGATCGCGCGCTCGACGGCCTGCGTCTGGGCGTCGGGGCTGGCGCCGATCGCCAGCGCGGCGACGGGCTCCAGCTCGCCGGCGCGCCACTCGGCGCACTCCTCGGGCCGCACGGCGGCCAGGACGACGTGGACCTCGAGGCCCTCGACGCCCTTCAGCGCGCCGGCCAGGCGCTTGAGCGCCTCGGACTTGCCGGCGTGGGCCTCGCCGGCGATCGTGACGCGCGAGCCCTTGCCGATCGGCGTGAGCCACTCGATCGCCTTGAGCGTCGCGTCGTCGGAGCCGAGGGCCAGGCGCTCGGTCGGCAGCGTGCAGGGCAGGTCGTCGAAGTGCGTGCCCTCGGCGACCTCGTCGGCCGGGCGGCCGTTGATGGTGTCGATGCGGACCAGCGACGGGTAGCGCTCGGAGCGGCGCGGCTCGCGGACCGGGCCGGCGACCTGGTCGCCGGAGACCAGCTCGCAGCGGCGGATCTGCGCCGCGGAGACGTAGACGTCGTCGTCGGAGGGCTCCGGCGGCGTCACGCGGACGAAGCCCGAGCCGTTGGCCAGCAGCTCGACCGTGCCCGCGACGATGCGGTCCTCGGCACCGGCCTCGCGGTCGCCGTTGCGGTCGCCGCCACGCTCACGGTCGCCGTTGCGGTCCCCGCCACGCTCGCGATCCCCGCCACGCTCGGCGCGCGGGGCCTCCTCGTCGCGGTCGCCGCGATCGCGGTCGCGCCCACGGCCACCGCGCGAACGGCGGCGCGGCTTCTCGACCTCGGCCTCGGCGTCGACCTCGCCGAAGGAGTCGGCCTCGACGTCGGCGTCGACCTCAGCCTCGGCCTCCGCCTCCTCCTCGGCCTCGATGATCTCCTCGACGACCGCGTCCTCGGTGGCGATCACGTCGACGGGCGCGTCGGCGTCGTCGCCCGCGTCGGCGTCGACGGCCTTGCGGCGGGTGCGCGTGCCGCGGGCGCTGCGCGTGCGGCGCTTGGGCGTCTCCTCGGCCTCGGGCGCGTCGGCCTCGACCTCGGCGACGGCGGCCTCGCCGCCCTGCTGCTCGATGATCTTGTTGACCAGATCGGCCTTGCGCAGGCGGCGGAAGCCGTCGATGCCGATCTCGGAAGCGATCGTGTGGAGGTCGGCCAGAGGGCTGGCCTCGAGGGCGGAACGGGTAAGAACGGACATGAAGTCCTCCTCAGCTATGGGTGTCGGTAGGCGTCCATCCCGCGTTGCCTTTGCAGCGGGACGGCGA
>DASYBY010000604.1:0-4764 GCA_036500525.1 Baekduia sp. | reverse complement strand
CGACGATGCGCGACGGGCGGAACGGGTGGCGCTCGGCGGATTCGCGCGTCGCGACACCGGTGAGCACCAGCACCGTCTGCAGACCTGCCTCCAGGCCCGAGACGACGTCGGTGTCCATGCGGTCGCCGATCATCGCCGTCGTCTCGGAGTGCGCGTCGATCGCGTTCAGCGCGGAGCGCATCATCAACGGGTTGGGCTTGCCGACGTAGTAGGGCTCGACGCCGGTCGCGCGGCTGATGAGCGCGGCGACCGAGCCGGTGGCCGGCAGCGGGCCGTCGGGCGTCGGACCGGTGGCGTCGGGGTTGGTCGCGATGAAGCGCGCGCCGCCGGCGATCAGGCGGATCGCCTGCGTGATCCGCTCGAACGAGTAGGTGCGGGTCTCGCCGAGGACGACGTAGTCGGGCGAGCGCTCGGTCAGCGTGTAGCCGGCCTGGTGCAGCGCGGTGGTCAGCCCGGCCTCGCCGATCGTGAACGCCGAGCCGTTGGGGCGCTGCTCCTCCAGGAACCGCGAGGTCGCGTTGGCCGAGGTCCAGATCGAGGTCTCGGGGACCTCCAGACCGGAGGCGCGCAGCCGCGCCGACAGGTCGCGCCGCGTGTAGATGGAGTTGTTGGTCAGCACCAGGAACGGGATCTCCCGCTCCTTGAGCGCGTCGAGGAACCGGGCGGCGCCGGGGATCGCCTGCTCCTCGTGGACGAGCACGCCGTCCATGTCCATCAACCAGGACTTGATCTCGCGGCGGGGCATCAGACGCGCTCCAGGAAGGCCACGACGGCCTCCGAGCACGCGGCGGGCTCGTCGTCGTAGACGAAGTGCCCGGTGCCGGGGACGACCTGCAGCTCGGCGTCGGGCAGCTCGGCCACGAAGCGGTGCGCACCGGCCACGGGCGCGAACGGATCCTCCTCGCCCCAGAGGACCAGCGCGGGCACGTCGAGCGTCGCGAGGTCGTACTGCGCCAGCTCGGAGAACTCACCGGAGCGGTACAGCTCCAGCTGGCCGCGGCGCGACTCCTCCGAGGCATAGGCCTTGAAGTACTCGGCGATGCTGCGGTCGTCCATGGAGGGGCTCACCGCACGCAGCATGGCCGCGAAGCCGTCGTGGTCAAGGCCGTTGACGAGCTGTTCACCCTGATCGGGCGTCCGCATCGCGCGGGCCATGCCGTGCCACTTGCCGTCGGCGAAGAAGCCCGTGTCGCTGACGACCAGCGCGCGGACCGCCTCGGGGTGCTCGCACGCCCAGCGCAGCCCGATCAGCCCGCCCCAGTCGTGGACGACCAGCACGACCTGGCCGAGCTCCTGCTCGCGGTGGAACGTGTCGAGCGCGTCGACGTGCGCCTGCCACGTGCCCGAGCCGGCGTAGGGCGAGTCGCCGTAGCCGGGCAGGTCGGGCGCGACCGCCTGCCAGCCGGCGTCGGCGACCGCCTCCAGCAGGTGGCGCCACATGTACGACGACTCGGGGTAGCCGTGCAGGCAGAGCACGGTCCCCCGCGGCTCTTGCACCGGCACTGTCTCGCGGTAGACCAGCGGCATCGGCCCAGAGTAACCCGCGCCGGGTAAGTTGCCGGGCGTGATCCGCGCTCTGAAGCCCCTCGCCGGCCCGGTCTTCGTCATCGCCGGGCTGCTGCACTTCGCCAAGCCCCGCATCTACGAGTCGATCATGCCCGACTACCTGCCGGCCCAGCGTGGCCTGATCTACGCCAGCGGCGTGGCCGAGTCGGCCGGCGGCCTCGGCCTGCTGCACTCCTCGCCGACCGTGCGGCGGTGGGCGGGCTGGTGGCTGGTCGCCACGCTCGCGGCCGTCTTCCCCGCCAACCTGCACATGGCGATGAACCCGGATCGCTACCCGCAGATCCCGAAGCCGGCGCTGTTCGTCCGCCTGCCGCTGCAGCTCGTCCTCGCCCGGTGGGTGCTGGCGGCGGCGCGGCGCAGCGCCTGAACATCCGTCCGCGGCGCCTGTGCCCGCCGCGCGCGCGGGCCGATCCCCGCGAGGGTGGGCCCGTCCTCCCAGCGCGCTCGTCGCTGCGCCGCGCTCGTCGCGCTGGCCGTGTTCGCGACCGTCGCCGCGCTCGGCCTGCTGACCCACCACGAGCGCCCGCTGGCCATCCCCGCCGCGCGGGCGCAGCGGCTCGCCGCGCAGGCGCCCGAGCTGCGCGCGGTGCTCCGCCGCGCGACCCGCGTCCAGACGCTCTACCTCGACGACGACACGGTGAAGGTCGAGTGGTACGCCGGCCACCAGGCGATCGCCGGCGCCGGCGTCCACGCCGACGGCAGCGTCTTCTCCCCGGCCCTGCTCACCGACGACGACCTGGCCGGCGGCGCGCCGATCGCGCATGCGCCGCTCGTGCTCGCCGGCCTGACCGCGCTCTTCCTGCTGGCGGTGCTGCGCCGGCCGCTGCGGCGCCGCCGGAGCCTCGACGCCGTCGCGCTCGCCCTGCTCCTGGTCCCGGCGGTCGCCTACGGCAAGGGTTACCTCGCGCTCGGCGAGGGGTCGGCCGCCGTGCTGCTCGCCTACCTCGCGGTGCGGGGGATCGCGCTGGCGACCGCGGGCCCCGACCCGGCCGATGACGACCCGGCGCCCGTCCTGCTCGACCGCGCCGCCGCCCGCCGGCGCCTCCCGCACCTGCCGCGGCAGGTCGGGCTCGCGCTGCTGGCCGCGACGCTCCTGGTCATCGTCACCTCCCCCGGGGCGATCGACGTCGCGTTCGCGAACATGGAGGGCGCGACGCTGCTGCTGCACGGCACGCTCCCCTACGGCCACCTGCCCGGCGACGTGTTCCACGGCGACACCTATGGGTTGCCGATCTACCTCGCCTACGTGCCGTTCGCGGCGCTCTGGCCGGCGACGACGACCTGGGACGCGCCCACCGGCGCCCTCCTGGTCGGTGCGCTGGCCATCGGCGCGTGCGTGCTCGGGCTGCGCCGCGCGCGCGGCGCCGGGACCGGCCCGGGCCGCACGCCGTGGCCCGCGATCGTCGCGCTGCTCGCGTTCCCGTCGCTGCTCGCGGGCGCGTCGAGCGGCACCAACGACGTGTTGATCGCCGCCGCGCTCGTCTGGGCCTTCGCGTGGTTCGCCCGGCCCGCGGCGTCCAGCGCGCTGCTGGCGCTGGCCGGGACGGCGAAGGCGGCGCCGCTCGTGCTGCTCCCGCTGTGGCTGGCGCGGCTGCGCGGTGCCGAGCTGCGGCGCGCGGTCGCGGCCTGCACGGCGGTGGGCGTCGCCGTGGCGGCGGCGCTCGTCGCGCTCGGCGGCGTGCACGGCCCGCTGGACATGGCGCACGCGATGAGCTTCCAGCTGACCCGCCGCTCGGCGATGTCGCCGTGGACGGCGCTGGGCCTGCAGGCCTGGCAGCCCGTGGCGGAGGCGCTCGCCCTTGCGATCGCGCTCGGCGGCGCCACGCTGGTCGCCCTCGACCGGGCGGTCGCATCCGATCCCCGCCGCGTCGCCGGTCTGACGTGCGCGGTGTTGGCGGCGCTGCAGCTCGCGGCCAACCAGTGGTCCCCGTCCTACCTGCTGTGGTTCGCGCCGCCGGCGATGGTGGCGCTGCTGGGCCCGCTCGGCGCGCCCGCCGCGGCCGAGCCGGCGCGCACCCCGGCGCCCGCGCCCGCCCCGCGCCTCGCGCCCGGCTGAGCGCGTGGCAGGCCGCACGACGTTGCGGAACCGGCCCCGGTGGGCAAGGCTGCAAGGCATATGCCAGAACGCGCACTACGCGGTGGGGTCGACCTCGGCGGCACGAAGATCCAGACGGTCATCGTCGACGATGACCACCAGGTCCTCGGCCAGGCCCGGCGGCCCACGCCCTCGGAGGGCGGTCCCGCGGACGTGGTCGCCGCGATCGAGGAGGCGATGAAGGAGGCCGCCGAGCAGGCCTCGATCGACACCTCCACGCTGGCGGGTACCGGCGTCGGCGCGCCGGGCGCGATCGACGAGGCGACCGGCTCGCTGGCGCGCGCCGGCAACCTGCCGGGCTGGCGCGATCCCTACCCCCTGGCCAAGGAGCTCGGCGACCGGCTCGGGACGCGCATCGTGCTGGGCAACGACGTCCAGGTCGCCACCGACGCCGAGTTCACGCTCGGCGCCGCGCGCGAGTTCCAGTCGCTGCTCGGCGTCTTCTGGGGCACGGGCGTCGGCGGCGGCATCGTCCTCGACGGCCGCGCGTGGCTCGGGCGCGGGGCCGCGGGCGAGATCGGCCACATCGTCGTCCGTCACCACGGCCTGCAGTGCCCGTGCGGGCGCATCGGCTGCATGGAGGCGTACGCCGGGCGGCGGGCGATGGAGGCGCGGGCCCGCAAGGCCCACGACGACGGCGAGAAGACCCACCTCTTCAAGATCATGGAGGAGAAGGGCCGCGACCGGCTGACCAGCGGCGTCTGGGAGCGGGCGATCGAGCGCGGCGACGACCTCGCGACGCAGCTGATCGACGACGCGGTCGACGCGCTCGGCGTCGCGGTCGCCTCGGCGTGCAACGTGCTCGACCCCGACGCCGTGATCATCGGCGGCGGCCTCGGCGTGCGCTTCGGCGAGCCCTACGCCCAGCGGATCGGCGACGCGATGATGCCCCACCTCTTCCACGACGACGATCCGCCGGCGATGCGCGTCGCCGCGCTCGGCGACCTCGGCGGCGCGCTCGGCGCGGCGCTGCTGGTCGACGCCTGATGGGTCGCGAGCGCGTTGACCACAAGTGGGTGACCCTCGCGGTCGTCTGCATCGCCGTCTTCATGCTCCTGCTCGACGTCACGGTGGTGAACGTCGCGCTGCCGGACATCCAGAAG
>DASYBY010000603.1:0-4414 GCA_036500525.1 Baekduia sp. | reverse complement strand
CATCTTCAGCTGCGGCTTCGAGCCCATCAAGGTCGAGCAGGCGCTCGGCGACGGCTCGGCCTACGGGATGCGCCTGCGCTACGTCCGCGAGCCCACGCCGCGCGGCACCGCCGGCGCGCTGAAGTACGTCGACGAGCAGGCGCCGCTGGACGAGCGCTTCCTGATGCTCAACGGCGACGTGCTGACCGACGCCGACATCAGCGGCCAACTCGCCCAGCACGAGCGCACCGGCGCCTCGGGCACGCTCGGCCTCGTCGCCGTCGAGGATCCGTCGGCCTACGGCCTCGTCATCTGCGGCGAGGACCAGGCGGTCGCGGGCTTCTTGGAGAAGCCGGCGCCGCACCAGCTCGTCGGCGTCGACCACTACCTGATCTCCGCCGGCATCTACGTGCTGGAGCGCTCGGTGCTCGACCTCATCCCGGCCGACCAGAACGTGTCGATCGAGCGCGAGGTCTGGCCCCGCCTGGTCGGCGCGGGCCTGCACGGCTACATCGCCTCCGACGCGTACTGGATGGACATCGGGACCCCGGAGCGCTACCTGCAGGGCACCTTCGACATCCTCGAAGGCAACGTCCGCACCGGCGTCCTGGAGGCGCTGGGCGACGGCTTCCTGCACGTCGCCGCCGACGTCCAGGCCGCGGGGCGCATCGTGCCGCCGGCCCACGTCGGCCCGGGCTGCACGATCGCCGAGGGCGCCCACGTCGGCAGCCTCGTCGTGCTCGGCGCGGGCGTGACCGTCGGCGCCGGCGCCCGGGTGGAACGCGCCGTGGTGCTCGATGGTGCGACCATCGGTCCCGGCTGCGAGGTCACCGACTGCATCGTCGCGCCGCGGGCGCACATCGAGAAGGGCGCCATCGTCCGCGGTGGCGCCGTGATCGGCGAGGACGTGCGGGTCGGCGAGGGCAACGTCCTGACCTCCGGCATCAAGGTGTTCCCCGGCACCGACCTCCCTGCGGGGGCGATCAAGTTCTGATGGCTGCGACCATCGGGCGGACAACCAGAGGAGTCCAGCCATGACGACGACCAACTCAGAGCTCGACCGCGAGACCATCGGGCGCATCGACTCCACCGACCAGCTCACCGACGTGCTGGCCATTCCCGAGCACCTGCGCGACGCGCTGTGGAAGGCCGAGTCGGCCCAGCTGAGCGAGTGGGACAGCCCGGCCGGGCTCGTCGTCGCCGGCATGGGCGGCTCCGCCATCGGCGGCGCGCTGGCCCGCGCCGCGCTCGGCGACACCGCCTCGCGCCCGATCCTCGCCGCGCGCGCCTACGGCCTGCCGCCGTGGACGACGCCCGACACGACGGTGCTGTGCTCCAGCTACTCGGGCAACACCGAGGAGACCCTCGCCTGCTACGAGGCCGCCGGGGCGCTCGGCGCCAAGCGCGTCGTGGCGACCAGCGGCGGCAAGCTGGCCGAGCTGGCCCGCGCCGACGGCGTGCCGGTCATCCCGGTCGCCGGCGGGCTGCAGCCGCGCGCGGCCGTGGCCTACATGACGGTCGCGGCCCTGGAGGTCGCGTTCCGCTGCGGCGCCGGCCCGCGCTGCGCGTCGGACATCGACGTGGCGGCCGAGCATCTCGAGGAGCTCGTCGTCGAGTGGGGCCCCGAGGCGGCCGACGACTCCGAGGCCAAGGCGCTGGCGCGCGGACTGGTCGGCACCGTCCCGGTCATCTACGGCGCCGGGCTGACGACCACGATCGCCTACCGCTGGAAGACGCAGCTCAACGAGAACGCCAAGCTGCCCGCCTTCTGGCACGAGCTGCCCGAGGTCGACCACAACGAGCTGGTCGGCTGGACGGGCGCGGCCGACCTGGCCCGCTTCGGCGCCGTCTTCTTGGAGGACAGCGACACGCACCCGCGCATCGCGGAGCGCGTCGAGCTGACCGAGGGGCTGATCCGCGACGCCGCCGCCGCGACGTTCCGCGTGCAGACGCGCGGCACGACGTCGTTCGAGCGCGTGTTCTCGATGGTGTTGCTCGGCGACCTGGTGTCCGTCTACCACGCCGCGCTGCGCGGGGTCGACCCCGGCCCGGTCGGCCTCATCGAGCAGCTCAAGGAGCAGTTGGCCGAGCGGTAGGTCGCCCGGCCCGGCGGTTGGGCGGGCCACGAGAGGGGAACCGGTCAGATCATGGGACTCCTCTTCCGCCTGCCCTTCCTGCTGCTCGAGCTGCTCGTGCGCCGGCTGCTGCGGCGCGACCACGACGACGAGGTGTTCGCCGCGGCGCCCGCACCCGCACCCACACCCGAGCGCACCGCGCCGCCGGCCGCGCCGTCGCACGACGGCCCGCCGCCGCCCACCGCGGAGGAGGCGCTGGCCCGCAGCGCCGCGCGCCAGGCCGGCCGGACCCCGCCGCCGCCCGCGCCGCCCGCCCCGAACCTGCGCGCCGTCGGCGACGACGGCCATGTGGACACCGAGGCCACGCTGGTGGAGTCCTTCGGCTCGCCCGACGACCTCGGCACCTCCGCGGGCTTCACGGTCGACGAGCCGTGGGACGGCTACGACGGCATGCCGGCGACCGCGGTCGTCCGGCGCGTGCGCGGCTCCGACGAGGCGACCAAGGCCGTGGTGCGGCTCTACGAGCAGCAGCACAAGGCGCGGGCCACCGTGTTGCGCGCAACCGGCTGACATCGCCTGGCAAAACCTTGACACGACCGTGGTAAGGTTGGGCACGTTGACGGACGCCCTCACCATCCACGAGGCCGCAGAGACGACGGGGTGGTCACCCCGCATGCTCCGCTACATCGAGCGTAACGGGCTGATCGAGCCCCAGCGCTCCGCAGGCGGCTACCGCCTCTACGGCGCGGCCGAGCTGCAGCGCCTGCGCACGCTCAAGGAGCTGCTGGGCGACCACGACCTCGGGTTGGGCGACATCGGCTTCGCGCTACGACTGCGCCGCGATGCGGGACTCCGCGCCGCGGTGGACTCGTGGTTCGAGGCCAAGCCCGAGCGTCCCGTCGACGTTCCCGCGGACGACTGGCTCAGCTTCGAGCAGCAGAAGCACTCGAGGCTGCTGGACGCCGTCCGTGCCCGACAGACCCCCACCACGGAGACCGCATGAGCACCACCGCCACGACGCACACCGACTTCAAGGTCGCCGATCTCGGTCTCGCCGAGTTCGGTCGTAAGGAGATCCGCCTGGCCGAGCACGAGATGCCCGGCCTGATGAAGACGCGCGAGGAGTTCGCCGCTTCTCAGCCGCTGAAGGGCGCCCGCATCATGGGCTCGCTGCACATGACGATCCAGACCGCCGTGCTGATCGAGACGCTGACCGCGCTCGGCGCCGAGGTCCGCTGGGTCTCCTGCAACATCTTCTCCACCCAGGACCACGCGGCCGCCGCCGTGGCCGTCGGCCCCAACGGCACGCCCGAGGATCCGCAGGGCGTTCCGGTCTTCGCCTGGAAGGGCGAGACGCTGGAGGAGTACTGGTGGTGCACGGAGCAGGCCCTGACGTGGCCGGGCGAGGGCCCCAACATGATCCTCGACGACGGCGGCGACGCCACCATGTTGGTCCACAAGGGCACCGAGTTCGAGAAGGCCGGCGCCGTGCCGAACCCGGCCGACGCGGAGTCCGAGGAGTTCAAGGTCTTCCTGACGCTGCTCACCCGCACCGTGGCCGAGGAGCCCGGCAAGTGGACCGCCATCGGCGAGGGCATCAAGGGCGTCACCGAGGAGACCACCACGGGCGTCCACCGCCTGTACGAGCTGGCCCAGCAGGGTGAGCTGCTCTTCCCGGCGATCAACGTCAACGACTCGGTCACCAAGTCGAAGTTCGACAACCTCTACGGCTGCCGCCACTCGCTGGTCGACGGCATCAACCGCGCGACCGACGTCATGCTCGCCGGCAAGACCGCCGTCGTCTGCGGCTTCGGCGACGTCGGCAAGGGCTCGGCCGAGTCGCTGCGCGCCCAGGGCGCCCGCGTCATCGTCACCGAGATCGACCCGATCTGCGCGCTGCAGGCCTCGATGCAGGGCTACCAGGTCGCCCGCCTGGAGGACGTCATCGCGACGGCCGACGTGTTCATCACGACGACCGGCAACAAGGACATCATCCTGGTCGACGACATGGCCAAGATGAAGCACCAGGCCATCGTCGGCAACATCGGCCACTTCGACAACGAGATCGACGTCGCCGGCCTCGAGGGCGCGGCCACGCGGATCAACATCAAGCCGCAGGTCGACGAGTGGAAGTTCCCCGACGGCCACACGATCATCCTGCTGTCGGAGGGACGCCTGCTGAACCTGGGCAACGCGACCGGCCACCCGTCGTTCGTGATGTCCAACTCGTTCACGAACCAGACGATCGCCCAGATCGAGCTGTTCACCAAGAACGATGACTACGAGAAGCAGGTCTACGTGCTGCCCAAGCACCTCGACGAGAAGGTCGCGCGCCTGCACCTCGACGCCGTCGGCGTCCG
>DASYBY010000602.1:0-3876 GCA_036500525.1 Baekduia sp. | reverse complement strand
GGTGCCGGACTGCCGAAGCATGGCGTCGACGAGCGTCGTCTTGCCATGATCGACGTGGGCGATGATGGCGACGTTGCGCAGGTCTTGCCGGGCGAGCATTCCTCCACCGTAGGGCAGACCCCACCCCAGACCGCTCCCCGGGCGCCCTTCCGCGCGGGCGCGACGTCACCGCGGTGTGACCCAGATCGCGGGTTCGAGCCCGGCCGGGCGCGGGCGATCCCGCTCAGGCGTGGGCCACCCAGCCGCGGAAGGTCAGGGCGGCGTAGAAGAGGCTGACGTCGCGGAAGCCGGCCTCGCGCAGGAGGGCTTCGTCGTCTGCGGGGCTGAGGACCGGGAGCCGCTCGCCCATCGCGCTGATCATCTTGGCCGTCTGGGCCGCCGCGGCCGCGCCGGTGCCGACGGTGTAGGCCGCGTAGCGCCCGAGCCACACGTCGCGCTCGGGCGGCTGCGGCGGAAAGCTGTGGTGGGCGACGACGAGCGGGCCGCCGGGCTTGAGGCGGCGGTGCAGCTGCCGGAGCGTGGTGAGGCGCTCCGCCGCGGGGATGAAGTGCAGGGTCAACAGGCACGTCGCCGCATCGAACGGTCCCTCGGGTGCGCTGTCGACGTAGCCCTCGTGCAGGTGGATGCGATCGGCGAACGGCTCGGTCGTGGCCGCGGCCAGCCGCAGCATCTCGGCCGACGGATCGACGCCATCGAACTGCCAGCCCGCGTGGGCGGCTGCGAGATGCTCCAGCTCCAGCCCGCCGCCGGCGCCGAGCACCAGGACGCGGCCGTCGTCGGGCGTGCGCTCGGCCAGCAGCAGATCGACCATCCGGTGCAGATCGGCGAACCCGGGGACCTGCCGCGGCGGCCCCTCCCGGTACCGCGCGACCGCGTCGGGATCGCTGAACGGGCGCTCGCCAGAGGAGGACATCGGCGGCGAAGCATGTCGGGCGCGGCGCGGCCGGACAAGAGGTTTGGCAAACCGGCAAGCCGCGGCCGTGCGCGCGAAGCCGTGATCGCCACCCGATGGGCCGGCTCGGAGTTGAACCGAGATCTGATGGATTATGAGTCCACTGCTCTTCCCATTTGAGCTACCGGCCCGCTCGCGATCCTAGGGGACGCGAGAGGCACGTCCGGCGTGGTCGCGTCACGTCTCCTTCGGTGCATCGCGCGGTTCGAGCTGCAGCTCGTCGTGGGCCGGCAGGCCGGCTTCGAGCTCCCGTCCGCGCTCCAGCTCGGCGTTCAACTCGGCGCCCCGTAGGTCTTGTTGTAGAGGATCGAGAACATGGTGATCACGACCAGGGGACGTACCCGCCGCCCCGCCCCGGCCGAACCGCGACCGGCGGCGTTTGGCGCGTCGCATCGCGGCCCGCCATGATCCGGGCCATGGACGACGCCGTGCGCACGCTGCTGACGACCACGAAGACCTGGGCGGTCGTCGGCTGCTCGCCCGACCCGGCGCGCGACTCGCACGAGGTCGCGGCGCTGCTGCAGTCGCGCGGCTTCCGGGTGATCCCGGTCAACCCGTCCGAGGACGAAATCCTCGGCGAGGGCTGCTACCCCAGCCTCGCGGCGATCCCGGCCGAGCTGGATGTCGAGGTCGTCGACGTCTTCCGCCGCAGCGAGGCGGCGGGAGCGCACGTCGACGAGGCGATCGCCATCGGCGCCAAGGGCGTCTGGCTCCAGCTCGGCGTCGTCGACCACGCCGCCGCGGCGCGCGCGAGCGCCGCCGGGCTGCAGGTCGTCATGGACCGCTGCCCGGCGATCGAGCTCCCGCGGCTCGCCGGCTAGGTCGCGGCTTCGACCTTCGCCACGGCGCGCTCCAGCTCGTCGGGCGAGAACGCACCCTCGAAGCGCGTCGAGACGACGCCGTGGCGGTCGATCACGAACGTCCACGGCTCGGTCTGCAGGTGGAACGCGATCAGCTGGGAGCGCAGCCCCTTGTTGACCTCGTTGTCCTGGTAGACCTCGTTGTGGATGAACGCGACCTTGCCGTCGGCGCCCATCTTGGACTGCACCTGCGCGACGACGTCGACGACCGGCCCGCACACGCGGCTCTGGCACAGCTGCGGCGTCGCGAAGGTCAGCACGACCGGCTTCTTGCCCACGACGTCGGCGAAGTCGTCCTTCAACAGCGCGGGCGCCGGCGGGATGCGCGTGTCGATCTTGGCCACGTCGCCCGCGACGTCGGTCGGCGTGAGCGTGTGGACGACCGGGACCTTCTGGCCGGGGCCGGGCGGCGTCTTCCCCGTGGAGCCGACCTTGACCGCGATCGGGCTCGTCGCCACGACGCGGCCGTCGAGCTTGGCGACCGCCAGCATCGCGAACTTGCCGTCCTTGGTGAACGGCACGTCGGCCACGTAGACGCCGCGCGCCGCGTTCGGATCGGTGGCCGTCTGCTTGCTCTCGAACTGCGGCGAGACCTTCAGCGACTCGCTGGTCGCGATGTACGGCCCGCGGGCGCCGGAGCCGTCGATCTTGCCGACGTACAGGGCCACGCCGGCGCCGGCCAGCTGCTTGCCGGCGTTGTCGAAGAGCGCGAAGCCGATGCGGTCCTTGCCCTTCTCCAGCAGCGACACGCTCGGCACGAGGGTCGGGCCGTTGGGCAGGCTGCCGACGACGTCGGGCAGCGTCTTGCCGCTGGAGGTCGGGAAGTCCTCGACCGACGCCGACGGCTGGGGGTCGGCGGGCGAGGCGGACTCGCCGCCCTTGTCGCCGCCGCCGGAGGAGCCGCAACCGGCCGCGAGGACGACCGGGGCGGCGAAGGCGAGCAGGACGCCGAGCAGGCGGAGAGGCTGGGTGGGGCGAGGCATGGCGCGGCGAAGGCTAGTGGGGTGATTGGATAGCGCGCGCCGGTGTCGTGTTAAGCGCAGATGAGGAGTAGTCCAATGGCGCAGCGTGCAGCGATCGTGACGGGTGCCTCCAGCGGCATCGGCCTGGCCATCGCGGAGGTGCTCGGCGAGGAGGGCTACGCGCTCACCGTCGCGGCCCGCCGCCCGGAGAAGCTCGAGCAGGCCGCGCAGGGGCTGATCGACAAGGGGTACACGGTCGAGCACGTCGCCGGCCCACTCGGCGACGAGGAGGCCGTCAAGGCCGTCGTCGCCGCCCACCGCGAGCGCTACGGGCGCCTCGACGTACTGGTCAACAACGCCGGCGTCGGCATCGGCGCCCCGGTCGCCGAGATCGACACCAAGAAGCTCGACATGCAGCTCGGCGTCAACCTGCGGTCGCTGATTCTCTTCTACCGCGAGACCGTCGACCTGCTGCGCGCCTCGGGGAAGGAGAACGGCACGGCGCTGGTCGTCAACACGGCGTCGATCGCCGGCAAGCGCGGCGAGGCGTGGCTGTCGGTCTACTCGGCGCCAAGGGCGCGGTCGTGTCGTTCACCCAGGCCATGCACAAGGAGCTCTCGGGCGAGGGCATCAAGTCGACCGCGCTCTGCCCCGGCTTCGTCGACACGCCGATGACCGGGTTCATCCAGGGCCAGATCCCGCCCGAGGACATGATCACCCCGGGCGACATCGGCGAGGCCGTCCGGATGTTGTTGAAAGTCTCGCCGGCGTGCATCGTCCCCGAGATCCAGTTCATCCGGCCCGGGGACTGAGCAGCGCTCAGCGGGCGGTGAGCTGCTCGCGCTCCAGGCGCTGGAGCGCGCGCTGCGCCCCGGCGCCCTCGCGGCGCTCGGTCAGCCAGGCCCGGCCGGTGCCGCGGGCCTCGCGGCCCCGCCGGTCGCGCGCCGCGGCCTGGTGGTCGCGGATCGCGGCGCCGAGGTCGGTCGCCGCGAGGATCGAGTCCTCCAGGTTGGCCTCGAGCACCCGCAGCTCCCGCTGCGTGGCGCGGCGCGAGCGCTTCTTCGCGCCGGCGAAGCGGTCCCAGGCGTGCGCGAAGGAGACG
>DASYBY010000601.1:0-11879 GCA_036500525.1 Baekduia sp. | reverse complement strand
GACCTGGGCGACCGGCTGCTGCTGGTCGCCTCCGACCGGATCTCGACGTACGACGTCGTGCATCCCAACGGGATCCCGGACAAGGGCAAGGTCCTCACGGGGATCTCCGCGTTCTGGTTCAACAAGACGGGGCACATCGTGCCCAACCACTACATCTCGGCGACCGACGGCGTCCCCGCCGAGGTCCGCGGCCGCGCGATGGCCGTCACCAAGCTGACCATGCTCCCCGTCGAGTGCGTCGTGCGCGGCTACATCACGGGCTCCGGCTGGAAGGACTACCAGGCCTCCGGCAAGGTCTCGGGCATCGAGCTGCCGCCCGGCCTGCGCGAGTCCGAGCGGCTGCCGACCCCGATCTTCACGCCGTCGACCAAGGCCGACGAGGGCCACGACGAGCCGATCGACCTCGACCGCGCCGCCGAGATCCTCGGTGACCGCGATCTGGCCGGCCGCCTGCGCGACGTCTCGATCGCGCTGTACTCCTTCGCGGCCGAGCAGGCCGCCGAGCGCGGCGTCATCCTCGCCGACACGAAGTTCGAGCTCGGCCTCGACGCGCAGGGCGAGCTGATCCTCGGCGACGAGGCGCTCACGCCCGACTCCTCGCGCTACTGGCCCGTCGAGGGCTACGAGCCGGGCCACGGCCAGCCGAGCTTCGACAAGCAGTTCGTGCGCGACTGGGCCTCCTCGACCGGCTGGGACAAGGCGCCGCCCGCGCCGGAGATCCCCGCCGACGTCGTCGCGGGCACCCGCGCGAAGTACGTCGAGGCCTACGAGCTGATCACCGGCGAGCCGTTCTCCGCGTGGGACGCGAGGACGGCGGCATGAGGGCGCGCGTCCTGATCCGGCCCAAGGCCGGGATCCTCGATCCGCAGGGCGTCGCCGTCGAGCGGGCGCTGCCGGCGCTCGGCTTCGGCGGCGTGGCCAACGTCCACGTCGGCCGCCTCGTCGAGCTGGACGTCGAGGACGAGGGTCAGCTCGACGCCATGTGCCGCAAGCTGCTGGCCAACCCGTTGATCGAGGACTACGAGATCCAGACGGTCACCGCGTGAAGCTCGGCGTCATCACCTGGCCCGGCACCTGCGACGACGTCGACGCGCGCCTCGCGGTCGCCAAGGTCGCCGAGCCCGTCGCGCTCTGGCACGGCGACAGCGACCTGCACGGCGTCGACGGCATCGTCGTCCCCGGCGGCTTCTCCTACGGCGACTACCTGCGGGCCGGCGCGATCGCGCGCTTCTCGCCGGTGATGGAGTCGGTCATCGCCTTCGCCCGCGCGGGCGGTCCGGTGCTCGGCATCTGCAACGGCTTCCAGATCCTGTGCGAGGCCGGCCTGCTCCCGGGCGCGCTGCTGCCCAACGCGAAGCTCCGCTTCGTCTGCCGCCAGGTCGACCTCGAGGTCCAGACCACCGCCACGCCGTTCACCTCCACCTGCGAGGTCGGTCAGCGGCTGTCGATCCCGGCCAAGCACACGACCGGCTGCTTCTTCGGCGACGTGCCGTCCGAGCAGGTCGTGCTCCGCTACGCGCCGGGCCACAACTTCAACGGCTCGCAGGACGACATCGCGGGCGTCGTCAACGAGCAGGGCAATGTCATGGGGTTGATGCCGCACCCCGAGCACGCGGTCGACGTCCTGACCGGCGGCTCGGCCGACGGCCTCAAGCTCTTCGAGGGGATGGCCCGTGTCCCCGTCGCCTGACACCACCGCCTCCGTTCCCGGCATCGAGAACGCCGTCGCGCTCGGCCTGACCCGCGGGGAGTACGCGATGGTCGTGCAGGAGATGGGCGGTCGCGAGCCCAACGAGGTCGAGCTCGCGATGTTCTCGCTGCTGTGGAGCGAGCACTGTGCCTACAAGCACTCCAAGAAGCTCCTGCGCACGCTGCCCACCGAGGGCCCCGCGGTCGTCATGGGCCCGGGCGAGAACGCCGGCGCGGTGGACGTCGGCGACGGCTGGGCGGTGGCCTTCAAGGTCGAGTCCCACAACCACCCGTCCGCGGTCGAGCCCTTCCAGGGCGCCGCGACCGGCGTCGGCGGGATCCTGCGCGACATCTTCGCGCTGGGCGCGCGGCCGATCGCGATCCTCGACTCGCTGCGCTTCGGCGAGCCGGACTCCGAGCGCTCGCGCTACCTGCTCGACCGCGCCGTGGCCGGCATCGGCCACTACGGCAACTCGATCGGCGTGCCGACGATCGGCGGCGAGGTCGTCTTCGAGGCGCCCTACGAGACCAACTGCCTGGTCAACGCCATGGCCATCGGCCTGGCGCGAACCGAGGACATGGTCCGCAGCGCCGCGGCCGGCGTCGGCAACGTGCTGGTGCTCTTCGGCGCCTCGACCGGCCGCGACGGCATCGGTGGCGCCTCGGTGCTCGCCTCCGCCGAGCTGGACGCCGAGGACGAGACCAAGCGCCCGTCCGTGCAGGTCGGCGATCCGTTCGAGGAGTCCAAGCTCGTCGAGTGCTCGCTGGAGCTGCTGCAGTCCGGCCTGCTCGTCGCCCTGCAGGACCTCGGCGCCGCGGGGCTCACCAGCGCCGCGTCCGAGATGGCGGCCAAGGGCGAGGTCGGGCTCGACCTCGACGTCGCCAAGGTCCCGCTGCGCGAGGCCGACATGGCGCCGTTCGAGATCATGGTGTCGGAGTCGCAGGAGCGCATGCTGTGCGTGTGCGAGCCCGACAAGGTCGCCGGCGTGCTGGCCCTCTGCGAGAAGTGGGAGGTCAACGGCACGGCCATCGGCACCGTCACCGAGGGCAAGCGCTTCCGGATCCTGCGCGGCGACGAGGTCGTCGGCGACATGCCGGTCTCCGGCCTGGTCGACGACGCGCCGCTGTACGACCTCGCGCCCGAGAAGCCGTCGGCGCCGTTGTATCCGGCGCCCGCCGCGGTGCTCGGCTTCGAGGCCGACGTGCGCGAGGCGCTGATCGCGCTGCTGTCCTCGCCGAACCTCGCGTCGCGCCGCCCGCTCTTCGAGCAGTACGACTCGATCGTGCAGTCGCGGACCGTGCGCCGGCCCGAGGAGGCCGACGCGGCCGTCCTGTACTTGTATGACATGGGCGAGGGCGCTCCGTCGATCGCCGCGTCCATCGATGGCAACGGCCGCCGCGTCGCCGCCGATCCCTACTGGGGCACGGTCGGCAACGCGCTGGAGTGCGCGGCGAACCTCGCGTGCGTCGGCGCCCAGCCGTTGGGGACGACCAACAACCTCAACTTCGGCAACCCCGAGAAGCCCCACATCGCGTGGCAGCTGACCGAGGCGGTGCGCGGCCTCGGCGACGCCTGCCGCGCGTTGGAGGCGCCGATCGTCGGCGGCAACGTGTCGCTCTACAACGAGGGCGCCGACGGTCCGATCTACCCGACGCCGGTCGTCGGCATGGTCGGCCTGCTGCCCGACGCCACGCGTGCCGGCGGCCTCGGCTTCACCCGCGACGGCGACGCGATCGCGCTCGTCGGCTGGGACGGCGGCGAGGCGGGCGAGGGGAGCCTCGCGGCCTCCGAGCTGTCCAAGCTCCGCGGGGAGGCGCTGCCCGACGGCCTGCCGGAGATCGACGTCGCGCAGGTGGTCGGCGTGCTCGACGCGGTGCGCGCCGCGGTGCGCGCCGGCGAGCTGTCCAGCGCGCACGACATCGCCGAGGGCGGCGTCCTCGTCGCCGTCGCGGAGAGCTGCCTGGCCGGTGGCCGCGGCGCGGCGCTGGACCTCGGCGACGCCGAGGACGTCTGGACCTCGCTCTTCGGCGAGCGCTCCGGCGGCTTCGTGGTCTCCGGTCCGCGCGAGGTCCTGGAGCGCCTCGGCACGTCGGTGCCGGTCTCGATCCTCGGCACCGTTGGCGGCGACCGCCTCGACATCGCGATCTCCAGCCTCAGCGAGTCCTGGCCGCTGGCCGAGCTGCAGGACGCCAACGGCGCCCTGGCGCCGCTCTTTCCCTAGGAGCGGCGCGAGCGGGGTAATGCCCCGCGTGTGAAGTCTGCGGAGATCCTGGTGGGCCTGCTCGGCGCCGTGACGGTGCTGGCGGGTGCCGCCCGCCGGCTGTCGATTCCGGCGCCGATCGTGCTCGTCGTGTGCGGCCTGCTGGTCGGGCTCGTCCCCGGCCTGCCGGACGTCGGGCTCGATCCCGACCTGATCTTCTTCATCTTCCTGCCGCCGCTGCTCTACGGCGCGGGGTTCAACTCGTCGCCGCGCGACCTGCGCCTCCAGGCGCGGCGCATCGGCGTGCTGGCGATCGGGCTGGTGGCGGCGACGACGGTGGTCGTCGCGGTCGCGCTGAAGGTCGTCGTGCCCGGCTTCGGCTGGCCGGAGGGCTTCGTGCTCGGGGCGATCCTCGCGCCGACAGACCCGGTCGCGGCGGTCGCGGTGCTCCAGCGCCTGCGGGTCGCGCCGACGCTCTCGGCGGTCATCGAGGGCGAGTCGTTGGTCAACGACGGCCTCGGCCTCGTCCTCTACCGCCTCGCGGTCGGCGCGACGGTCAGCGGCACGTTCTCGGTCCTCGACGGCGCGGGCGACCTGGTGAAGACCGGCGCCGGCGGCGTCGCCATCGGCCTGGCCGTCGGGTGGCTGATCGCCCGCGTGCGCGGCCGCATCGACGACGCGCCGATCGAGATCACGCTCTCGCTCTTCACGCCGTACGCGGCCTACATCGCGGCCGAGGCGCTCGGCGTGTCGGGGATCCTCGCGGCGGTCATCGTCGGGCTCTACCTCGGCTCGCGCGGCGAGGGCCTGTTCTCGGCCACCGCGCGCATCGAGGCCCAGGGGTTCTGGAACGCCCTGACGTTCATCCTGGAGTCGACGCTCTTCTTGTTGATGGGGTTGCAGTTCCGCTCGGTCGCCGGCGCGATCGAGGGGCTGAACCCGAGCCGGGTCGCGCTGGCCGTCGCCGTGACGATGGTCGCCGTGGTGGGGCTGCGCGTCGTGTGGATGTTCACCGTCGGCCCGCTGCTGCGCCGGCTGATCCCGGGCGATCCGAAGGAGGAGCCGCCCGAGCTCGGTCCGGGCGCGCGGCTGGTCGCGGGCTGGGCGGGGATGCGCGGCGCGGTCTCGCTGGCCGCGGCGCTCTCGATCCCGGCGCAGATCGACGGCGGCGGCGCGTTCCCCCAGCGCGACCTCATCATCTTCGTGACGTTCAGCGTGATCGTGCTCGGCCTCCTGCTCCAGGGGCTGACGCTGCCGGCGCTGGTGCGCGCGACCGGCCTCGGCCGCGACCCCGGCGACGACGAGGCCGAGGAGGCGCGCGGCCGGGCGGCGGCGGCCGAGGCGGCGCTCGCGCGGCTCGACGAGCTGGCGCGCGATCAGCCCGACGATCGCGCGACCGAGCATCTGCGCGAGCTGTACGAGGCGCGCCTCGACCACGCCCGCGCGCCCCAGGACGAGCGCGGCGACGAGGGCCGCGAGCACGTCGAGGCCATCCAGCGGATGCGCGAGGAGCTGCTGCGCTCCGAGCGCGGCGCGCTGCACGAGCTCCACGCCCGCGGCGAGATCTCCGAGGAGGCGCTGCGGACCGTCGAGCGCGATCTCGATCTCCAGGAGGCGCGCCTTGAATGAGAAGAACGGCAGCACGGCGTTCGCGGCTGGAGTGACCAACCCGCACGCTCCGAGGTTCTCCGGACCGGACGCGGCCGCACGCGTTGCTACCTTGTCGGAGCCGCCGCGTCGCTCTGCCCTCGCCCTCGTCCTCGATGGGGCGGCCTCCCTTGACCGAGCAGATCACTCCTCTCGACGAGCGCGACGGCCCGCGCGACGAGTGCGGCGTGTTCGGGATCTACGCCCCCGAGCACGACGTCTCCCGCCTGGCTTACTTCGCCCTCTACGCCCTCCAGCACCGTGGTCAGGAGTCGGCGGGCATCGCCGCCGCCGACCGTGGCGGCTACATCATCACCCAGCGATCGCTCGGCCTGGTCAACCAGGTCTTCAAGGAGCACGACCTGCGGGCGCTCGCCGGCGACCTGGCCATCGGCCACGTCCGGTACTCGACCACCGGCTCCAACGAGTGGGAGAACTCCCAGCCCGTGCACCGCAGCGCGGGCTCCGGTGGCAACCGTGAGCTGGCGCTGGCGCACAACGGCAACCTCATCAACGCCGTCGAGCTGCACGCCGAGCTGCGCGCCAAGGGCGTCCAGTTCAGCTCCACGTCGGACTCCGAGATCATCGCCGCGCTGATCTCGATCAACCCGGCCGAGAAGCTCGAGGACGCCGTCGCCGACGTGCTGCCGCGCCTGAAGGGCGCGTTCTCCACCGTCGTCATGACCAACGACAAGGTCGTCGCGTTCCGCGATCCCGCGGGCCTGCGCCCGCTGTCGCTCGGCCAGCTCGACGGCCGCTTCTGCGTCGCGTCGGAGACCTGCGCGTTCGACATCATCGGCGCCAAGGCGATGCGCGACGTCGCGCCGGGCGAGGTCGTCACGCTCTCCGAGAAGGGCCTGCAGGCCAAGCAGGTCGTCTCCGGCGAGCGCCAGGCCTTCTGCATCTTCGAGTACATCTACTTCGCCCGCCCCGACTCGCGCATGAACGGCGAGCTGCTGCAGGCCGCCCGCGGGCGCATGGGCGAGATCCTCGCCCGCGAGGCCCCGGCGCCTGGCGCCGACCTCGTCATCGCGGTGCCCGACTCGGGCAACCCGGCCGCCCGCGGCTTCGCCCGCGCCGCCGGCCTGCCGCAGGACGACGGCCTGATCAAGAACCGCTACGTCGCGCGTACGTTCATCCAGCCCGGGCAGGAGCTGCGCAAGCACGGCCTGCGGCTGAAGTTCAACCCGCTGCCGGAGATCGTCGGCGGCAAGAAGCTCGTCGTGGTCGACGACTCGATCGTCCGCGGCAACACCACGCGCCAGATCGTGCAGATGCTGCGCGACGCCGGCGCGGCCGAGATCCACATGCGGATCTCCGCGCCGCCGATCAAGCACCCGTGCTTCTACGGCATCGACATGAGCAAGCGCGAGGAGATGATCGCGCACAACCGGACGACCGACGAGATCGCCGCCGAGCTGGGGGCCGACACGCTGGCC
Organism: Baekduia sp.; assembly: GCA_036500525.1. Lineage (GTDB taxonomy): Bacteria > Actinomycetota > Thermoleophilia > Solirubrobacterales > Solirubrobacteraceae > Baekduia. Next base: position 4,903 of record DASYBY010000601.1, on the reverse strand, counting down.
TACCTCTCGCTGCCCGGCGTCTACGAGGCCGTCAACGGCGATCGCGCACAGCACTGCGACGCCTGCTTCTCCGGTGAGTACCCGCTGCCGGGCACCGAGGACGGGCAGGCCAAGGACGCGTTCGAGCTGCCGCTCGCGTCCAGCGGCGTCTGAGGAGGGCTCGGGCGCGCGGCGCGCGTCCGAGATCGTGGGATAGGCGTCCTTGCCGCCACGGCGGCCAGGCGCCACGATGGGCTCCATGCGCACCATCGTGCTCGCCGTCGACGACGCCCAGGCGCTCGACGTCATCGGTCCCGTCGAGGTGCTGACCGGCGCGTCGCGGATCGCCTCGGCCGCCGGGCGGCCGGGCTACGACGTGCAGGTCGTGACGCCGGGCGGGGGCGACGTCGCGCTGAGCAACGGGCTGCGGCTGAGCGCGAGCGGGCTGCCGTCGCGCCGGGCGCTGGCGGGGATCGACACCATCCTGGTGGCCGGCGGGACGGGCGCGCGGCGCCTCGACGCCGACCACGAGGCGATCGCCTGGCTGCGCGCCGCGGCGCCGGGCGCGCGGCGGCTGGCCTCGGTCTGCACGGGCGCGTTCGCGCTGGCGGCCGCGGGCCTGCTGGACGGCCGGCGCGCCACGACGCACTGGGCCTACTGCCGCGCGCTGGCCCGCGACTACCCCGGCGTGGCGGTCGAGGACGAGCCGATCTACGTGCGCGACGGCGACGTCTGGACCTCGGCGGGCGTGACCGCGGGGATGGACCTGACGCTGGCGCTGGTCGAGGAGGACCTCGGCCGCGAGATCGCGCTGGAGGTGGCGCGGTGGCTGGTGGTCTTCCTCAAGCGGCCGGGCGGCCAGGCGCAGTTCAGCGCGGGGCTGGCGGCGCAGACCGCGGTGCGCGAGCCGCTGCGCGAGCTGCAGGACTGGATGGCTGATCACCTTTCCGCGGACCTGTCCGTCGGCGCGCTGGCGGTCCGGGCCTGTCTGAGCGAGCGGCAGTTCGCCCGCGCGTGGCGCGCGGAGACGGGGATGACGCCGGCGGCCTACGTGCTCGCGCTGCGCGTCGAGCGGGCGCGGGCGCTGCTGGAGGACGGGCAGAGCGTCGACGGCGCGGCGCGCGTGGCGGGCTTCGCGAGCGCCGAGGTGCTGCGCCGGGTGTTCCACCGGCGCTTGGGCGTCGGCCCGTCGGACTACCGCGCGCGCTTCCGCGCCGCGGCGTAGTTGTAGGCAACAACAACCATCGGAGGGCTGCATCGTGCTCGACATCGTGATCCCGATCTACGACGACTTCACCGCGCTGGACGCCGTCGGGCCGTACGAGGTGCTGTCGCGCGTGGGGCGCGTGCGGTTCGCGGGCGTGGAGGCCGGGCCGGTGATGACCGACAACGGCATGCTGACCGTGGTGGCGGAGACGTCGCTGGCCGAGGCGTCGTCTCCCGACGTGGTGGTCGTCCCGGGCGGTACGGGCACGCGGGCGCTGACCACCGACCCCGTGTGGCTCGACTGGCTGCGGACGGTTCACGCGACGAGCACCTGGACGACGTCGGTCTGCACGGGCTCGCTGCTGCTCGGCGCGGCGGGGATCCTCGACGGCCTGCGCGCCACGTCACACTGGCTGGAGCTCGAGACGCTGCGCGAGTACGGCGCGGAGCCGACCGGGCAGCGCGTCGTGGTGGAGGGCAAGGTCATGACGGCGGCCGGCGTGTCGGCCGGGATCGACATGGCCTTGACGCTCGCCGCACGCATCGCGGGCGACGACGCGGCCAAGGCCATCCAGCTGGCCATCGAGTACGACCCGCAGCCGCCGTTCGACTGCGGGTCGGTGGCGAAGTCCGATCCGGCGGTGGTGTCGGTCATCCGCGCGGCGGTCGCGGCACGCGTGTCGGCGTCACAGGAGCGCGCCGGGGCGTGACGGCGGTGCGCGGAAGGTGCGCGGTCTTCGTGCCGTCCGCGCGGGAGCTTCCGGACGCGGCGCTAAGGTCCGACGCCCTTCATGGATCTGCACGCCGCCCTCCACGAGCACTTCGGCTTCGACGACTTCCGCCCCGGTCAGGAGGCGGCCGTCCGCGCGGCCGCCGCCGGCCAGGACGTGCTCGTGGTGATGCCCACGGGCGCGGGCAAGTCGCTCTGCTACCAGCTGCCCGCGCTCGTGCGCGACGACCTGACGATCGTCGTCTCGCCGCTGGTCTCGCTGATGCAGGACCAGGTCGAGGCGCTGGAGCGGCGGGTCCCGGGGGCGGCCGCGGTCATCAACTCCCAGCAGGACGCGTCGGTCAACGCCGATGCGCTGGCGCGGGCGCGCGACGGGTCGCTGAAGCTGCTCTACGTCGCCCCGGAGCGGTTCTCGTCGCCGGGCTTCCTGGAGGCGATCAAGCAGGTGCCGATCGGGCTCTTCGTGGTCGACGAGGCGCACTGCGTGTCGCAGTGGGGACACGACTTCCGCCCCGACTACTTTCGGTTGGCCGACGCCGCGCGCTGGCTCGGCGCGCGGGCGCTCGTGGCCTCGACGGCGACCGCCACGCCGCAGGTCGCGCGCGACATCGTGCAGCGCCTGGGGCTGAGCGAGCCGGAGATCGTCAGCACGGGCTTCGACCGCCCGAACCTGAGCTTCACCGTGGTGCCGTGCGCCACGACCGCCGACAAGCACGCCCGCATCGCCGCCGCGCTGCGCGAGGACGGCGGGCGCCCGGCGATCGTCTACGCGGGCACGCGCAAGGCGTGCGAGCAGCTGTCGGAGCGGCTCGGCGTGGAGCTGGGCATCGAGGTGCTGGCCTACCACGCGGGCCTCGGCCGGGCCGAGCGCGCCGCGGCGCAGCGGCGGTTCATGGGCGGCGAGGTCGAGGTCGTCGTGGCGACCAACGCGTTCGGCATGGGCGTCGACAAGGCCGACGTGCGGACGGTCGCCCACGCGGTCGTCCCGCCGTCGATCGAGGCCTACTACCAGGAGGCCGGCCGTGCGGGGCGCGACGGCGCTCCGGCCCGGGCGCTGCTGTTCGCCGAGAAGCGCGACAAGGCGCTGCACGTGTTCTTCATCAACCGCTCCGAGGTCACCGAGGCGGTGCTCGAGTCGGTCGCGGGGCGCATCCTCGCCGCGGGCGCCGAGGGCCGCTTCGACTGCGCGCTGCAGCAGCTCGACGACGAGCCCGAGCGGGTGCGCGCCATCGTCGGGCACCTCGCGCGCGCCGGCGTGGTGCAGCCGGCGCCGTCGCCGATGGACCGCGTCCGCGGCCGGATCGTCGGCGCCTACGACGGTCGGGCGCGCGGGCTGGCGCGGACGTCGGCGGCCGAGGGGCAGCGGGCGCGCTGGCGCCAGTACCGCGCGGTGTGGGCGTTCGTCGAGGAGCCGGGCTGCCGGCGCGCCACGATCCTCACGCACTTCGGCGATCCGTCGCCGCCGGCGCCGACCGGCCCGTGCTGCGACGTGTGCGACCCGTCGCTGGTCCCGGCCTCGCCGTCGCGGGGAATCGGACCCGCCCACCCTGGGGGCGGGAGCAGCGCCGTCGCGGGGACCGCGAAGCACGCCTCGGTGGAGGAGGCGATCGTCGCCGTGGTGCGGGTCGCGCGGCCGTCGATCGGGCGCACGCGCGTCGCCGAGGTGCTGCGCGGCGGGCAGGCCAAGGCGCTGATCCGCAACTCGTGGGACGGCCTGCCGGAGTACGGCACCTACGCGCACCTGACCGCGAAGTCCGTGCTCGACCGCATCGACGCGCTGCTGGACGCCGGGCGGCTGGAGTCGACCGGCGGACCGCGGCCGGTGCTGCGGGTCGCGGCGGGCGCGGGCGGCGACGACGGTACGGGCGGCGGCGCGGGCCAGCCGTCCCTCTCGTTCGAGGCCGCGTAGGTGGGCGGACTGCTGCGGGTCGGCGTGCTCGCCTCGGGCGGCGGCACGAACCTCCAGGCGCTGCTCGACGGCGTCCACGAGCGCGAGGCCAAGGTCGTCGCGGTCGCGACCGACAAGCCCGACGCGCTCGCGCTGGAGCGGGCGCGGGGTGCGGGCGTCCCGGCCAGCGTCTTCCCGCGCGACGCCTATCCCGACCGCGTGGCGCGCGACGTCGCCATCGGCGACTGGCTGGAGGCCCAAGGCGTCGAGCTGGTCGTGCTCGCCGGCTACATGGCGATCCTCGACGCCGCGTTCATCGGCCGCTTCCGCGACCGCATCATCAACGTCCACCCGTCGCTCCTGCCCGCCTTCCCCGGCATCGCCGCCGTCGGACAGGCGCTCGACTACGGCGTGAAGGTCTTCGGCGTGACCGTGCACTTCGTCGACGAGGGCGTCGACACCGGCTCGATCATCCTGCAGCGCGCCGTCGAGCTCCCCAACGCCCGGGACCCCGACGCCATCCTCACCGCGCTGCGCCCCCTCGAGCACGCGCTCCTGCCCGAAGCCGTCCGCGCCATCGCGGCCGGCCGCGTCCACCGCGACCCGACGCACTCGCGCCGGGTCATCGTGGACGAGCTGTAGCCGCGGCGCCCGCCCGCGGGTCTCAGCTCCGCTCGGCGCCCTCGTCCACCGCCCCTTCGGGATCCTCGCCCTGCCCCGCCGTCCCGCGGGTGTCCTCCCAGTCGCCGGCGACCTGCTCGCCCGGGATCGCCTCCTCGCGGCGGGCGTCGGCGGCCTTCTCGGCGTCGGAGATGTGGTCTCCGAGGCGCTGGAGGCGCTCGTCGAGCTCGGCGGCATCGTGCTCGATCTGCGCTGCGGGGTCGTCGCCGTTGCGGAACTCGCTCATGGCGCGAGATGTTCCCGTCGTTGCGGCAAACCAACCCCGGCCCGATCGCGGATGCGGGAACGAACCGAATACCATCGCCGCCATGGCCTCCGAGACCTCACCCGAGGCGCTGACCGCGCCCGGGGCCGTCCGCATCCAGCGCGCCCTCCTGTCGGTCTCCGACAAGCGCGGCATCGTCGACTTCGCCCGCGGG
>DASYBY010000600.1:0-3009 GCA_036500525.1 Baekduia sp. | reverse complement strand
TGTCGGCCTCGCCGGCGCCGTAGGCGTCGGCGGTCAGGACGGTGCGGACGCGCTCGTCGGGGCGGAACAGCGCAAGCAGCCGGTCCTCCTCGAGCGGAACGCCGTAGTGCATGTAGTGGCCGCCGGACCAGGTGCCGAGCGCGGTGTGGGTCGGATCGAGGGACATCGCCGTGAAGGGTACGCGGGCGGCACCGACGTGGCAGGATCGGCCGATGCGCCGCCCCCTGGTCGTGTTGCCGGTCCTGCTCGCGTTGGTCGTCGCCGGGTGCGGTGGCGGGAGCGACGACAAGCCCGCGTCGAAGATCGAGTACGGCCGGCAGCTCGCCATCGCCAGCCAGACGCTGCAGAAGACCTTCGCGCAGATCTCCGCGCAGACCGGCACGGGCACGACGACCAAGCAGATCGCGCAGCGGCTCGACCGCGGCGCGGGCGCGCTGGGCGACGCCGCCGACAAGTTCGCCGCGATCACGCCGCCGACGGTGGCGAAGGCCGATCACCAGAAGCTCGTCGACGGGCTCAACGAGCTGGCCGACGTGTTCCGCAAGGGCTCAGCCGCCGCGAAGAAGAACGACACGGCGAACCTGACCAAGGCGCTGCAGGGGCTGTCGACCAGCGAGGGCGTCCAGAAGGTCAACGAGGCCCAGGCCGACCTGAAGACGAAGGGGATCGAGGTCACGCGGACGGGGAAGTGAGCGGGGTCTGCTGGACGGTGTGTACGTGATCGCGTACATTTGTACGTTATGACCTACAGCACGTCCGCCGCACCCGCCACGTTCGACGCCGTGGCCGCCGAGTACGAGGCGCCGCGCCGCCGGCTGATCCCGCCGTTCGACGCGTTCTACGGCACCGCCGTCGACGCGCTGGCGATGCTCGGCCGTCCGCCGGCGCGCGTGCTCGACCTCGGCGCGGGGACCGGCATCCTGGCCGCGCGCGTCGCGGCGGCCCACCCGGAGGCCGAGCTGGTCCTGGTCGACGGCGCGCCCGCGATGCTCGAGCAGGCGCGCGCCACCCTCGGCGAGCGGGCGCGGCTGCACGTCGCCGACCTGGCCGATCCGCTGCCGGCCGGCCCGTTCGACGCCGTGGTCTCCGCGCTGGCCATCCACCACCTCGACGACGCGGGCAAGCAGGCGCTGTTCGCCCGCGTGTGCGCGGCGCTGCCGCCCGGCGGCGTGTTCGTCAACGCCGAGCAGGTCGCCGGTCCCACGCCGTGCTTCGACGCGCGCTACGCCGCGTGGCACGAGGCCGCGGCGCGGGCGCTGGGCGCGACCGCGGAGGAGTGGGCCGCAGCCGAGGAGCGCATGCGCCACGACCGGTGCTCAGATGTCGAGTCGCAGCTGAGGTGGCTGCGCGAGGCCGGCTTCGACGCCGCCGACTGCCTGTTCAAGGACCACCGGTTCGCGGTGCTCGTGGCGCGGCGCAAGCACTGAGGCGCGGCGCCGCCGGCGCGCGCCGGTGGGCCTACGCGGCGTCCGGGTACGCCGCCAGCCGGAGCTTCTCGATCGCCGTGCGCAGCAGGCGCGAGACGTGCATCTGCGAGAGCCCGACGCGCGCGCCGATCTCGGCCTGGGTGAGGTCGCCCTCGAAGCGCAGGCGCACGATCTCGCGCTCGCGCGCGGTCAGCGCCCGCTGCAGGACGTCGAGCGTCGCCCGCTGCTCGGCGCACGCGAAGCCGCCGTCGTCGGCGCCGAGGCGGGTCTCGAGCGAGAGCGACTCGTCGTCGTCGCTCCCGCCCGACGGCGTCGAGAGCGACATCGACATGCGCGCGGTCAGCGCCTCGCGCGCCTCCAGGACGGCCTCCTCGGTGAGGTCCGTGCGCTCGGCGATCTCGCCGACCGTCGGCGACCGGCCGAGGTCGCGATGCAGCCCGTCGATGGCCTTCTCGACGGCCAGGGCCGACTCCTGCAGGTCGCGCGGCGGGCGCACCGCCCAGCCGCGGTCGCGGAAGTGGCGGCGCAGCTCGCCCGACATCGTCGGCAGCGCGTAGCTGCTGAACGCGGCGCCGCGGACGGGGTCGTAGCGGTCGATGGCCTTCAACAGGCCGAGGGAGGCGACCTGCACCAGGTCGTCGAACGGCTCGCTTCCGCGCCGGTACTGGCTGGCGGCGTACCGCGCGAGCGGCAGATAGCGATGCACGAGCTGCTCACGCAGTCTCGGATCTCGGGTCCGGGCGAACTGGCTCAGCATCTCCGCGTCCCGGCGGCCGCCCCGGTGGTTCGGCCGCAGGTCCTGTGCCGTGGCCAGTCGCCCTGGGAGGGCGGCGGTGGTCACTTCAACACCTTCTCCGAGGGACGCCTGTGACAAACGCCATTTGCGTCGTGGGTGCCGGAACCAACGTCGCGCAGGCGTGTCACAGGGCGATGCGCATCCGCGACTCTTCCCCTGACGATGCCGGCCACCGACCCGACGCGCGCGCTCACGGCGTGGAGCGATGCCGAGCTCCTCGGCGACGCGACCGATCCCGCCGAGTCGTTCGCGGTGTTCTACCGGCGGCACGTGGGAGCCGTGATCCGGTTCGCGGCCAGCCGCGGGCTCGACGCCGACGCGGCCGCCGACGTCGTCGGCGACACGTTCATGGGCGCCCTGAGGTCCCGCGCGCGGTACGCGCCGGTGCAGGAGACCGCGCGGCTCTGGTTGCTGACGATCGCGGCCCGGCGGATCGCGGACGTGCACCGCCGGCAAGGCCTGGAGCGCCGTCGTCATCAGCGGCTGAAGACCGAGATGGTGGTCTTGACGCAGGCCGACCGCGACGGCTACCGGCACGCCGTGGAGAGCGGCGACGGCCTCGACGTGCTGGCCGATCTCCCCGCGGTCCAGCAGCAGGCGATCCGCGCGCGCGTCATCGAGGGCCGCGAGTACGCCGAGATCGCCGAGGCGCTCGGCCTGTCGCAGCCCGCCACCCGTCAACACGTCAGCCGCGGTCTCGCGCGGCTGCGCAACCTGCTCGAGCGCAACGCATGACCGACACCGTGATGCCCGACTTCGTCGACGCGCTGGAGCGGCGCCTGAGGC
>DASYBY010000599.1:0-5413 GCA_036500525.1 Baekduia sp. | reverse complement strand
GTCGCCGTCGTGCACCCCGGCCATCCGTACGGCTTCCTGGCCGACGCCGAGCACGTCCTCGACGCGACCTACCGGACGCCCGGCGGCCGTGTCCGCCACGCGCTCTGAGCCCCACTCGATGACCCCTGGACCCTCCATCCCCCTTGCGCCGCCCGCCCCGGCGGGCGGCGAAGAGCTCCCGACCCTCGCGACGCCCGGCGAGCGCGCCGAGGTTGACGCCGCGCTGCACGAGCTCGCCGGCCAGGCGCCGGTCGCCGGCGAGGCCCCGGCGCCGCCGCCCGCGCCCGTCACCGTCGTCGATCGCGCCGCCCGCGTGATCGCGGTCGCCTACCTGCTCGTCCTGCTCGTCGGCGTCATCGCCTACAAGGGCGCGTTCCTGCAGGCGCTGGGCGCCACGCCACTGCTTGCCGCCTACGGCGTGATCGTGTGCGGGTACATCGTCAGCCGCTTCATCTTGTCGGCCTTCTACCGCGCGCGGCGCGACGCCGGCCTGGAGCCGCACGTGGCCATCATCATGCCCGGGTTCAACGAGCAGGAGGCGATCGCCGCGTCGCTGCGCAGCCTGCTGGCGCTCGAGTACCCCGAGGCCAAGCTCGAGATCGTCGCGGTCAACGACGGCTCGACCGACGACACGCTGGCTGAGATGCGCACGGTGGCCCGCGGCGCCGGCGGACGCGTGCAGGTCATCGACCTGGGGGTCAACCAGGGCAAGCGCGCCGCGATGGCCGCGGGCATCCGGGCGACCGAGGCCGAGATCGTCGCGTTCGTCGACTCCGACTCGGTGCTGGAGCCCGACGCGCTGCGGATCCTCGTGCAGGGCTTCGCCGACGAGCGCGTCGGCGCGCTGTGCGGCCACGCCGACGTGCTCAACGTGCGCGAGAGCTGGCTGACCAAGATGCAGGCCGTCCGGTACTTCGTGGCGTTCAAGGTGGTCAAGGCCGCCGAGTCGGTCTTCTCCGCGGTGACCTGCTGCTCGGGCTGCTTCTCGGCCTACCGCCGCGCGGCGATCCTCCCGCATCTCGACTGGTGGGAGCATCAGACCTTCCTCGGCAAGCCGTCGACGTTCGGCGACGACCGCTCGCTGACCAACTGCGTGCTGCGCGACTGGAAGGTCCGCTACGAGGCCAAGGCGATCTCGCACACGCTCGTGCCGTCCGGGTTCCACCAGTTCATGGTCCAGCAGCTGCGCTGGAAGCGGTCGTGGACGCGCGAGTCGCTCATCGTCGGATCGTTCATCTGGCGCAAGCACCCGATCGCCGCGGTCTCGACCTACGTCGGCATGCTGCTGCCGCTGATCGCCCCGCTGGTCGCGCTGCGCACGATCGTGTACATGCCGCTCGTGCACGGGTCGGCCGCGCCGTTCGTGTACCTCGTCGGCATCTACGCGATGGCGGTGGCCTACGGCCTGTACTACGCCGCGCGCAAGCGCCGCTACGACGGGCTGTGGATCTACGGCGTGCTGTTCTGCTTCTTCTACCTGTTCTTCCTGCTCTGGCAGACGTACTGGGCGATCGCGACGGCGCGCTCGTCGTCGTGGGGGACGCGACCCTCGACCGCCGGCATGGCCCAGCCCGCCGTTGTGGAGAGCAGCTCGTGAGCCGCCTGGTCGCCGCGATCCGCCGCCGCACGGCGCTGGCGCTGCTGCCGCTGTCGGTCATCCCGTTCGTCGCGGTGGCGCCGACCGTCGTGCGCTCCCACGAGCGCTTCGAGCGCGCCCACCAGTCGGGGCCGCTCCCCGCGCCGGTCGTCGCGCTCAGCGCCGCGGAGACCGCGCGGTTCGCGCCGCTGCCCGCGCGCCCCGGGACGGTCCCGGTGCTCGTGTGGCACGGGATCGACGATGCGCGCGATGGCTACTCGACGAGCCGGCGCGCGTTCGCCCGGCAGCTCGCGTTGTTGAAGCGGCTCGGCTACACGGCCATCAGCACGCGCCAGTGGGCCGACTTCCGGGCGGGCAAGAGCACCAACCTGCCCGCCAAGCCGATCCTGCTGACCTTCGACGACGGCCGCCTGGACTCCTACCGTGGCGCCGACCGCGTGCTGGAGCGCGACGGGATGCGCGCGGCGATCTTCGTCATCACCGGCGACATCGACCGGCGCAGCCCGTTCTACCTGACGTGGTCGGAGCTGCACCGCATGGCCGACTCGGGGCGCTGGGACGTCGAGCCGCACGCCCACGACGGGCACACCGAGATCACCGTCGCGCCCGACGGCAGGCAGGCCGGGTTCTACGCGGCGCGCCGCTACACGCGCTCGGCGGGCCGCGAGTCGATGGCCGGCTGGGAGGCGCGCGTGTCGACCGATCTCTTCACGCTGCGCGACCGCTTCGCCGCGCAGGGGTTCGTGTCGCACGCCTTCGCCGTGCCGTTCAACGACTACGGGCAGCGCGACGCCGCCGATCCGGAGATCCCGCGGCTGTTGTCGGGGCTGTTGACCCGCCAGTTCGGGAGCTTCTTCGTGCAGGCCGACGACAACGACCCCACCTTCACCGTTCCCGGGAGCGGCGTGGCGCAGCGCTACGAGCTGCGCACCGGGACCACGCTCGACCAGCTCTACGGGTGGCTGCGCAAGCACTCGGTGCCCGCGCCCGCCGCCCGCCACCACCACCCGACCACCAAGGGATAGCGACCAATGTGCGGAATCGTGGGGTACACGGGCGGACGCCCATGCCGGCCGCTGCTGCTGGAGGGCCTGTCGGCGCTCGAGTACCGCGGGTACGACTCGGCGGGGATCGCCGTCTGCCACGGTGACGGGACGGTCGACACCGTGCGGTCGGTCGGCAACCTGGCGGCGCTGCGCACGGCGGTGGCCGAGCACGTCCCGGCGGCGCTGGGGGGCGACGTCGGTCTCGCCCTGGCCGACGAGCCGACGGCCGGGATCGGGCACACGCGCTGGGCGACGCACGGCACGGTGACCGAGGCCAACGCGCACCCGCACACCGACGACGAGGGCCGCGTCCACATCGTCCTCAACGGCATCGTCGAGAACCACCTCATGTTGCGGACGTCGCTCACGGCCGGCGGCGCGCGGTTCACGAGCGAGACCGACGCGGAGGTCGTCGCGCACCTGATCGCCTCGCTCTACGACGGCGATCTGGCCGCCGCGGTCGACGGCGCGCGCCGCAAGCTGCGCGGGCACTTCGCGATCGTCGCGGTCGCCGCCGACCAGCCCGGCGTGATCGTCGGGACGCGGCGCGAGTGCCCGCTGGTCGTCGGGCTCGGCGACGGCGAGACGTTCGTCGCGTCCGCGGTCGCGGCGTTCGCGGGGCAGGCGCGGCGCATGATCGAGATCGCCGATCGCGAGTTGGTGGTGTTGACCGCGGGCGGCGCGGAGATCGCGGGGCGGCCTGGCGCGGGCGCCGGCGCGGCGATCGCCGCGGTCGAGCATCGCGCGCCCGACAAGGGCGGGTTCGACACGTTCATGCGCAAGGAGATCGCCGAGCAGCCGGCGGCGATCGCCGCGACGGTGTTCGAGCACCTTGCCGACGGCGACGGGCCGGAGATCGGGATGGACGACGCCGAGGTCGCGGCGCTGCGGGGCGTGCGGATCGTGGCGTGCGGCACGTCGTTCCACGCGGGGCTCGCGGGGCGGGAGATGATCGAGACGTGGTCGGGGCTGCCGGTCGAGGTCGACGTCGCCTCCGAGCATCGGTACCGCGCGGCGCCGGGGCGCGAGGGCGAGCTGCTGATCGGGATCAGCCAGTCGGGGGAGACCGCCGACACGCTCGCGGCGATGCGCGCGGCGCAGGCGCGCGGCGGGCGTGTGCTGGCGTTGACCAACAACAGCGACTCGCAGGCCGCGCGGGACGCCGACGCCGTGCTGTTGACGTGCGCGGGGGCGGAGATCGGGGTCGCGGCGACCAAGACGTTCACCGCGCAGGTCGCCGCGCTGGCGGCGTTGGGGCTGCGGCTGTCGGCGGCGCGGGGTGCGCTGGGGGTGGCCGAGCGGCGGGCGATCGCGGCCGAGCTGGCGGCGCTGCCGGACCTGTTCGAGCGGGCGATCGCGGTGGCCGACCCGTGGGCGGCCCGCGTGGCGGGTGCGTTCGCCGGTGCGCCCATGGTGATGTTCTTGGGCCGGCAGGCGGGCGCGGCGATCGCGATGGAGGGCGCGTTGAAGTTGAAGGAGATCTCCTACATCCCGGCTGATGCGTACCCGGCGGGGGAGATGAAGCACGGGCCGATCGCGCTGCTCTCGCCGCAGACGCCGGTCGTGTGCGTCGCGACGGCCGGGCCGCTGCTCGACAAGGTGCACTCCAACATGGCCGAGGTCCGCGCCCGGGGCGCGCGCGTCACCGCGATCGCCTGCGAGACCGACGAGGCGGTCGCGGCCCACGCCGACGACGTCGTCCGCGTCCCCGAGGCCTCCCCGGCGCTGCAGGCGCTGCTGGCCGTCGTCCCGCTGCAGCTGCTGGCCTACCACGTCGCGCTCGCCTGCGGGCGCAACGTCGACCAGCCGCGCAACCTCGCCAAGACCGTGACCGTGGAGTAAGCCGTGACCCGTCGCCTTGTCATCCTGTTTACGTTGATCGCCGGAGCGCTGGTGCCGGCGGTGGCCGCCGTGGGCGCCGCGCGGGCGTCCGCGCCCGTCGCCTGCGCGACCGTCGCCCCCGCGGGCCTCCGCCTCGCCGTCGATCGCGACGGCGCGGGCGGGACCCTCCGCTGGCGCGTCCCGGCGGGCCACCCGCCCAAGCTCTCCTTCCGCGTCGCGCGCGACGGTGCGGTGGTCGGGCAGACGAGCGCACGACAGATGCGCGTCTCGCTCGCGCCGAGCCGCGCGGCGACGATCACGGTCACCGCGGTCCTGCGCGGCGCCCGCACGCGGTGCCACGCGACCGTGCACGTCCGCGGCAAGGGCCCGGCGCCCGCGGCGGTCCAGGGGCTGTCGACCACCCCGCACCGCGGCGGTCGCGTCACGCTCTCCTGGGAGCCGCCGATGCCCGGCGCGCACCCGGTCCGCGGCTACCGTCTGCGGCGCGACGGCCGGACCGCCATGACGCTCAAGCACCGCTCGGTCACGCTGCGCGTTCCTGCCCACGGCACCCAACGCCTCCAACTTGCCGTGCTCGACACCGCCGGCCGCGTCGGCCCCTGGTCCTCTACGGTGACGCTCAAGGCCGGGCACGTGCCGCCCAAGCCGCCGGTCGCGCCCGCGGCCTCCGACGTGACCGACACCGCCGCGGCGCTGTCGTGGGGCCGGGCGCGCGCGTTCGGCGCCCGCATCGCCGGCTACCGCCTGGTGCGCGACGGCCGGACCGTGCAGACGACCAAGAGCACCCTCGCGCACCTCACCGGGCTGCCGCTCGCGCAGTCCCACACTTACCGGATCGTCGCCGTCGACACGCTCGGCTGGACCTCCGAGCCATCGCAGAGCGTGAAGGTCACGACCGGTCGGCGCGCGCCCGCATCGCCGGCGGTCC
>DASYBY010000598.1:0-2939 GCA_036500525.1 Baekduia sp. | reverse complement strand
CTCCGGCGGTGCGCAGCGGGTCGTCCTCTTCGACGAGGGCGACCCGCTGGCGCTGGCCTGCGGGCGCACGCTGGCGCCGGTCGAGGTCGCCTACTGCACCTACGGCACGCTGAACGCCGCCGGCGACAACGCGGTCTTCGTCTGCCACGCGCTGACCGGCGACGCCGAGGCCTCGGGCCCCGACGGCTGGTGGAGCGCGATGATCGGCCCGGGCCGGCCGATCGACACGGAGCGCTTCTTCGTCATCTGCCCCAACCTGCTCGGCGGCTGCCGGGGGACGACCGGGCCGTCGTCGACCGACCCGCGCACCGGCCACGCCTACGGCCTGGACTTCCCGCCGCTGGCGATCGCCGACCTCGTCACCGTCCACCGGCGGTTGTTGTCGCACTTGGGGATCGCGCGGCTGCACACCGCGATCGGCGGCTCGATGGGCGGGATGCAGATCGTGCAGTGGCTGATCGACGCGGCGGGGGAGATCGCCAACGCGGTGCTCGTCGGCGCGAGCCCGCGGCTGAGCGCCCAGAACATCGCGCTGTCGGCGGTCGCGCGGCGGGCGATCCTCGACGACCCCGACTTCCGCGGCGGCGACTACGCGCGCCACGGCGTGCGGCCCGACCGCGGGCTGGCGACCGCGCGCCGGCTCGCGCACGTGACCTACCTCTCGGAGGAGGGGATGGCGCGGAAGTTCACGCGCGCGGAGCCCGCGGGGTGGGCGTCGGTGGACGACGGCGCGCGATGGCTGGACCCCGCCTACGACGTCGAGACCTACCTGGAGCACCAGGCGGCGATCTTCCTCGCGCGCTTCGACGCGTTGTCCTACCTCTACCTGACGCGCATCATGGATGCCTTCGACCCGTTCGGCGCGCCGGTCACGCTGGACCCGGCGGCGCGCGCGCTGGTCGTGGCCTTCGACTCCGACTGGCGCTTCGGCCCCGAGCACTCGGTCGCGCTCGCCGCGGGCCTGCGCGCCGGCGGTCTGGGCGTGGTGGACGAGCGGCTCGTGGCCTCGCCGTGGGGCCACGACTCGTTCCTGCTCGACGTGCCGGAGTACCTCGACGCGGTGCGGGAGTTCGTCGCCGCGGCGTGATCCGTCGCGCGACCGGCGTAGGGTCGCGCGATGTCCCGTCGCATGCCGCTGTCCCGAGCGGTCCTCCTCGGCCTCGTCCTGGCCGCCACGTCCACCGCCGCGCACGCGGCCACCGCCCCGCCGTCCGGCGCGGGCTGCGATCGCCTCGACGACGCCGCCTGCCTGCTGCCGTTCCCCAACGACGCCTTCACGAAGGCCGACAAGCGCACGCCGACCGGGCGCAGCGTCGTGCTGCGCACCTCCGAGATGCCCCGCACCGCCAAGGGCAAGCCGACCAGTCGCTGGCCGGCCGCGTGCTGTCGATGCGCGACGCGACCTTCAAGGCGCTCGGCGACACGAACCTCGCCGACGGCGTGGTCGCCGGCAACGCCCCGGCCTTCACGCTGGAGACGCAGCCGCTGGTCGGCGACGAAGCCTCCGCCGCGGGGCGCTTCGCCCAGGTGCTGCGCGGCACCGTGGCGGTGCCGTGCTACCTGACCAAGGCGTGCGGCGTGGGCTCGCAGTTCGCGCTCGGCGCCAACGGGCTCCCGAAGCAGACGGGCACCTACCAGGCGCGCTTCACCTGCGTGGTGCCGGCGACCGCGACGCCCGACCACCCGGCGCGCCTCGTCCTCTACGGCCACGGGCTGCTGGGCTCCGAGCAGGAGGTCGTCACCAACCCCGACCTGCCGCCGATGGCGACCGAGGGCAACGAGGTGCTGTGCGCCGCGCCGTGGATCGGCATGTCGGCCGAGGACATCCCCAACGCGATCGGCGTGCTGTCGGACTTCTCGCACATGCCGACGATCGCCGACCGGCTGCAGCAGGGCTTCCTCGACGCGCTCGTGCTCGGGCGGCTGATGGCGCACCCGAACGGGCTCGCGTCCTCGCCGCTGCTGCAGGTCGGTGGGCGGCCGATCGTCCAGACCGGGCAGATCGCCTACGACGGCAACAGCCAGGGCGGGATCGCCGGCGGCGCGCTGGCGGCGCTGGCGCCCGACTTCACGCACGCGGTCCTCGGCGTGCCGGGGATCAACTACTCCGTGTTGCTCCCGCGCTCGTCGGACTTCGACACGTACTCGGCGGTCATGTACCCCGCCTACACCGATCAGCTGGAGCGGCCGCTGGTGCTCGACCTCGCGCAGCTGCTGTGGGATCGCGGCGAGGGCGACGGCTATGCCCAGCACATGACGACGAGCCCGCTGCCGAACACGCCCAAGCACACCATCCTGCTCGACGTGGCCTTCGGCGATCACCAGGTGACGCCGTTCCAAGCCGACGTCGAGGCGCGCACGATCGGCGCGTCGATCCACACGCCGATCCTGCCGGCCGGCCGCTCGGCGCAGAGGAAGCCGTCGTGGGGGATCCCGGCGATCGCGTCGTTCCCGTTCGCCGGGTCGGCGATCGAGTACTGGGACGGCGGGCCGTCGGTGGTCACCGTGCCGCCGCTGGCCAACCACCCCAACACGGGGCTGCAGGATCCGCACGAGCACGTCCGCCGCACGCCCGCGGCGCGCGCGCAGAAGGCGGCCTTCCTGGCGCCGGGCGGCTCGCTGGTCGACGTCTGCGGCGGGGCGGCCTGCCTGACGGCGCCCGACGTGAGCTGAGCCCGGGCTCCGGGGGTCGAACTGCCGGTTGGCTAGGGTGCGTTCATGGGCGTTCGCATCGGTTACAAGGCTTCGGCAGAGCAGTTCGACCCCCGGACGCTGCTGGAGTACACGCGGCATGCGGAGCGCGTCGGGCTGGAGCTCGTCGCCACGTCGGATCACTTCCAGCCGTGGCGGCACAAGAACGGGCACTCGCCCGCGGCACTGCCGTGGCTCGGCGCCGCGACGCAGGCGACGTCGACCGCGGTGCTCGGCACGAGCGTGCT
>DASYBY010000597.1:0-1769 GCA_036500525.1 Baekduia sp. | reverse complement strand
CGAGCAGCGCCGGGTCGAGCGCGAGCGCCTGCGCGCGCCGCTCGGCGAGCGGCGCGTCGCCCTCGTACATGAACGCGCCGACGTACCGGAAGAGCAGGTTCCGCCCGAAGGGGCTCGGCGTGACGGTCTCCACCTCGACGAGGCGGATCCGGCGCGCGGCGAGGTCGCGGAGCACTTCCGTGAGCGCGGGCACGTCGAACACGTCCTGCAGGCACTCCCTGACGGTCTCGAGCGTGATCGGGAAGCCGGGGAACTGGGCCGCGATCTCGAGCAGCTGCGCGCTGCGCTGCCGCTGCTGCCACAGGGGGGTGCGCCGTCCCGGCTGCCTGCGGGGGAGCAGCAGCGCCCGCGCGGCGCACTCGCGGAACCGGGAGGCGAACAGCGCGGATCCGCCGACCTCGGCGGTGATGATGTCGCCGATCTCCTCGGGGTCGAGCAGCGCGATGGCCGCGGGCGGCGGCTCGTCGGAGTCGGGCACCCGGATGATGATTCCGTCGTCGGTATGCAGCGCTTGCACGTCCATCCCGCCGTAGCGCTCGCGGAGCCGCGCGGTGATGGCCAGGGCCCACGGCGCGTGCACGCGGTCGCCGTACGGGGAGTGCAGCACGACCCGCCAGTCGCCGAGCTCGTCGCGGAACCGCTCCACGACCAGCGTTTTATCGTCGGGCACGTGCCCGGTCGCGGCCCGCTGATCGGACAGGTACGACACGAGGTTGCCCGCGGCGAGCGGGTCGAGTCCGCTCGCGGTCAGCGACGCGACCGCCGCCTCATCGGGCAGCGCGGCCAGCTCGCGCACCTTGGCGCCGAGCGCCTTGCCGAGCTCGGCGGGCCGCCCCGGCGTGTCGCCATGCCAGAACGGCAACTTGCCCGGCTGGCCCGGCGCGGGCAGCACGAGCACCCGGTCGGGCGTGATGTCTTCGATGCGCCACGACGAGGCGCCGAGCACGAACACGTCGCCGACCCGCGACTCGTACACCATCTCCTCGTCGAGTTCGCCGACCCGGCGCGGGGCCTTGGCCGACTCTTCCGCGACGGGCAGGAACACGCCGAAGTACCCCCGGTCGGGGATCGTCCCCCCGCTGGTCACGGCGAGCTTCTGCGCGCCGGGCCGCCCATGGACCACCCCGGCGACCCGGTCCCACACGATCCGCGGTTTGAGCCCGGCGAACTCCTCGCCCGGGTACCGCCCGGCGAGCATGTCGAGCACCGCCTCGAGCACGGACCTCGTCAGCGTCGCGAACGGCGCGGACCTCCGGATCACGGCCTCCAGGTCGTCGACCGCCCAGTCGTCGAGCGCGGTCATCGCCACGAGCTGCTGTGCGAGGACGTCGAGCGGGTTGCGCGGTACGCGCAGCTCCTCGATCGCGCCGGCCTGCATCCGGTCGGCGACCACCGCGGCCTGCACGAGGTCGGCGGCGTACTTGGGGAAGATGACGCCCCGCGAGACGTCGCCGACGTTGTGCCCCGCGCGGCCGACCCGCTGCAGCCCGCTCGCCACCGACGGCGGCGACTCGACCTGGATGACCAGGTCGACCGCGCCCATGTCGATGCCGAGCTCAAGGCTGGAGGTCGCGACGACGGCGGGCAGCCGCCCGGCCTTGAGCGCCTCCTCGATCTCGGTCCGCTCTTGCCGGGAGACCGACCCGTGGTGCGCCCGCGCGATCACCACGGTCTCGGCATCCGCCTCCCCGCCGGGCACCCCGCCGGCTGCGACGAAGGCCCGCTCCGTCGCCAGCTCGTTGAGCCGCCCGCACAGCCGCTCGGCCAGC
>DASYBY010000596.1:0-5500 GCA_036500525.1 Baekduia sp. | reverse complement strand
GCGCTTCTCGGTCTCCACTCCGCGCAGGTGCTCGACCCACGCCGACGTGTCCGCCCCGCCGCCGGCGAGCCCCTCCAGCACCTCGGCCAGCTCGCCGTAGAGCTCCGCGGCCACCGCGCGCGGGTGCTCGCGCTCGGGCTCGGCCACGTCGATGGCCACGATCTCGGTCTCCTCGCCGAACGCGCCGCCGAAGCCGAGCCGGAAGTCCATCGGCACGCCGATCACCAGCGCGAGGTCCGCGCCCTTCAGGCCCTCGGCCCGCGCCCGCGAGAAGAACAGCGGGTGGTCGGCCGGCACACAGCCGCGCGCCTGGCCGTTCAAGTACACCGGGATGCCGCGACGCTCGGCCAACTCCAGCAACGCCGCCTCGCCGTGGCCCCAGTACAAGTTCGTCCCGGCCATGATCACCGGGCGCTCGGCCTGGTCCAGGAGCGCGCGCACGCGCTCGACCCCCTCGGCGGCCGGCTCGCTCAGCGGGTCGTGCAGTGCGCCTTCGATGCCCGCGTCCTCACCCTCGGAGAAGACGTGGTCCATCGGGAAGTCCAAGAACGTCGGGCCCGAGTGCGGGCGCAGCGCCGCGGCGAACGCGTCGTCGACCAGCTGCGGGATCTCGCCCGGCGACTCGGCCGTCGCCGCTAGCTTGGTCAGCGGCCGGACGAACGGCACGTGGTCGATCTCCTGCAGCGAGCCCATCCCCCAGCGCATCGCCGGCGCGCGCCCCGCCAGCACGACGATGGGCGATCCCGACTGCTGAGCGGAGGCGATCGCGCTCATCCCGTTGGTCACGCCCGGGCCCGCGGTCAGCGCCGCCACGCCCGGCTGGCGCGTGACCTTCGCCCAGCCCTCGGCGGCGAACGTCGCCGCCTGCTCGTGGCGGGTGTCGACGATGTCGATGCCCTCGGCCCGACAGCCGTCGTAGATCGGGAAGATGTGCCCGCCCGACAGCGTGAACAGCTTCGTCACGCCGTGGGCCTTCAGCCGCCGGGCGATCAGGCGACCGCCGTGCAGCTGCGTCGCCGCTTCCGTCTCGATGCTCATGCGCCCATCCTCGCGCCCCGGCGCCCGGCGGGACAGTGCCCATGTCCTACAAGCCGCCCGGTGCTCTTCAGAGGCTTCCTCCAATCGTCACCCGTGTGGGTGTCACCGCCGACGGTCCGCGTTTGCACCTAGGCACAAGAGGCGTAGAACTGGTGCAAAGCACCAACAGAGAGTGAGAGTCCCCATGGACGACCGTCTCGAGCACGATCCCGCCCACCCGGAGAGCCTTCCGACGCGCCGCTTCAAGGCGATGACCGATGAGCAGGACGCGACGTACCCGATGCTCGCGCCGCCCGCCGCGGCCGCCCTCGGCGCAGAGGATGCCTTCGATGAGGAGATCCTCGCGGGCCTCGTGAACTTCTAGAAGTCGGCGGCGGGCGGTCGCCAACGGACGGCCGCCTCCCCCCGCTCGGGTGTCCAACGGACGTCCATGTCCGCCAAAAAACGGCGCGTCCGTACGCTGACGTGAGTATGCTGCGTAGTGGCTGAGGGTCCGTCCCACTTCGATGCGGTCTCCCGGGAGGCAGCCATTCCCTCCGTTCCACCCCCCAAGCGGCATCCGTACAACCAGTGGGCGCCGGACGCCCGTGCTCTGGATCTCGTGGGCGACAAGTGGACGCTGTTGATCGTCCGTGACCTCGTCGCCGGTCCACGGCGCTTCGTCGAGCTGCAGCGCGTCCTGCCCGGCATCTCGACCGAGCAGCTCCGCTCGCGGCTGAACCGCATGGTCGCTGACGGCCTGCTCACCCGGCAGCGGTACCGCGAGGTCCCGCCGCGGGTGGACTACGAGCTGACCGAACGCGCCCGGGACCTGCTCCCGGTCGTCGGTGCGCTCGCCCGCTGGGGCGCGCGCTGGGCCTGGTCGCCTCCGCGTCCCGACGAGGCCGTCGACATCGGCGCGATCCTGCGCAGCGCGCCGGGTCTGACCATGCCCGAGGAGGTCGACGGCATGGTCGAGGTCACCGTGGTGCGCCGCGCCGGCGACATGAAGCGCTACGTCCTGACGTCGCGCCAGGGCCATGTGGACCTGGCGGAGCGCTCGGCCCCCGAGGCCGACGCGCGGGTCGCCGGGCCCGAGCGGGCGTGGGTCGAGGCCCTCGGCCCCGACGCCTCGCGCACCGAGCTCGAGATCTCGGGCGATCGCGACATCGCCGACGCGTTCCTGGACGCGCTGGCCCCCGGCGCGGTCCGCGACGCCCCGGTCGCCTAGGCGGCGACGGGAGGACCCGGCTCGGACGTTCCGAGCCGGGCGTGCGCATCGGCCGCGCTGAGACCGTCGATGCGCACGAGCTTGTCGCGGGCGGTCTCCCCGCGGACGATGCTCACGCTCGTGCGCGGCACCCGCAGCGCCTTGGCCAGCAGCTTGCAGAGCGCGGCGTTGGCCTGGCCGTCGGCCGGCGGGGCGGTTACGCGGACCATCAGCACGCCGTCCTCGCGCCGGCCCATGACGGCGTCGCGCCCGCCGCGCGGGGTCAGTCGGACGCGGAGGTCGGCCACGCCTCCATCGTCGCAGTGGATGCCCGGGGAGGGATTCGAACCCCCATGCCCTTGCGGACAGCCGGGTTTAAGCCGGCCGTGTCTGACCAGTTCCACCACCCGGGCGCGACCTTGCGGAGCGTAGCCGCCGCTTTGGCACACTGTGGGCGACCGCAACTTCGCGCCCCGCCGGCAGTTCCAATCCACGGCGGGCTCGCACCCCGTCGCCACGCGCGTGGAAGTCTCCGCACTCCGACACTCACCGGCCACCGGTCTCCGGGGCCCGACCCCGCTGCTGCGCCTGCAGGGCGACGAGCGGCTGGTCGCGCTCACCCGGCGCGGCAACCAGGCGGCCTACGAGGCGCTCGTCGCGCGCTACCAGGCGCGCCTGCTCGCGTTCTGCCGGCACATGCTCAGCTCCCGCGAGGACGCCGAGGACGTGCTGCAGGAGGTCTTCGCCGCCGCGTTCAACGCGATGCTCTCCGACGAGCGGCCGATCAACGTGCGGCCGTGGCTCTACCGGATCGCGCGCAACCGCTGCCTGAACCACCTGCGCAAGCAGACGGCGATCGGCGTGGACTCCATGGACGTCCACCTCGCCGAGCACGGCACGACGACGGCCGACAAGGTCGACGACCGCGAGGACTTCCGCCAGCTCGTCGCCGACGTGCAGACGCTGGCCGAGACGCAGCGCACCGCGCTCCTGCTGCGCGAGATCGACGCGCTGAGCTACGAGCAGATCGCCGAGGCGATGGAGACGACCGTGCCGTCGGTCAAGTCGCTGCTCGTCCGCGCGCGGGTCTCGCTGGCCGAGGCCGCCGAGGCGCGGCGCCTGACCTGCGACGAGGTCCGGGAGGAGCTGGGCGAGTGGGCCGAGGGCCTGACCCGCGTCAGCGCGCCGGTGCGCCGGCACGTGCGCACCTGCACCCGCTGCTCGGCCTTCAAGAAGCAGCTCAAGCAGACCAACAAGGCGCTGGCCGCGGTCTTCCCGGTCGGGCCGCTGCTGCTGCTCAAGAAGTTCCTGCTGGCCCAGAGCGCGGGCAGCGCGGCCGCCGGTGCCGGCGGCGCGGCGGCGACGGGCACCGCGACCGTGGGCGGCGCGACCGCCGGCTCGGCGCTCTACGCCGGCGTCGGCGCGGTGGCGACCAAGACCGCCGCCGGCCTGGCCGCGGTCGCGATCGTCACGACCGGCGCCGTCGAGGTCGACCACGTCAAGCACCACCGCGTCGATCGCCCGGCGCTGACCGCCCAGGTCGTCAAGGCGCCCGTCGCGGCGCCGCCGGTCGCCGCCGTCCCCGCGCCCAAGGCGGTGCGCTCGACGCCGCAGCGCATCACCCCGCTGATCGAGCACGCCGACACGCCGCACAGCGCCGCCCAGGGCCACGACGCGGTCGCCAAGCACGCCCCGGTGCCGTCCACCACCGCCCCGGCCGCCACCGACACCGGGGCGACCACGGCCGTGCCCGGCTCGACCACCGTCCCGGCGACGACGCAGGAGGGCTACGACAACACCGTCCTGCCCGACCAGCCCGGCGCGTCGACGGCCACGCCGGCGGTCCCCGCGGTGCCGGTGCCGCCGCAGGCCACCCCCACGCCCGCCGCTCCGGCCACGCCGGCGCCGCCGGCCACCGATCCCGGCACGTCGCAGACCACGCCGCCCGTCGTGGCGACGCCGGTCCCGGCCGATCCCGCCCCGCCCGCCGACCCGACGTCGGCCACGCCCGCACCGCCCGCGGATCCCGCGCCGTCCACGACGGCGCCCGCGGACCCGGTCGTCGTCACGCCCTAGGGTCCCGCGCCGCCGCGGGCTCAGCCCAGGCGATCGCCCGGCTGCGCGTCCGGCGCCGGGTCGACGAGCAGCACGGTGTCGCCGCGGTAGGTCCCGAGGGTCAGCACCTCGGACATGAACGGGCCGATCTGCCGCGGCGGGAAGTTGACGACGGCCAGCACGAGCCGGCCCTCCAGCTCCTCGCGGGCGTAGTTGGTGATCTGCGCCGAGGAGCGCTTCTCGCCGATCTCCGCGCCGAGGTCGATGCGCAGCCTCCACGCGGGGCGGCGCGCCTCGGGGAACTCCTCGACGGCGACGATCCGCCCGACGCGGACGTCGACGCGGGCGAAGTCGTCGAAGGTGACGAGGTCGCTCACCTCCGGTCCACCGCGGCAGCGCGAGCGAGCCCCTGGGCGAGCTCGCGCCCGGAACCTCGCCCCCTGGGCGAGCGTTTCGCGCTCACGGGCGCTCGGTGCCGAAGCGGAACGACCGCAGGGCGGTCTTCAGGCCGCCGTTCTTGCCGACGTCGTCGGCGCGGACGATCGCGGGGGTGCGCTGGGCGCGGATCAGGATGTCAGCGCCCTGGCGCGAGGTCACGTTCGGCACCAGGAAGATCCGCCGGCCGTAGGCCGTCTTGCCGCCGGCGCCGCGGTACTGGAAGACGATCTCGTAGCCCTGCTGCTTGTTGATGTTCGCCCGCTCGTCGCTGCGCCACACGAAGCCGAGGAACTGGCGGGCCATCGCCTGCTCCTGCTGGGCGGCGAAGAGCGGGAGGAAGCCGGCGGCGTCGCCCTGGAAGGCGGGGAGCTTGAGCTCGCGCACCGAGAACGACTGCTCCTTGGAGCCGACGCGCGCCAGCTCGCCCGCGGCGAGCTGCTGCTTGGCGAACGGGGCGCGGTAGGCGAAGTTGAAGGCCACGGGCGCCCGGACGATCACCGCGCGCTTGGCCGTGGCGCCGTCGCCGCGCAGCAGGAGCGCCCACAGGACGACGAGCACGACCACCGCCACGAGCACGGCCAGCGCGAGCTGCACGGCGCGCGGAAGGGCGCGGACGCGGGGCCCGAGGAGCTCGGGCAGGGTCGGACCGAACTCTGGACGGATGGTGGACATCGACGGCCAAGTCTAATGCCCGTCCAATCCGGAGGGCGCTCTTCCACTTCACCGCATTTTTTCACGCGCTCAGTGATGATGTGCATCGAAGTACAACGATTTCGTCCT
>DASYBY010000595.1:0-3051 GCA_036500525.1 Baekduia sp. | reverse complement strand
CGGTGATGTAGTCGATCGCGCGATCGAAGCGCTCGCCCGTGTGGGGCCAGCGGATGACGGCGTTCTCGTACAGCTGGGCCTCGGCGGCCTCCCAGTCCTCCCGGCGGAGGGCGCGCCACAGGCGCTCGACGGCGTTCATGGCTGTACTGCTTACTCCATCGTCAGGACGATCTTGCCGACCTTGCCGCCGGCGGCGAACTTGTCGTAGGCCTGCGCGGCGTCGTCGAGGGCGAACGTGGCGGCGATCGGGACCCGCAGACGACCGAGCGCGAAC
Source organism: Baekduia sp. (assembly GCA_036500525.1). Classification (GTDB taxonomy): domain Bacteria; phylum Actinomycetota; class Thermoleophilia; order Solirubrobacterales; family Solirubrobacteraceae; genus Baekduia. The sequence goes on along the minus strand of DASYBY010000595.1, from coordinate 2,777 downwards.
AGGGGCAGGACGCGGCGCTCGATCTCGCGCGCCAGCACCGCCTTCTCCTCCAGCGGGCGGGCGCGGAGCATCGAGGCGCTGATCCGGCCGCGCTTGTAGAGCAGCGCGCCGAGGTTGAGCTCGGCCTTGGCGCCGGCGCCGATCCCGATGACGACGAGGCGGCCGAGCGTGTCAAGGGCCGCGACGTTCTCGCCGAGGTTGGGCGCGCCGACGAGCTCCAGGATCACGTCGAACGGACCGTGCTCGCCGAAGCCCTCGGGGTCGATGACCGTGGCGCCGAGCGCGGCGACGGCGGCGCGGCTCTCGGGGTTGCGCACGGTCGCGGTGACGATCGCGCCGACCGAGGTCGCGAGCTGGACCGCGGCGGTGCCGACCCCGCCGGCCGCGCCGTGGACGAGCAGGCGCTCGCCCGACCGCAGCTGGGCCTGGCCGAAGATGGCGTCGTAGGCGGTGGTGAAGACCTCGGGGAAGCCGCCGGCGGCGGGCCAGTCGAGGGCGTCGGGGACGGGCATCAGCTGGCGCTCGTGGACCGTCGCCAGCTCGGCCTGCCCGGCGCCGACGACGATCGCCATCACGCGGTCGCCGACGGCGAAGCGCGAGGCGCCCGGGCCGAGCGCGGCGACCTCGCCGGCCAGCTCGAGGCCGGGGACGTCGGCGGGGATGTCGAAGCCGGGGGGTGGCGGGTAGAGCCCGCGCTTCTGCAGCATGTCGGCGCCGTTGAGGCCGGCCGCGCGGACACGGACCAGCACCTCGCCGGAGCCGGCCTGCGGATCGGGATGCTCCGCGACGACGATCTCGCCGTCTCTGACGGTGACTGCACGCATGGACCGCAACCTACCCAACGGGGTCAGACCCCTTTTCGCAGTCACCCCGCAACAAGGGGTCAGACCCCTTTTCGCAGTGGCAGTGCGAAAAGGGGTCTGACCCCTGGGCTTTACGTCGGAGGGAATCGACCGGATGCGCGGCGGCCGGGAGGGTGAGCGCATGACCTCCACCGCCAGAACCCCCAGCCCCGTGGCCCTGGCCGTCCTGCTCGCCGGGACGTTCATGGCCAGCCTCGACACGGCGATCGTCAACGTCGCCGGCCCCGCGATCCAGCGCGACGTCGGCGTCTCCGGCGCCGCGCTGCAGCTCGTCATCTCCGGCTACGCGCTGGCCTACGCCGCGCTGCTGATCACCGGCGCGCGTCTGGGCGACGACCACGGCCACCGCCGCCTCTTCCTCGCCGGCCTGGCCGGCTTCACCGCGACCTCGCTGCTCGCCGGCCTCGCCTGGTCGACCGAGGTCCTCGTCGCCGCGCGCATCGGCCAGGGCGTCGCCGCCGCGGCGATGGGCCCGCAGGTCATGACGGTCATCCAGCTCCAGTACGCGGGCGCCGCGCGGATGAAGGCGATGGCCCTGCTCGCCACCGTCGTCTCCGCCGGCGTCGTCGTCGGGCAGGTGCTCGGCGGCGCGCTGGTCGACCTCGACCTCTTCGGCGCCTCGTGGCGTCCCGTGTTCCTCATCAACGTGCCGGTCGGCGTCGCGCTGCTGGCCGTCGGGCCGCGCCTGCTGCCGGTCACGCGCCTGCCGCGCGGCCGCGCGATGGACTGGATCGGCGTCGTGCTGATGACCGGCGTCATCGCCCTGGTCATGGTCCCGCTGGTCTTCGGCCATCAGGTCGACTGGGCGCCCTGGACGCTGATCTGCCTGGCCGCCGCCGTGCCGACCGCCCTGCTGCTCGTCGCGCACCTGCGCCGGATCCGCGCCCGCGGCGGCGCGCCGGTGGTCGACTTCGGCCTGCTCGCCCGCGCCCGCTTCGGGCTCGGCATGGCGAGCCCGACCGCCGTGATGATCGCCTACGGCGGCTTCCTGTTCACGTTCACGCTGCATCTTCAAGAGGGCCTCGCCGACAGCCCGCTGCGCGCCGGCCTGACGTTCGCGCCGTACGCGATCGGCTTCGCGCTCACGAGCCTCGGCGTGCCGGCGCTCTCCCCCGCGCTCGGCCGCCGGCTGGCCCCCGCCGGCCTCGTGCTCGCCGCCGCCGGCTACGCCGGGCTCGGCCTGCTGACCGGCACCAGCGACACGTGGAGCGATCCCGCCGCGCTGCCGCTCCTGCTGCTCGCCGGCGCCGGGTTCGGCGCGGGGTACTCGCAGGTCATCACCCGCGCCATCAGCGACGTCCCGGCCGACCAGGCGCACGAGGCCAGTGGATTGTTCAACACCATCAACATGCTCGGCTTCGCGGTGGGCGTCGCGACGCTGGGCAGCGCGTTCCTGTCGCAGGTCGACGGCGGCACGGGCGTCCCGGCGCACGTGACGGGCGGCGCGTTCGAGACCGTCGGGCTCGGCTGCGCGGCGCTCGCGCTGGCCGGCACCGCGCTGGTCGTGGCGCTGACGCGCGCCGAGGACCGGGCGGCCGCCCTGGACGACCGGACGCCTGCGACGACGGAGCCTGTCACGATCGCCGCATGACGCTTCCGGTCGACGGCTACCAGCTCAAGGGCATCTCCCCGCGAGCGTTCGAGCATCCCGCCGACCGCGCGGCGACGGCGGCGCTCGCGTCGATCCCCGGGCTGGACCAGGTCGTCCGCAAGCTGATCGAGCTGGGGTACGAGCGCGCGCTGCGCGCCGCGTACCTCGGCTCGTCGGTGCGCCTCGGCCCGGCCCAGCTGCCCGAGACGTGGAACCTGCACAACCAGGTCTTCCGCACGCTCGACCTCGACGACGTCCCCGAGCTGTACATCACGCAGGTCCCGGTCGCCAACGCGCAGACCATCGGCGCGGGCCGCCCGATC
>DASYBY010000594.1:0-1794 GCA_036500525.1 Baekduia sp. | reverse complement strand
TGACGACGGCGCGTGCCGCGATCGGCACCGCTCCCGCCCTGAACCCCTGGCGATAGGCCCGGTGCACATCGCCCACCACGCCGCCCGGCAGCACGGTGTTCAGGAATTGCGAGCGGTAGTAGGCGGCGATCGCCGCGCCCCACGTGATCGGCAGCCCCAAGGCGACCGACACGGTTCGCCAGCGCCATGCCGCCGCGAGGGTCGCGACCGCGGTGAAAGCAACCGCGAGCAGGATCGCGGTCGGCGAGATCGCGAGCACCCCGCGAATCAGCGGACCGGTTCCGACGACGGCGACGGTGCCGACCACCACAGCGGCGCCGAATCCGAGCTGCAGAAGTCGCCGGGTGCGCGGCGACACGTTCCTCATGCCGTCACCAGGGCTCGGTCGACGCGCGCAACGGTGTCGGCCCAGCGCGTTGCGCGCGGGCGGGCCAGCGCGGCCTCGACCCGCAACCGGGCGCGCAGACCCGAGTCGGTCATCCATCGCCTCAAGGCATCGGCGAGCGCGTCGACATCCTCGGGCTCAACCAGCAGAGCGCCGCCGCCCGACACCGCCTCGGGGATGCCGCCGACGGCCGCCGCGATCACCGGCAACCCCCGCCGCCGGGCATCGGCGATGGCCATGCCGAAGCTCTCGGTGCGCGAGGGAGCGATCAACAGGCCCGAGTTCCGATAGGCGTTCGCCAGCGCGTCGGCGTGCAGCACGCCGGTCAGGCGAACCCGCGGCCCGAAGGCGGCGGCCTGCGCAACGACCCGCTCGGCGAATGCCGGGTCGACGTCGCGCGGCCCGGCCATCGTGCATGTCCAGTCGAGCGTTCGCAGCCCGTCCAGGGCATCGAGCAGGATGTCGTGACCTTTATGCCGAGCAACGGCGCCGACGCAGAGCAGTTCTCCGGCGCGGCCGCGGGCGGACGGCCCGCCGGTCGACCCCGGAACGGCGACGGTCAGCCTCTCGCGCTCCACGATCCCTTGGCGCACGAGCTCTGACGCGGTCCAGTTGCTGGTCGCGATGACACGGGTGGCGTGACCGAGCGCGCGGCGTTCACGTTCAACGAGCTCTGCCTCCGCGCCGGCGAAGGCGCCGGCGACCATGTGCGCGAGCACGACGACGCGGGCGCGTGCGGCCGCGGCCGCGATCGCGTCCGGATCCCAGGCGGCGACCAGGCCGTCGACGAGCACCGTGCCGCGGCGGGGAACCTCGTCGAGCGCGGCGGACACCGCGCCGTCGTCGTGCGCCTCGGCCATGCCGACATCCCAGCCGCGGGCGGCGAGCCCGTCGCGCACCCGCTGGTCGTAGACGTTGCCGCCGCTGACCCGCTCGGGATCGTTCACGCCAGCGGGGACGATGAACCGGGCAACACGGCCGACCGTCACAGCGCCACCTCGTACGAGGCCCACGCGATGTGCGACTCGTGCAACGTCACGGCGATGCCCGTCAGCCGGGCCTGGCCGAACGAGCCACCGCGCGCCTCGGCCGCGAGCCGGTCGCCGATCAGCTGACACAGCCGCTCGGTCGTCGTGTTGAGGCCCGTCAGATCGGGCTCCTCGTCGAGGTTGCGGTACGACAGCGACCCGGTGATGGTCTGGAGGGCCCGGGATGCCAGCCCGATGTCGATCACGATGCCATCGGCATCCAACTCGTCGGCCTTGAAGGTCGCGTCGACCAGGTAGGTGGCTCCGTGCAGGCGCTGGGCGGGGCCGAACACCTCGCCCGAGAGGCTGTGGGCGATCATGATGTGATCGCGCACCGTCACCGAGAAGCTCATGATCGCGACCAGTCGATCGTCGTGCACA
>DASYBY010000593.1:0-8054 GCA_036500525.1 Baekduia sp. | reverse complement strand
GCGGGATCGTCGCCGCCCTGCTCCTTGATCGCGCGGTAGTTGGCCAGCGTGCCGCCGAGGAAGCAGTCGTACCAGCCGCCGATGTTCAGCGACGGGACCGCGACCTGGTCGTAGCGCTCGCGCGGCGCGGTCTGCTTCCAGAACGCGTCGTCGGTCGGGTGCTCGAGCCAGTCGAAGAAGTACGGCGCGACGTCGCGCAGCTCCTCCAGACCGGTGAGCGGCAGCCGCCGGTAGAGCTCCTCGATGCGGTCGTTGACCCCGACGATCGCGCCGAACTCCGCGGGTGTCGCGGTCCCGGCGCCGAGGCGGCGGCCCATCTCGGCCAGGCCGAGGTTACCGAGCGTCCAGGCGAGCAGGAACCCCAACTCGAGCGCGCCGCCCTGGTAGCTCCAGCCCTCGTAGTAGCTGGCGGAGGTGATCTGCGGCGAGATCGCCTTCAGCGCCGCGGGCGTGCGGCCGGCGGCCATCCACTGCGTCGCACCGACGTAGGACTGCCCGAGCATCGCCACCTGGCCGTCGCACCACGGCTGCTCGGCGAGCCAGGCGATGGCGTCCTCACCGTCGGACGCCTCGTTGACGAACGGGTCGAAGGCGCCGCCCGAGCGCGCGCGCCCGCGGACGTCCTGCGCCACGTAGGCGTACCCCGCGCGCACGAAGCGCGAGACCTCGGCGCCGGCGACCGCCATCTCCTTGTCGTACGGCGTGCGCTGGAAGACCACGGGCACCGGCCCCTCCGCGCCCACCGGCCGGTAGACGTCGGTCGCCAGCTCGACGCCGTCGCGCATCGCGACCATGACGTCCTTGGCGATCGCGATCCCCAGGCCCGCGTCCTGCTCGACCGTGATGTCGGTGGTCATGCCGTCCCGCCCTCCCATTCGCAGTGGGCCTCGATGTGCCCCTGGTCGATCCAGCCCTTCTGCTCGGCGTACGCGAGCATCCCGTCGAACCGCTCGCGCCACGCGTCGGTCGCGCCCTCGGGCCCGGCCAGCTCGCGCACCGCGTCGATGCGCAGCAGCGCCCGTTCGCGGTCGACCAGCCGTCCCGCCGCGCCGAGCGCGACGGACGCGCGCGGCAGGTCCTCCGCGCCGCGCAGCACCAACTTGAAGCGCTGGAAGTCGTCGCGCTCCAGGAGCCTCAGCGCGGGCTCGTCCTGCGCCAGGTCGATCTCCACGTACATCAGCGCGCCTCGGCGGTCGCGGCCCCGGCCGTGCGCACGCGGGCCTCGATCGCCAGGACGACGTCGGGATCGCGCAGCGTCGTGACGTCGCCGAGCTCGCGGCCCTCGGCGATGTCGCGCAGCAGCCGGCGCATGATCTTGCCCGAGCGCGTCTTGGGCAGGTCGTCGGCCCAGAAGACGTGCTTGGGCCGGGCGAGCTTGCCGATGCGCTGCGCCACGTGCTCGCGCACGTCGGCGACCATCGCGTCGTCGCCCTCCACCCCGCCGCGCAGCGTCACGAACGCGGTGATCGCCTGCCCGGTGTCCTCGTCGGCCTGGCCGATGACCGCCGCCTCGGCGACCGCCCCGTGCGAGACGATCGCCGACTCGACCTCCGCGGTCGACAGCCGATGGCCGGAGACGTTGATGACGTCGTCGACGCGGCCGATGACCCAGAAGCACCCGTCCTCGTCGCGGCGCGCCGCGTCCCCGACGAAGTACACCTCGCGGCCGAACTTCTTCCAGTAGGTATCGAGGAACCGCTGGTCGTCGCGGTAGAGCCCGCGCAGCATCCCCGGCCACGGCGTGCGGAGCGTGAGCAGGCCCTGCTCGGTGCCCGCGTCCTCGCCCTGCTCGTCGACCACCTGGGCGACGATGCCCGGCAGCGCCTGCGTCGCCGACCCCGGCCTGGTCTCGGTCAGCCCGGGCAGCGGGCTGATCATGATGTGGCCGGTCTCGGTCTGCCACCACGTGTCGACGATCGGGCAGCGTCCGCCACCGATCACGTCGTGGTACCAGAGCCAGGCCTTCGGGTTGATCGGCTCGCCGACGCTGCCCAGCAGGCGCAGCGACGAGAGGTCGTGGCGCTGCGGGTGCTCGACGCCCCACTTCATGCAGGCGCGGATCGCCGTCGGCGCCGTGTAGAGCGTCGTCACGCCGTAGCGCTCGACGACGTCCCACCAGACGTCCTTGTGCGGGTAGTCGGGCGCGCCCTCGTACATCACCGACGTGCAGCCGTTGGCCAGCGGCCCGTAGACGATGTAGGAGTGCCCGGTGATCCAGCCGACGTCGGCCGAGCACCAGTACACGTCGGTCTCGGGCTTGAGGTCGAAGACCAACCGGTGGGTGTAGGCGACGCCGGTCAGGTAGCCGCCCGTGCTGTGGACGATCCCCTTCGGCTTCGCCGTCGAGCCCGACGAGTACAGGATGAACAGCGGGTGCTCGGCGTCCATCGGCACGGCCGGGCACTTGGGCGCCGCGGCGGCCATCGCCTCGTCGAACCACACGTCGCGCCCGTCGGCCATCGGCGCCTCGACGCCCGTGCGCCGCACGACGAAGATCGTCTCCAGCGAGGGCACGTCGCCCATCACCGCGTCGACCTGCTGCTTGATCGCCGCCGTCTTGCCCTTGCGCCGCGCGCCGTCGACGGTGATCAGCGCCTTGGCGTCGGAGAAGACCATGCGCTCGCGCACCGACTCCACCGAGAACCCGCCGAAGACCACGTTGTGCGGCGCGCCGATGCGGGCGCAGGCGAGCATCGCGACGACGACCTCGGGGATCATCGGCAGGAAGATCCCGACGACGTCGCCGGCGGCGATGCCGCGGTCGGTCAGCGCGTTGGCGAAGCGCTGGACGTCGCGGTGCAGGTCGGCGTAGGTGATGTCCTCCTCCTCGCCCTCCTCCCCCCGCCAGTGCAGCGCGACGCGCTCGCCGAGGCCGGCCTCGACGTGGCGGTCGACGCAGTTGTAGGCGACGTTGAGCTGCCCGCCCTGGAACCACTCCGCGAACGGCGGGTTGTCCCAGTCGAGGATCCGGTCCCAGCGGCGGTCCCAGTGCAGCGCCTCGGCCTGCCGCGCCCAGAAGGCCTCGGGGTCGGCCGCGGCCTCCTCGTAGATCGCCGGGTCGGTGACCGCGGCGTGCGCGGCGAACTCGGCCGGCGGCGCGAAGCGCTCCTCTAGACGACCCACTGCATGCCCCCGGAGGTGACGGCGCCGTCGGCCTCCCCGCGGAAGTGCGGGATGACGTGCTCGCCCCACTGGCGGATGGTCTCCAGCTGGTCGTCCTGCGACAGCGTGCCCATCTGGATCAAGCACATGACCTCGGTCACGCCCGCGTCCTGCAGCCGCTGGACGTAGGCGATCGCGTCCTCGGGCGTGCCGTAGGCGTGCTCGGGGTTGAAGGTCGCCGTCGTCCGGCCGCCCTCGGCCGTGCGCGCGCGCATGTAGGCGAGGTTGTCCTCGTCCTCGGTGTCGGTCGCCCACGGCGTGCCGTCGGGCGCGGCCCAGTAGCTGATGGACTCGGCGAAGAACCGCTGGGCGCGGGCGCCCTTGCGGATCGCCTCGTCGCGGTCGTCGAGGATGAGCGTCGGGCAGAGCGCGACGAACTCGTCGTTGGTGACGCCGGGCGAGACGAGGCCCGCGGGGTCGCGCGTGGCGATCGCGTCGAGGTGGCGGCGGCGCATGTCGGCGACGGCGTGGGTCCCGGCGAAGCCGAGGACGAGCGCGCCGACGCCGTAGCGCGCGGCGGTCTCGACGGTCTCCGGCGAGCTGCAGGCCAGGTAGAGCGGCGGATGGGGCGACTGGATCGGCCGCGGCAGGATCGTGTGCAGCGGCCGGCCCTCGGCCGCCTTGACCTTCAGCAGGTCGCTGTCCCACGTGAAGCTCGCCTCGCCACCGCGCCATGCGGCGGCGACCAGGCGCAGGGTCTCCTCGACCTCGGCCTTGGTGCTGTCGCGGTCGACGTTGCAGAGCGAGAGCTCCTGGTCGGTCGCGCCGCGCGCCGCGCCGAGGTTGACCCGGCCCTCGGAGATCACGTCGAGCATCGCGGCGCGCTCGGCGACGCGCGTCGGGTAGTTGTAGTTGAAGGCCATGCACACCGCGCCGTGGCCGATGCGGATCCGCGACGTCCGGGCGGCGACCGCCGAGAGGAAGATCTCGGGCGCGCTCATGTGCGAGTAGCCGACGGTGGAGTGGTGCTCGACGGCCCAGATGCCGTCGAACCCGACCTCCTCGGCGAAGACCGCCTGCTCGATGCAGTCGCGGATCGTGGCCGCCTCGCGGTCGGCCGTGGGATCGGACAGCTGGGCTTCGAAGATCATGGAGAACTTCATCGGGACGCTCCTGGTGCTCGTGTGGTCATGGTCAACCGACCGATTCGAGGGGTCGGTGGCTCTGCGAAGGGATGGGCGCCGGGATCGGCCCGAGCACCTCGACGCCGCCGCGCCGCAGCGCGTCGCGCGTGTGCGCGTCGTCGGTCATCACGCGGGCGGCGAGGACGCCGAGGTCGCGCAGGATCCCGACGGCCGCCGGGTCCTCGGGGGCGGCGACGGGATGGCCGAGCCGCAGGCCGTCGTCGGGGCCGCGGAGGTAGACGACCGCGCCGCGCCCCTCGCGGCCGATCGCGTCCAGCGCCCGTTCGAGGCGGCCGCGGCAGTCGCAGCCGCTCGCGCGGAAGACGTCGCCCGCGAGGCACTCCGTGTGCACGCGCACGAGCGCGCCGCGCCCGGCGACGTCGCCGAGGACGAGCGCCAGGTGCTCGCGGCCGTCGGCGCGGTCGCGGTAGCCGATCGCCGTGAAGCCGCCGCGGCCGATCGGCAGGTCGGCGCTGCAGACGCGCTCGATGCGCGCGGTCGGCAGCCCCTCCAGCTCTTCGAGGGTGACGACTGGCAGGGCATGCTCGGTCGCGAGCGCGAGCACGTCCTCGCGGCCGGCGAGCACGCCCGCGCCATCGGTGACCGCGCAGCTCAGCGCGACGGGCCGCAGCCCGGCCACGGCGAGCAGCGCCAGCGCACCGTGCGCGTGGGCGCGGCGTTCGGGCGCCAGCGCATCCGGCGCCACGAGGCGCGCGGGGAGCGGCAGCGGCTCCTCGCCGTCGGTCTGCTCGCCGAGGCAGAGCAGGCTCCCGCCGTGGGTCGCCAGGAAGGTGATGGCCTCGGTCGTCGCGTCCTGCGCGGCGAGCACCAGCTCGCCGACGTGCGCGCCGGGCGCCTCGGCCGCGTCGACGACCGCGACCATGCCGCCGTCGCGCAGCCGCGCGACGGCGCCCTCGACGGCCTCGCTCATCGCGCTGCCGCCGCCGCGTGGACGTGGGCGAAGCGGACGACCTGGGTACCGAGCATCGCCAGCCGCGCCGCGGCGTCGAGGTCGACGACCGTGCCGTCAGGCCCGAAGACCGGCTCGGCGGAGTTGATCGAGACGCCGAGCGGCGTCGGCCAGCCGCGCAGCGCGTGGACCGTGGCCCGCATCGCCTGCAGCGTGGTCACGCTGGCCTGCCAGCCGTAGGCGCAGACGATGCAGCCGACCGACCGCCCGTCGAGGTACGGCCGCGCGTCATCGCGAAGGTCCTCAAAGTAGTCGATGGCGTTCTTCACCAGGCCCGACATCGAGCCGTGGTAGCCCGGCGAGGCGAGGATCACCCCGTCGGCGCGGCGGATCTCGTCCACCAGCCGCACGGCCCGCGGATCGCGGCCGGGCCGCTCCGGGGCGTAGAGCGGCAGGTCCAGGTCCGCGGCGCCGAGCAGCGTGGTCGTCGCTCCCGCCGCGGCGGCCGCCGACAGGGCGGCGGCCAGCGCCCGCTCGGTCGACGAGTCCTGCCGGGTCGTGCCGCCCAGCCCCACGATGTGCGGCGCCGGCAGGCCTTCGCCCAGCGTCGACCGCACCGCTTCCAGCCCGTTCGCGCTCATGCTCTCCCCCACTCGCTCGGAACTCAGTGGACGTGGCATTTCTACTCTGGACAGCGCGTCTAGTCAAGTGTCAATTCATCTCGTTGGTTCTACGAGACGACGAAGACCTTCTGCAGAAGTCGGAACGCACTGGACCCCTGATTGACCTAGTGAAAAAGTCCGTAGTCGTGTCAGTTGACACAATGCCCAGCGTCTGCCTAGGATGCCTCAGGTCCCTCCCCAGCGGCGACGCCGGGGAGGTTGGGGAAGGTGTGTTGGAGAGAGCCGCGCAGTGCGCGGGCCAGAACGCTGGCGGGCCGATGTCCCATCGGTCCTCAGTGGCGACGACCCCTGCAGTCCGCGGGTGAGCCAGGAGGAGGGTCGTAGTGGAGATCTACGCGCAGCCCACTGTGCTGCGAATCAGTGTCATGCCGTTCAGGGGATCGGCGGTGCCCGATGCGTGAGCGTCCGGGCCGCCCCGCCGCCGTGGGCGCCAGCCCGAGTGGCGGCAACGGGATCTTCCGCGATCGGGTGGGGAGCGGGAGCACACCGTGGCTGGTGCTCACGATCATCTGCGGGATCGCGCTGGTCACCGAGATGGGGTCCTTCGTCGCCGCGCCGATGGCCGGCGTGCTGGCGAAGTCGTTGCACTTGACGCCGACCCAGGCGCAGTGGGCGACGATCGCACCGCTGCTGATCAGCGCCGCCAGCAACGGGCTGCTCGGCAAGGTCGGTGATATGTACGGACACCGGAGGATCCTCTTGTGTGTCCTCAGCATCCAGTTCTGCGGCAACTTCATCGCGGCCACGGCCGGGAGCTTCATCCCGCTGGCCATCGGCCGCGGCATGGTCGGCATCGCCGGCAGCCAGGGGCTGACGCTGGCGATCCTGCGTGACCGCACACCGGTCGGCACGCAGCGCCGAGGGGTCGGGATGATCTCGGGGATCCAGGGCATCGGCATCGCCCCCTCGTTCATGATCGGCGGCCTGTTCCTCGCGGCGCACTACAACTGGAACGTCGTCTTCTTCTTCTCGATGGGGTTGAACCTGATCGCGCTGGCGGGGACGTTCTTCTTCGTGCCGGAGTCGGTCACGCGGGCGAAGGTCAAGCTCGACTGGAAGGGCGCGCTGGGCTTGGCGATCTTCCTCGGCCTGCTCGACGTCGCGTTCAGCGAGAGCAGCACCTGGGGCCGGACCGACTCGCGGACGCTGATCTGCTTCGGCCTCGGCATCCTCGGCGCCGTCATCTGGTGGAACTACCAGCACATGACCAAGGCCGACCCGCTGATCCATCCGTCGTTGTTGAAGGACAAGAGACTCTTGCCCACGTTCTGCTCGTACGCGTGCATGACGTTCGCGGCGTTCACGTGTTACATCGGCATCACGAACTTCGCCGAGGTGCCGCGGGCGATCGCCGGCTACGGGTTCACCGCGACCGTGCTCGGGGCGGGGGCGATCCTGATCCCGGCCAGCCTCGCGATGGGCTTCTCGGGGTCCTTCGTCGGGCCGATCGTCAACAAGTCGGGGGCCCGGACGATCATGATCGTCGGGCAGCTGGGCCTGACGGCGGTCTTCCTGTTCTGGTGGCAGTTCCACAGCAGCGTGTGGTTCTTCCTGGTCGGCGGCCTCGTGTTCGCGCCGTCGCTGATGTTCGTGTTCACGTCGTCGTTCAGCGTGGTGCTGACCCAGGCGCCACGGGACAGCGTGGCGACCGTCTCGTCGATGCTCTCGATCATCTCGAGCTTCGGGTCGAACATCGGGACCGCGGTGTTCGTCGCGTTCATCACCGCGGAGTTCGTGCCGGGGACGCCGATCTCGGTGGAGAGTGGCTTCACGCACCTCTTCCTGACGACGGCGTGCGTCCTGTTCGTGGGGTTCCTGCTCGCCCTGCTGATCCCGCGTGGGGTCGCCAAGGGCGGGTTCGACGAGCCGGACGTCGAGGAGATGGCCACGCCGTCGGTGCCGGCGTCGATCCCGGTCACGGTGACCGCGGCCACGGCCAACTGAGGCACCGCCCCCGCGGGGGCGCAGGGGATGCGACAAAAGGGGCCCGGCGTTCGCCGGGCCCCTTGTCGTTGCCGCCTGCGATGGCCGTCTGCCTCAGGCCAGGAGCCCTCCACCGTCGGCGACGACGTCGGAGCCGGTCATGAACGACGAGGCCTCCGACGAGAGGAAGACCGCGATGCTCGCGATCTCGCTCGGGTCGGCGATCCGGGCCATCAGGTTGCCCGGCTTGTA
>DASYBY010000592.1:0-11188 GCA_036500525.1 Baekduia sp. | reverse complement strand
CCGACGAACGCGGCGAAGCGCGTGCCGCCGTCCAGCCACGGGCGGCGCCGGTAGGTCGTCAGCAGCGCGAGCAGCACGGCGAAGAAGAAGGCGAACAGGAACGCCCACAGGCCGAGCTCGAGGCTCGCCGGCAGCCGCGCGCCGATCTGGTCGCGGACCGGCTCGCCGGCGGTGTAGGAGAACCCCCAGTTGCCGGTGAGGAAGTCCGAGATGTAGTGCCAGTACTGGACCGGCAGCGAGTCGTCGAGCCCCATCTGGTGGCGCAGCGCGTTGACCGCCTCGTTGGAGGCCAGCGGGCCGAGCACGAGCCGCGCCGGGTTGGCCGGCAGCGCCCGCAGGAAGACGAACGCGATGACCGACGCGCCGAAGATCGAGACGAGCCCGCCGAGGACGCGGCCGGTGAGGAAGCGCAGCATGGTCAGCTCTCCCGGGATCGTGGGTCGAGGACCTCGCCGGCGCGGTCGGCGAGGATGTTGGCCGCGGTGACGGCGAGGAAGACGCCGACGCCGGGGAAGACGCCGATCCACCACTGGCCGGTCAGCGTGTACTGCAGGCCGTCGGTGATCATCGAGCCCCACTCCGCCGTCGGCGGCTGCGCGCCGAGCCCGACGAACCCGAGCGCGGCGAGCGTGAGGATCGCGTAGCCGAAGACGCTGGCCGCCTGGACCAGCAGCGTCGGCATCACGTGCGGGACGACGTGGCGCAGCACCACGCGCCGTCGCGTGGCGCCGAGCGCCTGCGCCGCTTCGATGAACGGCCGGTGGCGGATGCGCAGCGCGTCGCTGCGCAGCAGCCGGGCGTACCAGGGGATCGACGTCAGCGTGATCCCGACGCCCGCGGTGACGACGCCGGTGCCGAGGCCGACCGTGACGGCCATCGCCAGGATCAGCGGCGGGAAGGCGAGGATCGCGTCCATCACCCGGCCGATGACCGAGTCGACGACGCCGCCGGTCACGCCGGCCAGGACGCCGAGCAGCCCGCCGAGCAGCGCGCCGACGAGGACGACGATCGGCGCGACGGCCAGCGACAGCCGCGCGCCCGAGAGGAAGCGGGCGAGCACGTCGCGCCCGTTGGCGTCGGTGCCCATCGGATGCGCGGCCGACGGCGCCTGCAGCGCGTTGGCGACGTCGATCCCCGCCGGGTCCTTGCCCCAGATGACGGGGCCGATGATCGCGGCGACGATCAGCACGCCGAGCACGACGGTCGCCGTCGTGGCCAGCGGCCCGCCCAGCAGCGTGCTGCGCCAGACGCCGCCGCGCGCGCCCCCCGCACCCGCGCCGGCGACCGGCGACGGCGTCGCGAGCGGGGCGGCGGGTGCGTTGGGGGCGACGCTCACCGATCCGCGAACGCGTCGGGGTAGTCGATCCGCGCCTGCGCCTCGGTGATGTAGCCCTCGCGGACGTCGGCGTGCACGGCCTCGGGGTCGCGGGCCGACGGCGGGCCGTAGCCGCCTCCGCCGCCGCAGGTGAGCTCCAGCGTCGAGCCCTTCTCGATCACGATGCGCGTGGCCTTGTTGACCTGGCGCCGCGTGCCGTCGGGCTGGCGCAGGCTCGCGCCGTTGGGGATGTGCGCGGGCTGCCCGCCCTCCAGGCCCCAGGCGGGGTTCTTGGTGCGGTCGACCACGGTCGTGGCGTAGCAGTCCTCCAGCAGCTGGAAGTCGAACTGCACGCCGAGGCCGCCGCGGTGCTGGCCGGGGCCGCCGGAGTCGGGGATCAGCCCGACCTGCTCCATCAACCAGGGGTTCTTGGTCTCCCAGACCTCGACGGGCGCGAAGCGCGTCGCGGACTCGGCGATGTGCAGCAGGCTGTTGGCGCCGTCGCCGTGGACGTGCGCGCCCTGGCCGACGGGGTGCGGCGAGCCCTCGGCCCACGGCTCACCCGTGGCCTCGCGCGTGCCCCACCAGACCAGCGAGCAGATGCAGCCGCCACTGGAGGCGGTCACCGCCGTCGGCATCGCCTGGGCGACGGCCTGGTAGATCGCCTCGATCGCCTGCAGCGCCGGCCAGCCGTAGAGGAAGCACGGGTCGGGCTCCTCGGGGTGGAACAGCGTGCCCGGGCGCGTGATGACCTCGATCGCCCGCGAGTGGCCCTCGTTCGGCGGCTCGCCGGAGCCGGCCAGCATGGACAGCGCGACGCGGCTGGCCGAGACCGTCGAGGGCACCGGGCAGTTGATCGGGCCCGGCCGCGCGGCGGGCGCGCGGGAGAAGTCGATCGTCACGTCCGAGCCGGAGATCGTCAGCTCGATCTCGAACGGCACCGACTCGTCGGTGATGCCGTCGCTGTCGAGCTCGCCGTGGCCGACGTAGGTGCCGTCGGGCAGCTGCTCGAGGTAGGAGCGCACGACCGCCTCGCCGTGGTCGTACATGCGCTCGACCGCGTTCTCGAACGTCGCGCGCCCGTGGCGCTGGACGAGGTCGACGATGGCGCGCGCGCCCGTGCGGACGCAGACGACCTCGGCGTTGATGTCGCCCGCGACCATCTTCGGCACGCGCGAGTTGGCCAGCGCCATCCGGTAGATGTCGTCGTTGAGCTCGCCGGCGCGGTAGAGGCGCACGCCGGGGAAGACCGTGCCCTCCTGGAAGACGTCGACCGTGTCGGTCGAGTACGGGTCCTTGCCGCCGATGTCGAGCCAGTGGCCCTTGACCGCGGTGTAGGCCAGCAGCTCGCCGTCGAGGAACACCGGCATGACGATCGCCGCGTCCTGCGGGTGCGAGCCGGTGCCGTAGGGCTTGTTGTACAGGATGATGTCGCCCTCGACGAGCTTGTCGGCGCCGCCGACCGCCTCGACGGCGGCCTCGACGCAGAAGCTCATCGTGCCCATGAAGATCGGCAGGCTCGGCGCCTGCGCGAGCAGGCGCACGTTGGCGTCGTAGATCGCCACGGCGAAGTCGAGGACCTCGTAGATGACCGGCGAGAACGCCGTGCGCACCAGCGCGCGCTTCATCTGGTTGGCCGCGGAGTTCAGCCCGTGGCGGACGACCTCGGTCGTGATCGGGTCGGCGTCGACGACGCCGCTGCCGGCGCCGGTGCCGGCGCGGTGGACGACGTTCTCGGCACCCAGCATCAGTTGTTCTCCATGTCGGTGAGGATCACGCAGCCGGACGGGTCGACCACGCCGCGCAGGCCTTCGTCGACGTAGCTGGTGGCGGTGTCTTCGAGGAGGATCGCCGGGCCGACGATCTCCTCCCCGACCGCCAGCGCCTCGCGGCGGACGATCGCGAACTCGGCCCAGTCGTCACGCTGGAACGACCAGGCGCGGGTGGTGGCCTCGCCGCCGGCGCGCGACGGGTCGCCGCCGCCGAAGGCCGCCTCGCCGCGCGGCAGCGGCGTGCGGATCGTCGCGCGGGTGGCGACGATCTCGACCTCGGCGTCCATCCGCAGGCTGAACGTCTGCTCGTACTCCGCGCGGAACAGCTCGCGCAGCGCCTCGGTGTCGGCCAGGCCGGGGATGCCGTCGGCCACGATGACCGTCAGCGTGTGCTCCTGCCCCACGTAGCGCATGTCGAGCCGCAGCTCCTGGACGCTGGCCTCGCTGGCGCCCACGCTGCGGACCGCCAGCGCGTCGAACAGCTCGGTCGCCAGCGTGGCGATGTCGGCGACGCCCTCGGCGGTCACCTGGCGCACGCGCGTCCGGGCGCTGGTCTGCGTCAGGTCGGCGCCGAGCAGGCCCCAGGCCGAGAAGTTCCCCGCGTACGGCGGGAGCACGATCCGGCGGATGCCGAGCTCGCGGGCCAAGAGCGACAAGAACAGCGGGCCGGCGCCGCCGAACGGCATCAGCACCGCCTCGCGCGGGTCGACGCCCTGCTCGACGGTGATCTCGCGGATCGCGCCGGCCATGTTGGCCGTGGCGATCTGCAGCATGCCGCGCGCGACCTGCCCGCTGTCGAAGCCGAGCGCCTCGGCCAGCGGGGCCATCGCGGCCTCGGCCGCGTCGCGGTCCAGCGTGACGTCGCCGGCCAGGTCGCCGTCGCCGAGCATCCCGAGCAGGAACGCGGCGTCGGTGACCGCGGGCTCGGTGCCGCCACGGCCGTAGCACGCGGGTCCGGGCACGGCGCCCGCGCTGCGCGGTCCTACGCGGAGCAAGCCGCCGAGGTCGACGTAGCCGATCGAGCCGCCTCCAGCACCGATCGAACGTACGTCGACCCACGGCGTCTGCACCGGGAGCCCGACGATCTCACCCTCGTACAGGGTGGTCGGGCGTCCACGGGTGATGAGACAGGTGTCGAAGCTCGTGCCGCCGACGTCGGCGGTCACGACGCTGTCGAAGCCGAGCGAGCGCGCCATCTCCGACGCGCCCTCCGCGCCGGCGACGGGGCCGGACATGATGGTCTCGAAGGGCCGCTCGGCCGCCTCGCCGAAGCTCATCGCGCCGCCGCCCGAGCGGGTGACCAGCGCGGCGCCGTCGAAGCCGCGCCCGCCGAGCCCGTCGTTGAGGCGGTCGAGGTAGTGCGACATGCGGGCGCGGACGAACGCGTCGATGACCGTGGTCGTCGTGCGCTCGTACTCGCGGTACTCGCCGCTGACCTGGTGCGACAACGACAACTCGCCCTCGAACCCGGCCTCGCGCAGCGCCTGCGCCGCGGCCAGCTCGTGCTCGCCGTTGGCGTAGCCGTGCAGGAACGCGATCGCCACGGCGGTCACGCCCTCGGCGGCGAACGTCGCCGCGGCGGCGCGCACGTCGTCGAGCTCGATCGGCGTGTGCACCTCGCCGCTGGCCAGCAGCCGCTCCCGGATCGGCAGCCGGAGCCGCCGGGGCACGAGCGCCTCGGGCTGCTTCCAGAACAGGTTGTACATCTCGGCGCGGTCACCGCGCCGGATCTCCAGCGTGTCGCGGAAGCCGCGTGTGGCGAGCAGCCCGACGACCGCCCCGCGGCGCTCCAGCAGCGCGTTGAGGCCAACCGTCGTCCCGTGCAGGAAGTAGTCGGCACGCTGCAGGAGGCCGTCCTCGAGCGCCGCGTCGACGGCGTTGAGGATCCCCTGCTCGGGCTCGTTCGGGGTGGTCGGGGCCTTGGCGACGCGGATCTGCCGCGTCGTCTCGTCGAAGAAGACGAGGTCGGTGAACGTGCCGCCGACGTCGACTCCCAGTCGGGTCGTCATGGGTGCGCGGGTCCTAGGGGTCTAGTTGGTGGTCTTGCCGAGGGTGCGGAAGTCGGCCTCGTGCGAGTACACGTAGCCGGTCACGCCCTTGCCGAGCGCGACGACGGTGTCGTCGGCGTACACCTGGATCTTGGGCGACTGCGCCGCCCAGTCCTTGGTGATCGTGTCGTAGTCGCTCTTGCGCTTGGCGCTGTCGGCCTCGACGCGGGCCTCGTCGAGCAGCTTGTCGTTGCTCGGCACGCACGCCTCGGTGAGGTTGAACGGCACCTTGCACACGGCGTCGTAGGCCAGGTAGTAGCCGGGGTCGACGACGCCGGGTCCGTCCAGCCGGACGTAGGACTGGTACTTGTGTCCCTCGACGCTGTCCTGGTACTCGGAGGCCGAGAGCGTGCGGACGGTGACGTCCACGCCGAGCTTCTTCCACTCGCCCTGCGCGATCGTGCCGATCTGCTGGTCCGTGGTGTTGCCCTCCTGGACGACCATCGTGACCTTCACGGGGGTCTTGACGCCGGACTGCTGGACCAGCTGCTTGGCCTTAGCGATGTCGTAGGTCCGCGGCGCGCTCAGCGTGGGGTCGAACTCCGCGAACACCGGCTGCAGCGGGCCGTAGAACAGCTTGCCGTAGCCGAAGGCGACCTTGTCGAGGATCTCCTGGTAGGGGATCGCGTAGGTCATGGCCTCGCGGAACGTCTTGTTGTTGAACGGCGGCTTGGTGTTCAACATGCCGATCTGCTCCGACAGCGGGCTCGTGTCGGCGACCAGCGTGACGTTGTTGTTGCCCTTGAGGCTGTTGGCGCTCTGCTTGGTGAGGCCGATGGTGAGGTCCACCGTGCCCGAGCGGGCCTGCAGCAGCAGCGTCGGGTCGGAGTTGACGAAGTTCACCGTCAACTGCTTGGACGCCACCGCGGGGGTCGCCGAGTAGTCGGGGTTCGGGGTCATGACCGCCGACTTGTTGGGCTCGTAGTCGCCGAGAAGGAACGGGCCGGCGCCGGCGTCATGGCTTGCCAGGTACTGGTTGGGCTTGTTCTTCTCGACGCCGCCGTGGGCGTCGACGACGGACTTGTCGACGATGCCGGCGGCCGGCTGGGCCATCGACTGCGGGAAGTTGGCGTCGGCGCGCGAGAGGTGGAAGACGACGGTCGTCGCGTCCGGCGTGGCGATCGACTTGATCAGGCCGGGGATGCCGTCGATGACGAAGAACAGGCCGCAGCCGTTGATCTTCTCGACGCGCTCGATCGAGTACTTGACGGCCGCGGAGTCCAGCGGCCGGCCGCTGGGGAACTTCAGCCCGTCCTTCAGCGTGAAGGTGTAGGTCTTGCCCGCGGCCGACGTCTTCCAGGTCGCGAGGTAGGGCTGGATGTTGCCCGGGTCGAAGCGCTTGGTGCCGCTCGGGCCGGGCGCGGTCCCGTACTGCGTGAGGCGGGTGTAGAGGTTGCCGATGATCGCCAGGTCGGTCGTGCCGCAGCCGCTGGCGGGATCCAGCGTGCTCGGGGCGACCGAGGTGTTGACGGTCACGTTGGCCGCGGTGGCGGTGCCACCGCCGCCCGAAGTCCCCGCGGCGGCCTGGGTGCTCGACCCTCCGCTCGGGGTGGTGCTCCCGTTATAGGAGCCGCCGCCACATCCGGCGGCGAGCACGGCGACACAGGCAGGGGCCAGCAGCAACGGCAAGCGCGCGCTTCGAGTCCACACGAGTTCTCTCCCAGTCCAAAATGGAACTACGGTGTTCCATGCAAGGTGTAATATAGCACCCATGGTATGTGACACCGCAAGGGTCGGCGGCGAAGAACCGGAAGGGTCGCTCGGCGGACCCCGCTGGATGGGTCGCGAGGACCTGCGGGCGGCCCTCGACTACGGCGCCGCGGTCGACGCGCTCGACGCCGCCTTCGGGCAGGGGATCGACGCCTACATGAACCCCGAGCGCGAGACGCATGCCGTGCCCAGCGGCGAGTTGATGTTGATGCCCGCCGCGGGCGAGGAGGGCGTCGGCGTCAAGCTCGTCACGCTCACCCCGGACAACCCCGCGCGCGGCCGGCCCTTCATCCAGGGCGTCTACGCGCTCTTCTCCCCCACCGAGCAGACGCCCGAGGCGATCTTCGACGGCGCCGCGCTGACCGAGCTGCGGACCGCCGCCGTCTCCGGCCTGGCCACGCGGCGCCTCGCGCGCCCCGGCGCCGAGCGCCTCGTCGTCTTCGGCGCCGGCGTGCAGGCCGCGGCGCACATCGAGTGCCTGCTGGCGACCTGCCCCACGCTGCGCGACGTCGGCATCGTCGGGCGCGACCCGGGCCGGGCCGCCGCGCTCGTCGCGCGCCTACGCGCCCAGGGCGTCGACGCCTGGGAGGTCACGGCCGAGGCGGTCCGCACCGCCGACATCATCTGCACCTGCACCACCGCCGCCGAGCCGCTGTTCCCCGCCGAGTGGGTCCCGGCCGGCGCGCACGTCAACGCGGTGGGCGCCTACCGCACCGACCGCCGCGAGCTGGACGCCGCCCTGCTCGCCCCCGCCACGCTGGTCGTCGAGGATCGCGACGCCGCGCTGTCGGAGGCCGGCGACCTCGTGCTCGCCATCGCCGAGGGCGCGCTCGCGGAGTCCGACATCGACGCCGACCTGCGGGAGGTCGTCGCCGGCCGCGCCGGGCGGCCCGATCCCACCGCGATCACCGTCTTCAAGTCCGTGGGCCTCGCCTTCGAGGACCTCGTGATCGCCCGCGCGGCGCTCAGGCGCTGACGGTGGGCGCGGCCTCGTCGCGCCCGGCCCACACGCCGCGCGTATGACGGATGTGCTGGCGCATCAGCGTCTCGGCGCGGTCCGCATCGCGGGCCTGCAGCGCGTCGAGCAGCGGGCGGTGCTCGGCCGCCGACTCGCTCAGCTTGCCCTCCTCGGCCAGCCCGCTGAGGCCGATCAGGCGCGTCTGGTCGCGCAGCTGGGCGACCTCGCGCACGAGCCGCCGGTTGCCGGTCAGCTCCAGCAGCGTCAGGTGGAAGTCGCGGTCGGCGAGCAGGAACCGGGCGACGTCGCGCGCCTCGGCCGCCGCCTCCAGCTCGTCGACGATCGGGGCGATGGTGGCGAGCCCCTCCTCGCCGGCGCGCTCGACGACCAGCCGCATCGCGGGCGCCTCGAGCATCGCGCGGATCTCGGAGATCTCGTCGAGGTCGCCGTCGGCGACGGTCAGCACGCGGAAGCCGCGGTTGCGCAGCGGCTCGACCAGGCCGGCGTTGGCGAGATCGAGCAGCGCCTCGCGCACGGGCGTCGCCGAGACGCCCAACCGCTCAGCCAGCGCCTGCGCGGAGTAGATCTGCCCGGCTTCGAGCTCGCCGCCCAGGATGCTGGCCCGCAGCGATGACGATGCCTGTTCGCGCAGGCTCGTTCGGGCCAGTGTCTTCATCTCACCAAAGCCTACGCGCCACGGGTGACGACGTGGTGGCGGATCTGCGTCGAGCGTCTTGAACAGCGTGGACATGGCCGCTACGGTAGACGGTGGCTCGAAAAGAAGACCAAAATTGTCGCCCGACCACACCAATCTTCCCGAGGCGCCCCGCTTCAAGCAGCGCTACGAGCAGGTCGCCGACCGCCTGCTGAGCGAGATCGCCGCCGGGCGCTTCGCCCAGGGCGAGCGGCTCCCGGCCGAGCGCGAGCTGGCCCAGCGCTACGACGTCGGCCGCGCGTCGGTGCGCGAGGCGCTCGGGTTCCTCGCGGTCCGCGGCGTGGTCGAGACCCGCCCGGGCGCGGGGTCGTTCGTGCTCGGGCCGGCGCCGCCGGCCGGCGACGCGTCGGTCGCCGACGCCGACCCCGACGCCGGGCCCGCCGCCCTGCTGCAGGCGCGCGCGATGGTCGAGCCCGCCGTCGCCCGCCTGGCCGCCGCGCGCGCCACCGACGACCCCGAGCTCGCCGCGTTGTTGGGGGTGATGGCCGCGTCGTCTGATGCTGCCGACCCGCAGCAGCGCCGCCGCTGGAGCGACGCCGACCGCGCCTTCCACCGGCGCATCGCGCAGCTCACCGGCAACCTCGTGCTCGTCGCCATCGCCGACCACATCGCGACGGTCATGGACCAGCCGCTGTGGCAGCGGCTGCGCGACGACGCCATCGCGACCCCGGGTCGCACCACCCTGCAGCTCGCCGAGCACCGGCTGATCGCCGCGGCGATCGCCGAGGGCGACGGCGACGGGGCCGAGCTGCTCGCGGCCCGGCACATCGACCACGTGCGCCGCGCGATGGCGCTCGACTAGATGATGGTTGATGCGGAATCGAGCGTGGTCGTGGTCGCCCGCCGGGCGGATGCTGGGCGCCGCACGATTCCGCAGGCGATCCTGGTTGGATCGTCAAGGGATCGGGTGGCGATCCAGCGCCGGCCGGCGTGCGAGCACGGCCGCGCGAATTTCGCATCAACCATCTAAGGAGAACACCATGCGCTTCCCCGGCATCATCCCCGCCGTCGTCACGCCCTTCACCGACGAGGACGCGATCGACGTCCCCGCCCTGCGGGCCAACGTGCAGGCCATGCTCGACGCGGGCGTCTCTGGCCTCGTCGCCAACGGCACCATGGGCGAGGCCGGCAGCCTCGACCTCGACGAGCGGCGCCGCACCGTCGAGGAGTGCGTCGCGCTCGCGGGCGGGCGCGTGCCGGTGATCGCCGGCGTCTCGGGCACCTCGACCGCCGTCGCCCACGGCCACGCCGAGCGGGCCCGCGCCGCGGGCGCCGACGCGGTGATGTGCCTGCCGCCCTACAACTACAACGGGACCCCGCGCGAGCTCACGGCGTTCTACGCGGGCGTCGCCGAGGCGGGCCTGCCGATCATGGCCTACAACAATCCGGGCGCCAGCGGCGTCGACCTGACGCCCGAGGTGCTCGCGCGGATCGGCGCCGAGGTCGAGGGCGTCGTCGCGGTCAAGGAGTGCTCGGGCGACGCGCGCCGCATCGCGACGCTGGTGGGCACCACCGACCTGGAGATCCTGGTCGGCGGCGACGACTGGGCGCTGGAGGGCATCGCGGCGGGCGCGACCGGCTGGATCAGCGGCGTGGCCAACGTCGCGCCGGCCGAGTGCCTGGCGCTCCACACGCTCACCGCCGAGGGCCGCCTGCCCGAGGCGCGCGCGCTCTACCAGCGCCTGCTGCCGCTCGCCCGCCTCGACATGACGCCGTTGTTGGTGCAGTACTTCAAGGGTGCGATGGACGCGGTCGGCCTGCGCGGCGGCCCGGTCCGTCCCCCGCGCCTGGCGCTCGACGCGCCCGAGCAGGCGATCCTCGACGCGGCGGTCGCCGCGCTGCGCCAGCCCGTCGCCGCATGAGGGCGCGGCGGTACTTCGCCGCGGTCGACTCGCACACCGAGGGCATGCCCACCCGCGTCATCACCGGCGGGGTGGCCGCGCTGCCGGGCGCGACGATGCTCGACCGCAAGCACCACTTCGAGGCGGAGCTGGACGACCTGCGGCTGCTGCTGATGCGCGAGCCGCGCGGCCATCCCGCGATGTCCGGCGCGATCCTGCAGCCGCCGACGCGCCCCGACGCCGACTGGGGCGTGCTGTTCATCGAGGTCAGCGGGCTGCTGCCGATGTGCGGACACGGGACGATCGGCGTCGCGACGGTGCTCGTCGAGACCGGCATGGTCACGGTGCAGGAGCCGGTCACGACGATCCGGCTCGACACGCCGGCCGGGCTGGTCGAGGCGCGCGTGGACGTGACCGACGGCCGCGCGACCGCGGTGACGCTGCGCAACGTGCCGGCGTTCCTGCTGGCGCGCGACGCGGTGGTCGACGTCCCCGGCCTCGGCGCCGTGGACTACGACATGGCCTACGGGGGCAACTTCTACGCCTTGGTCGAGGCGGCGGCGGTCGGCGTCGCGCCGGTCCCCGAGCAGTCCGCCGCGCTGATCGACGTGGGCGCGCGGATCATGGAGGCCATCGAGGTCTCCGCGCGGCCCGTCCACCCCGAGGACGCGCGGATCGGCGGCTGCCATCACGTCGTCCTGCACGCGCCGGGCACCGGCGGGGCCGACGCGCGGGCGGCGACCTCGATCCACCCCGGCTGGCTGGATCGCTCGCCGTGCGGCACCGGGACGAGCGCGCGGCTCGCGGCGCTGCACGCGCGCGGCGAGCT
>DASYBY010000591.1:0-3460 GCA_036500525.1 Baekduia sp. | reverse complement strand
GACTCGCCCACGAGCTCGAGGTCGGGGCGCTCCTTGATGGCCCGGACGAGCCCCTCGCGGTACATGGGGTGGTCGTCCGCGACGAACACCCGGACACGGCTCATGCCGCCTTATAGCTGCTCAAGGCAGGTCGAGCAAGCGGCGGCAGATCTCGTCCCGCGCCAGGTCCTTGCTCAGCAGCGCCCGCACGCCCGCGGCCTCCGCGGCCTCGACCAGCGACTCAGTCGCGCTGCCGGTGAGCAGGACGACGTGCACGCCGCCCAGCTCGCGCAGGCGCCGGGCGACCTCGAGCCCGTCGAGGCCGGGCATGCGGACGTCGAGCAGAGCGACGTCCGGCGACGCCTCGCGGACGATCTCCAGCGCCTCGTCGCCGTCGACGGCCTCGCCGACGAGATCGAGCCGGCCGAAGCGCCGGATCGCGCGCGCCAGCCCCTGGCGATAGGTCTCGTGGTCATCGGCGATCACGACGCGCACGGTCTGGCGGGCGGCCTCTGGGGCGCTCCCATCCGATGCGCCCGAAGCGGGATACGGCACCTGGCACATTCCGGACGCTGGCGGGGTCGAACGCCATCGTTCGATCGGAGGGTCGGACGGACCAGTCGCCTGCATGACACCATCCGCCGCGATGGAGGGGATCGTTGCCGCCGGACACCCGGTGTCCGCCGAGGCGGGCGCCGCCGTGCTGCGCGCGGGCGGCAACGCCGTGGACGCCGCGGTGGCCGCGTGCCTGGCGTCGTGGACGGCCGAGCCGCTGCTGACCGGCCCGGGCGCGGGCGGCTACCTGCTGGTCGCGGGCGCCGGCGAGACCCCGACGCTGCTGGACTTCTTCGTCGCCGCGCCCGCCGACGGACAGCGCGCGGCGCTGGTGCCGGTCGACGTCTCCTTCGGCGACGCGAGCCAGGTCTTCCACGTCGGCGCGGCGTCGTGCGGCGTGCCGGGGACGACGGCGGGGCTGGAGGAGGCGGTGCGGCGCTGGGGGCGGCTGTCGCTGGCCGAGCTCGCCGCGCCGGCCGCGGAGCTGGCGCGCGCCGGAGTGCCGCTCAACGAAGCACAGGGCTATGTGTTCGAGATCCTCGAGGGGATCCTGCTCTCGACGCCCGCCGCGCAGGCCCAGTTCGCGCCCGAGGGCCGCGCGCTGCGCACGGGCGAGCGGTTCCGCTCCGCCGAGCTGGCGGCCACGATCGAGCGCTTCGGGGCCGAGGGCGCCGCGCCGTTCTACACGGGCGATCTCGGCGCGGCGGCGGCCGACTGCGTGGCGGGCCACGGCGGGACGCTCTGCCGTGGCGACCTCGCGGCCTACGAGGCGCTGCTGCGCGAGCCGGCGCACGCGCGCTACCGCGGCCGGACGGTCGTGACCAACCCGCCGCCGTCGGCCGGCGGGACGCTGCTCGCGCTCGCGCTCGGCCGGCTGGACGCGGTCGACGGGCCGCCGAGCCCGGCCGACCTGGTCGAGGCGATGACGGTCGCCCAGGCGGCGCGCACGCCCGAGTTCGACGCGGGCCTGGCCGAGCCCGGGTTCCTGGAGCGCTTCCTCGCGGCGCAGCTCGGCTCGACGACGCACGTGGCGGTCCTCGACGGCGACGGCCGCGCCTGCTCGGTGACATGCACCAACGGCGAGGGCTCGGGGCTCGTCGTGCCCGGGACGGGCATCCACCTCAACAACGTCATGGGGGAGGAGGACCTCAGCCCGCTGGGGTTCTTCACCGCGCCGCCCGGCCGGCGGATGCCGTCGATGATGGCGCCGACGGTCGTGCTGGGCGACGGCGGCACCGTCGAGCTCGTGCTGGGCAGCGCCGGCTCCAACCGCATCCGCTCGGCGATCCTGCAGACGATCGTCGGCGTGGTCGACCACGGGCTGGACGCGCGCGCGGCCGTCGAGGCGCCGCGGCTCCACCTGGAGCAGGACACCGTCTACACCGAGCCGGGGATCGCTCCGGAGGGCCTCGACGCCGGTGGCCGCACGCTGGCCCCGTTCCGCGCCCGCAACCTCTTCTTCGGCGGCGTGCAGGCCGTCGAGCGCGACCTCGCCACCGGCCGCCTGACCGGCGCGGGCGACCCGCGGCGCGGCGGCGCGGCCGTCGAGGCCTGAGCGGGCCGCGGCGGCGGCGCAGGCGGCGCGCCGCTCGGTCAGGATGGCGAGCGGATGATCCCCCGCCCGGTCCGCCTCGCCGCCCTGCTCGCCCTCACCGTCCCGACCGCGCTCGCGCTCGCCGCCTGCGACGGCCCGACGCCCGCCGACCTGTTCGTCGTGCAGCGCACCGGCTCGATCGCGGGGGCGCGGCTGACGATGCGCGTCGTCGACGACGGCGCGGTCTACTGCAACCGCGACACCCGCCGCCACCCGATCAGCTCCGATCAGCTCATCCGGGCCCGCGCGCTCGCCCACCTGCTCGACGGCGACCAGGACAAGGACAAGCAGGGGCTCGACCAGGAGCACCTCCACCTCAAGCCGGGCGCGATCTCGACGCTCAGCTACTCGATCCGCAGCGAAGAGGGGACCGTCTCCTTCTCCGACACGAGCCCCAAGCAGCCGCAGGCCTTCTACGACCTCGCCGCGCTCACCCGCGAGCTGGCCAAGGGGCCGTGCGGGTTGGCGCGCTGAAGGTGAGGGCGTCGGTGCGGTGCGGGCGTCGGTGGCGTTCCGCTCGGGCGCGATCGGGGTTCGGTGCGTGGTCGGTCGGCAATGACGAGTGCGTCTGCGGGAGCGCGCGCGTCTCGTGTCCTCCGCGGGCGCCTCGGGGCGGGTCGTTCGGGCGCGAACGGGGATGGATGGCACCTGGGGGTCGCATATCGACCCCAAAGCGCCGGCGACCTCCCGCGCACCGATGGATGGCACCTGGACGTTGCATCTCAACGCCTAAGTGCCATCCATCCCGCACGGACGCCCGCCCCGGGCACCAAACCCGCCCCGCGGACGACAGACCAACGCGTGGGCACCTCAAGCGCACTCGTCATTGCCGACGAACCACGCCCCGCACCGCGACCACGCCCGAGCTGGGCGCGATGCACGCCGCCGCCCGCGCTAGCTGAAGCGCACCTTGCCGTTGGACCGCGCCCGCGCCTGGGCGCGCTCGATGAAGTCCAGGCGCTTGACGGCCGCGCGGAAGAGCCGGGTGAGCAGCCGCAGGCGCGCGTTCTCGGAGCGCAGGTCGAGCAGGCCCTGCTTGGCGTCCGGGCCGAAGTCGACGGTCGCCGCCATCTCGTAGGCGGTCAGCGGCTCCAGCACCTCGGGCTCGAGCACCTTGTCGGTGGCCTCGGTCACCAGGCTCCCGTAGGCGTCGTGCGCCGCCTGCACCGCCGGCGCGTCGGGCAGCTCGACCTGGTCGTCGAGGAACTCGATCTCGCCCGCCGGGTAGGCGTGGTCGAAGCGCTCCTCGACGATCCGGAAGGGGCGCGTGCCGCGCGTGAGGATGTCGAGGCCGCCGTCCTCGTGGCGCTCCAGCACCTCGGTGACCTGCAT
>DASYBY010000590.1:0-6756 GCA_036500525.1 Baekduia sp. | reverse complement strand
GACGACGGGTAGCCGAGCACGTCGTGCGGGTTGACCAGGCACCACACGAGGCAGAAGGGCTCGGGCAGGTCGGCCTGGCTGAGCCACGTCTCCATCTGGCGCGTGTAGTCCTCGTCCCAGCCCTCGCCGCTGGTGCCGGCGCGGCCGCCGCCGAAGGACGAGGCCTTGGCGTCGCCGCCCGCGTCGGTCGGGTCCCAGTCGGCGAAGCCGAAGTCGCGCTCGATGCGCGCGGAGTCCTCGGTGGTCCAGGTGTCGCCGTTGAGCGGCTTGGTCAGGTGCCACTTGCCCTTCAGCGCGACGTGGTAGCCGCGCTCGCGCAGCAGCGTCGCGAGCGTGTCGATCCCCGGCGGCAGCTCGGGCTCGTGGCCGCTCTTGGGTCCGCGGCGCAGGGCGCCGCGCAGGAAGTCGCGGACCAGCCGGCCGCGCGGGACCTCGCCGCTGATGCCCAGGCGCACGGCGGTGCGCAGGACGGCGGGGAGGTTGCGGGGGTTGGGGAAGAGGTCGCCGCGCGTCATCGTCAGCTCGACGCCGTGGCGTGACGGGTACGTGCCGGTCAGGATGCTCGCGCGGCTGGGCGAGCACATCGCGGTGGGGATGAACGCGCGGGAGAACGACATGCCGGTGCGGCGCAGCTCGGCGTCGTGCGGCATGAGGGCGTCGAGCCACGCCGGGTCGGTCGGCCAGTGCTGGGGTGCGCGCTGCTGATCGGTGACGATGAGGATGAGGTTGGGCGGGGTCATGCCGCGGGCTCCAGTGCCGGGATCACGTGCAGGATGAGCTGGCGGCCGGCGGTGAGGAGCAGCTGCTCGGTCTCCTCGCGGGTCTGCTCGCCGAGCAGCCACCGGCGGGTCGCCTCGATCGTGAACTCGGCGAAGCAGCGCAGCGCGAACCGCGCGACGGGGGTGTCGCGCAAGATGTCCGTGTTGGCCGCGAGCGTGCGGTCGACCGAGCGCTCCTTGGTCGCCGCGACGAGCGCGTGGACGTCGGTGTCGGTCGGGTCGAGCGCGTGGCCGGCGACGGCGAGCCACGTCTCGCGGTTGGCGGCGATGACGTCGAGGCTGGCGGCGACGTTGTGGGCCGTGCGCTGCTCGAACGGCATCTCGGGGCCGGCGGTGCGGGCGGCCGACAGGGCGACGGCGCCCTCGGCCGCGACGCTGAGGAAGACCCCGCGGATGCCGCCGAAGTAGTGGTGGACGAGCGAGCGGGCGACCCCGGCCGCGGAGGCGATCTCGGCGGTCGACACGGTGGCGTAGGGCCGCTCGGCGAAGAGCAGCCGGGCGGCGTCGAGGATCTCCTGGCGGCGGTCGTCCGGAGCCAGGCGCCGGCGGCGGGGGCCGGCGGGGGGATCGGCACTGCGCGCGGGCATGGGACCAGCCTAGTTGACGCACGTTCCAACAGCGTGTTGTAATGCGCGTCAGGAGCGGTTGGTCGCCGCTCGCGACTGCGGTCGCCCCCCATGTTGAAGGAGATGCCGTGCCCCGCTGGACGACGGAGTTCCGCCCCGGCGCAGTCCGTGGGGGTGTGGTGGCGGTCGCGCTTGCGCTTGGCGTAGGGGTGGCTCCGGCGTCGGCTGCTTCGATCGCTCTGTCGCCGGCGGATGGCACGCCCGATGCGAACCCCGCGACGCAGATCAGCGTGCTGGGCGTGGCGCCGGCGCGGATCGTGTCCGTGCGCGCGGTGGGGGCGCGGAGCGGTGCGCACCCGGGGCGGCTGCGGCCGTACTCGGGTGGGCGGGGCGCCAGCTTCGTGCAGGCGCGGGCGTTCGTGGCGGGCGAGCGCGTGCGGGTGCGCGTGCAGGTCCGTGGCCGCTCGGTGCTGCACACGTCGTTCAACGTCGCCCGGCTCGGGCCGCTCCCGCCCGTGCTCAACCTGCCGGCGACGCAGCCCGACAAGCTCGAGCAGTTCGTCTCGCGGCCGGATCTGCAGCCGCCGCGGATCACCGTGAAGCATCCGGCGGCGCACCCGGGCGATCCGATCTTCCTCGCGCCGCTGCCCTCGCCGATCATCCATCCGGGGAGCGGCAACACGGTGAGCATCGCGCCGGTGGGGCCGGGCGGCCCGATGATCGTCGACGGCCGCGGGCAGCTCGTGTGGTTCAAGCAGCTCACGATGCCGGAGGTCGCGTCGAACCTCACGCTCCAGCGCTACCGCGGCAAGCCCGTGCTGACGTGGTGGCAGGGTCCGGTGACCACGCAGGCGTTCGGGCTCGGCAAGGCGATCATCGCCGACACGTCGTACCGGACGGTCGCCGAGGTCCACTCGGGCAACGGGTACGCGATGGACATCCACGAGCTGCGGCTGACCGACGACGGCGATGCGCTCGTCACGGTGTACTCGCCCGTGTTGGTGCACTTGCCCGGGACGCCGGCGGGCGCCCGCTCGTCGCTGCTGGACTCGATCGTGCAGGAGATCGACATCCGGACCGGGCTCGTCGTCTGGGAGTGGCACGCGCTCGGTCACATCCCGCTGAAGGAGTCCTACGCGACGCCGGCCAACAGCGCGTCGTATGACGCGTTCCACATCAACTCGGTGCAGCAGCGGCCGGGCGGCGAGCTGCTGATCTCCGCGCGGGATGCCTCAGCGATCTACGAGGTCGATCGGGCAACGGGCAAGATCCTGTGGACGCTCGGCGGCAAGGCGAGCACGTTCCGGATGGGTCCCGGCTCGCGCTTCTGGCTGCAGCACGACGCGCGGGCGCTGTCGGGCGATCGGGTGAGCCTGTTCGACGACCAGGCCGGTCCGCCGCAGAAGGCGCCGGCGTCGCGCGGGCTGATCTTGAAGCTGGACCATCGGCGGCACACGGCGAAGGTGGTGCAGTCGGTCACGCGGCGGCCGGACACGAGCGCGCAGAGCGAGGGGAGCACGCAGCTGCTGCCCGGCGGGAACGTGTTCGTCGGCTTCGGCGCGGCCGGGGCGATCTCGGAGTTCACGCCCACGGGCCGGCTGGTCTTCGACGCGGAGATGCCCGCGGGCGATGGCAGCTACCGCACCCTCCGCTTCCCGTGGACGGCGACGCCGAAGACGCTGCCGACGGTGGTCGCGCGGCAGGTGGATCCGGCGCACGTGAGCGTCGCGATGAGCTGGAACGGGGCGACCGCGGTCGCTCGCTGGCAAGTGCTGGCGGGCGGGTCGCCGGTCGCCACGGTCGCGCGGACCGGCTTCGAGACGACGGCGGTGGCGGACGGGGCGGCGACGGAGTTCTCCGTACGGGCGCTGGACGCCCACGGCCACGTCCTCGCGACGTCGGCGCCGGCGACGGCCGGATGACGAGGGCCGGCGGTCTCCGCGACGTCCTGACGCGGCGCGTCGGGCCGCGGGTGGTGGTGGCGCTGTCGCGGATGGATAGGCCCGCGCAGGTTGGTGCGATGGCGCGGCGGCGGTTGGGTCGGCGTGGGCGGGTGGAGGTGTACTTCGCGTTCGACGATCCGTGCAGCGCGGTGGCGGTCATCGATCTCGCCGAACGGTTGGCGGGTCGGGAGGTGCGGCTGCTGCTGGCGCCGGTCGTGCAGCGCGGGATCGCCGATGACCCGGCCGTGGAGCTCAAGCGGGAGTACGCGATCGAGGACGCTCGGCGGTTGCTGCGGCGCTCCGGCCTCGTGCTGCGCCGCGACACCCCGGTCGCGGCCGATGACGTCGCGTTCCTCGCGGGCTGGGCGGCCTCGGCGGTGCCGGGGCCGGCGCTCACGCGGTTCTGCGTCGCCGCGCTCCGCCATCTCTGGCTGTGCACGGACGGGTCGGTCGCGGTCTCCGACTACGCGCCGCTCTGGCGGGAGGCGTTCGGGACGGAGCCACCGCGGGGGACCGACGCGGTCGTCCGCAACCAGCGCCGCATGGCCCGCCGCGGCGCCTACGACACGCCCGCCGCGTGGGTGCACGGCCAGTGGTTCTTCGCCCACGACCGGCCGGCGCAGATCGCCGCCCGGCTCGACGACCTCGGCTGGACGCGATGATGCGCGAACGCCTCGACTTCTTCTTCTCCTTCCGCAGCCCCTACTCCTACCTCGCCGCGCCCCGGGCGTTCGCCCTCGGCGACCGCTATGACGTCGAGCTCGCCTTCCGCGGCGTGATCCCGATGGCGATGCGCGGCCAGTCCGTGCCGCGGGCCAAGGCGCTGCACACGCTGCGCGACGTCGCGCGCGAGGCCAAGCGCCTCGACTTGCCGTTCGGCCGCATCCACGACCCGATCGGCGAGGGCGCGATGCGCTGCCTGCTGGTCGCCGAGCACGCGATCGACGCCGGCCGCGAGCGCGCGTTCGTCCTCGCCGCGAGCCGCGCGATCTGGGCCGAGGCGGTCGACGTCTCGCGCGACGACGGGCTGCGCGCGGTCTGCGAGCAGGCCGGGCTGTCGTGGGGCGCGTGTGCCGCCGCGCTGGAGGATCCGGCGATGGCCGCGCGGGTCGACGCCAACACCACCACCTTGGCCACCCACGGCCACTGGGGCGTGCCGGTCTTCGTCTTCGGCGACGAGCGCTTCTGGGGCCAGGACCGCATCGAGGACCTGGAGCTGGCGCTGCGCGCCGCCGGGCTGGAGCGGCGCTGACGATGGCGGTGGTGGGGGACGCGCTCGGCGCGATGCTGCCGTTCGCCGCGGCGATCGCGGTGAGCCCGGTGCCGGTGCTCGCGGCGTTGTTGATGTTGATGTCTGCCGGCGGCCGGACCAACGCCTTGGCCTTGCTCGCCGGCTGGGCGGCGACGCTCGCCCTGGTCGCGGGCGGGGTGGCGCTGCTGGGCATCGGCTCCGGCGAGGACACCGGCGGCAGCGGCGTCGCCACCGCGCAGCTCGTGCTCGCGGCGATCCTGATGGTCATCATCGCCGTGGAGTGGCGCGGGCGCCCCCGCCGCGGCGCGCCGCACAAGCCGCCGCGCTGGATGGCGCTGCTGACCGAGTTCGGAGCCACCCGGGCACTTGGGCTCGGCGTGGCGCTGGTCGTCCTCAACGCCAAGGACGGGTCGCTCACCGTCGCGGCGGGCGCCAAGCTGGCGAACGCCGGCCCGTCCCTTATCGGTGGAGCGCTCTGCGTGGTGCTCTTCGTGCTGGTCGCGAGCGCGACGGTGATCGTGCCCGTCGCGGTCGACGTCGCCCTCGGCGAGCGCGCGCAGCCGATCCTCGGCCGCTGGCACGCCTGGCTGCAGCGGCACGGCTCGACGGCGGCCATCGCCACGCTCGCGGTCGTCGCGACCGTGCTCGCCGCCCAGGGCCTGCGCGACCTGTAGCGCCGCGGTGAATCCCGGGCCGCGTTCGGCCGGGGCGGTCCCCCGCAGGGGTGAGGGCCGGTTGGAAGCAGGGTCGACAGCGTCGATGGTGCAGCACGCCGGGCGAGGGACTTCCCACTCGCCCGCTCCTCCTCCGTCGCCGGTCCGGCTGACGCCCGGACGACTCTCCAACCGCTCAGGTGGCCCATGTCTGCTGTCGTCAATGACCCCAACCTGCTCTCGCACCCCTTTCCCGTCGCGGCGCCTGCCGGCGTCGGAACGGTCGCCGTTCTGGGCCTCGGCTACGTCGGGCTGCCGACCACGCTCGCGCTGCGCGACGCCGGCTTCCCCGTCATCGGCCTCGACATCTCCGAGCGCCGGCTCGCCGCGATCCGCGACGGCGACGCCGACCTGCTCGACCGCGACCGCCCGCGGCTGACCGCGGCGCTCGGCTCCGGGCTGCTGGCGCTCACCGCCCAGCCGGCCGCGCTGCGCCTCGCCGACGCGGTGATCATCGCGGTCCCGACGCCGGTCGACGAGCACCACGCGCCGGACCTCGGCGCGGTGCGCGCGGCCTGCGCCACGGTCGTCGAGCACGCCCGCGCCGGCCAGACGCTCATCCTCACCTCCACGACCTACGTGGGGACGACGCGCGACCTGCTCGTCGCGCCGCTGACCGAGCGCGGGTTCACGGTTGGCGAGGACGTGCACGTCGCGTTCGCGCCCGAGCGCATCAACCCGGGCGACGCGCTGTGGGAGCAGGCGACCGTCCCGCGCGTGGTCGGCGGGGTCACCGAGGCGTGCGTCGAGGCAGCGGTGCGGATCCTCGGCGCCACGGCGTCGCGGCTGCACGTCGTCTCCTCGCCGGAGGCGGCCGAGTTCACCAAGTTGCAGGAGAACACGTTCCGCGCGGTCAACCTCGCGTTCGCCAACGAGATGGCGGCCGCCGCCGGGCACTACCGCCTCGATCCGGTCGAGATCATCGCCGCGGCGGGCACCAAGCCCTACGGGTACCTGGCGCACTACCCCGGCCCGGGCGTCGGCGGGCACTGCATCCCGGTCGACCCCTACTACTTGCTCGCGCCGCTGCGCGCGGCGGGGATCGAGACGCCGATCACCGAGCAGGCGATGGCCGCGGTCGTCCGCCGCCCCGCGACGGTCGCCGATCGCGCGCTGGACCTGATCGCTCAGCGCGACGTCGCCAACGAGGACGCGCGCGTCCTGCTCGTCGGCGTCGCCTACAAGCCGGGGGTCGGCGACCATCGCGAGTCGCCGGCGCTGCGCATCGGCGCCCGCCTCGCGCAGCGCGGCGCGCAGGTCGCCTACCACGACCCGCTCGTCCCGTCGGTGGCGTTCGACGCGGCGAGCCCGCCGCTCCACAGCGTGCCCGCGCCCGACGCCGCCGACTACGACCTGGTCGTCGTCGCCGTCGTGCACCCCGGCCATCCGTACGGCTTCCTGGCCGACGCCGAGCACGTCCTCGACGCGACCTACCGGACGCCCGGCGGCCGTGTCCGCCACGCGCTCTGAGCCCCACTCGATGACCCCTGGACCCTCCATCCC
>DASYBY010000589.1:0-3792 GCA_036500525.1 Baekduia sp. | reverse complement strand
GGCGCGCGCTACAAGGGCCGGCTGATCGGCTCGCTCGGCCCGTCGACCTGCTTCTCGCTGCACCCGCGCAAGGTGATCACCACCGGCGAGGGCGGCATGATCACGACGCAGGACGTCGCGCTGGCCGAGCGGATGCGCAAGCTGCGCCAGCACGCGATGGACCTGTCGGACCTGGCGCGCCACAGCGCCAAGGGCATCGTCTTCGAGGGCTATCCGGAGCGCGGCTTCAACTACCGGATGACCGACATGCAGGCCGCCCTGGGCCTCTGCCAGCTCGACGCGCTGGACGGCATCCTCGCCGCCCGCGCGCGCCTGGCCGATCGCTACAACGCGGCGTTCGCGGCCGTCCCGTTCCTCGAGACGCCCTACGAGCCCGAGTACGCGCAGCGCACCTGGCAGTCCTACTGCGTCCGCGTGCTCCCGGGCGCGCCCGTGGGCCGGACCGAGTTGATGCAGCTGCTGCTCGACGAGGGCATCCCCACCCGGCGCGGCGTGATGGCGATCCACCACGAGGGCGCCTACCCCGGCGTCGACGCCGAGCTGCCGCACACCGACGCGGCCGCGGCCGACGTCGTGATGCTCCCGCTGTTCGCGGATCTGACCGATGAGCAGCAGGACCACGTCATCGACCGGGTCACCGCACACGCCATGGCCCTAGCCGCATAGCCAGGCTCTCGGGTCCTCCATTTCTCCGCCGCGAGTACGAGTCCCAGACGAACGTTCTTCGGACATGGACGCGAGCACCACGACGCCGGACACGACAGTGACCGTCACCGCGGCCGCTCCGTCCGAGCCCGAGGCGGCCCGGCGCAGCTCCTGGTCCTGCCGGGCGCTGGACACCGTCGTCTCGGCGGTCCTGCTGGTCGTCCTGATCCCGGTCTTCCTCGTCATCGCCGCGATCGTCCGGCTCGACTCGGGCGGCCCCGCGCTGTTTCGCCAGCGCCGCATCGGCCGCGACCAGGTGCCGTTCACGGTCAACAAGTTCCGCACCATGTACGCGGGCGTCGGCCACGACAAGCACCGCGCGTTCGTCCAGGGCCTCATCGCCGGCGAGGTGCCCGGCGACGGCGAGGACGAGCGACCCAAGTTCTTCAAGATCGCCCGCGACCCGCGCGTGACGCGCGCCGGGCACTTCCTGCGCAAGTCCAGCCTCGACGAGCTGCCGCAGCTGTGGAACGTGCTCCGCGGCGAGATGTCGCTGGTCGGGCCGCGACCGCCGATCTCCTACGAGGTCGAGCACTACCCGGCGCACTGGTTCGGGCGCTTCGCGGTCAAGCCGGGCGTCACCGGGCTGTGGCAGGTCAGCGGCCGGTCGGAGCTGACGCTCGAGCAGATGATCGAGCTCGACCTCGAGTACGCCCGCACGCGCTCGTTCTGGGTCAACGTCAAGATCCTCCTGCGCACGATCCCGGTCGTGCTCAACGGCCGCGGGGCCGCCTGAGATGCCGGCGCGCCGCGCGCTGCTCATCACCGAGAACGCCCCGGTCCCGTCGGACCGGCGCGTGTGGAACGAGGCGCGCGCCCTGCGCGACGCGGGCTGGGAGGTCACCGTCCTCTGCGCCCAGGGCGAGACGCGCCACCGCGCCGAGCACGAGGTGCTCGAGGACATCGCGATCCACCGCTTCCCGCTGGCGCCCGCCGCCGGCGGCCTGCTCGGCTACGCGCGCGAGTACGGACAGGCGCTGTGGCGCATCCGCCGGCTGGCGCGGCGGCTGGCCCGCGAGCGGCCGTTCGACGTCGTGCACGCGGGCAACCCGCCCGACTTCCTGCTGCTGGCCGTGCGGTCGCTCAAGCGGCAGGGCACGCGCTTCGTCTTCGATCACCACGACCTCGTGCCGGAGCTCTACCGCTCGAAGTTCGGCGGCGGGACCGGCCTGATGTACCGGGTCGCCTCGGCGCTGGAGCGGATCGCCTTCCGCAGCGCCGACGTGGTGGTCTGCACCAATGACTCCTACCGCGCGCTCGCGCTGGGGCGCGGCGGCCGCCGGCCCGAGGACGTCTTCGTCGTGCGCAACGGCCCGGACCTGGAGCGCTTCCGCCCGGTGGCGCCAGACCCGGCGCTCAAGCGCGGGCGCGCGCACCTCATCGGCTACCTCGGGATCATGGGCCCGCAGGACGGGGTGGACCACGCGCTCCGCGCGCTGGCCGCGTTGAAGGCGCGGCGCGACGACTGGCACGCGGTCCTGATCGGCGACGGCGAGTCGCTGCCGGCCATGAAGGAGCTGACGGCGGAGCTGGCGCTGGAGGACCACGTCGAGTTCGCCGGCTGGCGCTACGACGACGACATCCGGGCGATCCTCTCGACGTGCGACGTCTGCCTGGCGCCCGATCCGCCCAGCCCGCTCAACGACGTCTCGACGATGATCAAGATTCCGGAGTACCTCGCGATGGGCGCGGCGGTCGCGTCGTACGACCTCGTCGAGTCGCGGATCTCGGCCGCGGGCGCCGCGGAGTACGCGACGCCCGGCGACCCCGAGGCGCTCGGGGCCGCCGTGGACCGGCTGCTCGACGACCCTGAGCGGCGCGCGGCGATGGCGGCCGCCGGCCAGGCCGACGTCCGCGATCGCCTGGCGTGGCAGCATCAGGTGCCGCCGCTGCTGGCCGCCTATGACCGGGCGCTGGACGCCCGGCCCGCGGCGCCCGGACGGGCGGCGGCTACGCGTGCTTCTTGGTGGCCTTGGCGCGCGGCTGGATCGTGATGTCGCGCGCGCCGCGCACGACGGCGCCGCTGCGGTCGCTGATCCGGACCGTGATGTGCTTGCGGCCGGCCTTGGCGAAGCGCACCGCGATCTCGCAGCCGCGGCGGGTGACCCCGCGCCCGACGCCCCACACGCACTTGCGTCCGCCGGCGCGCGTCTTGGGCGCGGTCAGGACGACCCTGGTTCCGGCGCGCGGCTTGCGCGGCTTCATGTGCCACCGCACGCTGAACGCGCTGGCCCGGGCGCCGATCGTCGGCAGGCTGACGTCGGTCAGCGTCGGGCCGTTGGCGCCGGAGGCGGTGCTGCCGCCGGCGGCGCTCGTTCCGGTCCCGGCCCCGGTCCCCGCCCCGCCGCTGCCGCCCGGGACGTTCGGCGTGCCCGGGATCGAGGCACCGGGGTTGATGCCGCGGTCGGTGCCGTCGGACGCGTTGCCCTTGCCCGGCGAGCCACTGGCCAGCGCCCACCCGGCGTAGGTGGTGGGGTTGCTCCCGCCGGCGAAGGCCGGCGTCGCGGTCAGCGCGTTCGTGCCGGTCGCGCCCTTGCTGAACAGGTTGTAGCCCACCGTGCACGACACGCAGCCGCCGGCGACGAAGCCCGCCGCGACCATCACGTTGTCCTGCAGGACCATCGAGCGGTTCGGGGTGGCGTCACCCGCGCCGACCCACGCGTGGACGTCGGTGTTCTTCACCGTGTTGTGCGTGAACGTCGTCCCGTTCTGATGGCCGAACTGCACCGCGCTCGCGTTGGCGGTGGGGGAGATGATGACGTTGTTGGCCACCACCTCGTGATCGCCGCCGTCGGGCGCCATGATCGCGGTGGTGAAGTTCCGCATGTAGTTGTTGGAGATCGTGGTGTGCGACTGCCCGTACAGCTGGATGCTGTCGACGTGGCGCGTGTAGCCGCCGGCCTGGACGATGCCGTCGAACGTGTTGCCGTCGATGACCACGCCGTAGGCGCCGTCCTGGACGCCGTCGGACTGGCCGGCGCCGCCGAAGTGGTTGTGGGAGATCGTGACGCCGACCGGCTGGCTGCCGAGCGGGTACTGGCGGACCTCGAGGCGCCCTTCCGCGCAGCTGGCGCAGACGCTGATGCC
>DASYBY010000588.1:0-2704 GCA_036500525.1 Baekduia sp. | reverse complement strand
ATCGCCAAGCCCTCGGGCGGCCGCTGGACGGTCGAGCCCGCGCCCGGCTCGTCGCGCCTGGTCGAGGCGCTGCAGGCCGACGCCACCGTGCCGGCCAAGATCACCGGCAAGGTCATCGGCAAGACGCCGCACCTGAAGCTGCGGTACGCCATCAGCGGCCTGGCCAAGGGCGACCACGTCGACTTCGCCGAGGTCGGCGCCGCGGCCGGCAGCATCATCGGCCGCGTGGAGAACGACGGCAGCGGCACGCTGCCCTTCACGCCGGGCGACGGCGCCGCGGGCAAGCGCGACGTCCAGGCGATCGTCACCGGCCGCGACGGGTTCACCGCGGAGCGCACGAAGCTCGGCACCTACAAGGCGCCCGGTCCGCCGCGCCCCGCCGCCGCCCGCAAGCTGACGGTCAAGAAGCAGGGCGCGTCGATCGTCCTCAGCTGGCCGCGCAACAAGCTGGCCCGCACGACGCAGATCGACGTGAAGACCACCAGCGGGCTGAACATCACGCGGATCGTCAAGGGCTCGAGCCTGAAGCTCCGCGCGCCGAAGGCCGGCACCACGCTGAAGGTCACCATCACCGGCACCGCGCGCAGCGGCGTGCTGGGCAAGGCGGCGCACTTCACCCACCGCCTGCCGCTCCCCAAGAAGCACGCCACGACCAAGAAGAAGAGCACCAAGAAGGTGCACAAGCGGCACACGAAGCACCGCTGAGCGGAAGGACCATGAGTCCGCGGATCGGTCCGGGGGGACGGCGATTGACTACCCTCCGGTCGATCATGCGGACCTTGGCCGACCGGCTCAGCGGGCGCGACGCGGAGCGGTTCGTCGGTCGGGAGTCCGAGCTGGCGGTCTTCGGCGCGCTCTTCGTCGACGATCCGCCGGCCAGCGTCGTGCACGTGCACGGCCCGGGCGGCATCGGCAAGAGCGCGCTGCTGCGGCAGGTCGCGCGCCTCGGCGCCGAGCGCGGCTGGAGCCCGTGGCGGATCGACGGCCGGGAGCTGGCGCCGGTCCCGGGGGAGATCGAGACGATCCTCGCCGCCGCCCAGGGCGAGGAGCGCCCGCTGCTGTTGTTCGACACCTACGAGCGGATCTCGGCGCTGGACGGCGTCCTGCGCAGCCGGCTGCTGCCGGCGCTGCCCGACCGCGCGATCGTCGTGATCGCCGGGCGCGAGCGGCCCGGGCCCGAGTGGTTCCAGGACGGCTGGGAGCACGTCGTGCGCGCGCTGCCGCTGGCGCCGCTGACCGCCGTCGAGGGCCGCGCGTTCGTGCAGGCGCACGGCATCGCCGACGGCGCGACCGCCACCGCGCTGGTCCAGTGGTCCGACGGCTCGCCGCTGGCGCTCGCGCTCGCTTCGGCCATCGCGGCGCGCGAGGGCCGCTGGGACGAGCCCGACCTGTCCCGCCATCCCCAGCTGCTGGACATGCTCGTCCGCCGCCTCACGTTGACCGGCTCCGACGCCGACCGCCACGAGGACGTCACCGCGGTGGCGGCGATCGCGCGGGTCACGACAGCGTCGCTGCTGGCCGACGTGCTGCCGCAGGTCGATCCCAACCAGGCCCAGGCGTGGCTGCGCGCCCAGGCGATCAGCGAGGCGATCGGCGACGGCGTCGCGATGCACGACCTCGTCCGCCGCGCGCTGCGCGCCCAGCTGCGCACGCAGCGCCCCGAGCGCGAGCGCGAGCTGCGCCGCCGGATCGCCGACCACCTCTTCGCCCACGCGCTCGCCGACGAGCCGCGGCTCATGACCGACCTCGCTGAGCTGATCGACGACCCGGCACTGCGCTGGGGCTTCGGCGCCGACGGCGACGCCAACGGCGCCGTGCGCGCCGACGACCTGCGCCCGGGCGAGCTCGACGACCCGTCCGCGCACGTGCGCGAGCGCGCGGGGGAGCCGTGGTGGGCGGCGACGCGCGCGCTGGCCGACGCGGCGCCCGAGCACTTCGTCGCCGCGCGCGACCAGCACGACGCGCTCTGCGGGCTGGCGATCTCCTGCACGCCGCGGGGCGCCTCGCCCGCCGCGTTGGCCGATCCGTACGTCGGCGGCTGGGTCCGCCACGCGCAGGAGCACGTGCCTGACGGCGACGCCGTCGTGTGGCGCGACTCCATGGACCTGACGACCTCGGAGCGCGGCGACCTGCACTCCAGCGTGATCGCCGTGCTCAACACCGCCGCGATGCTGCGCTCGGGCGTGCCGAACCCGCGCTACTTCTACCTGCCGATCAACCCCATGAACACCGCGTCGATGGTCTTCGCGCAGCGCACCGGCGCGCGGTACGTCGAGGGGCTCGACGTGCAGGTCGGCGCGGTCGTCCACCAGTGCCACGTCATCGACCACGGTCCCGACGGCGTCCTCGGGGCGCAGCGGGCGACCGTCTACGCCGAGCTGGGCCTGCCGCGCCCGACCGAGCGGCCGCGCCCGCGCCGCCCCGACCACGTGGTCGCCGCCGAGGACGTGCGCCAGGCGCTACGCGACCTCGACCGCCCGACCGTGCTGGCCGCGACGCCGCTGGCCGCCGCGGTCGGCGGGCAGGAGCCGGCCGCCGCCGCGCGCACGCTCCTGGAGCGCGCGATGGCCGAGGCCTTCGGGGCGGGGCCCGACGAGCAGCTGATGCGCGAGGTCGTCGCGGCCGCCTACCGCGATCGCAAGACCAGCCACGAGGACATCGCCTACACGCTGCACCTCAGCCGGGCGACCTACTTCCGCCGCCT
>DASYBY010000587.1:0-6260 GCA_036500525.1 Baekduia sp. | reverse complement strand
GGACGAGCGCGAGGTCATCCACCTGCGCTTCGGCACCGGCGGCGACGGCGAGCACACGCTGGTCCAGGCGGCACGCCGTCTGGGCATGCCCCCGAGCAAGGCCCGGCAGGCCGAGGAGCGCGCGCTGCGCCGCCTCGCCTCTGACGGGGACGTCAAGTCCCTGCGGGTCGCCGCGTAGCTCAGCGGGACGAAGCACCGGGAGCCACGGCTCCCGACCAGTTGCAACGATGGGCGGCGCATGTGCGCCGCCCTTCGTCGTTCTGAGCCCGGTGTCGCGGTCGCGGTCGCCCCGCCGGCCGCGCTGCCGCGCGCGCCCGGGTGGCGGGATCGGTGGCGTGCGGCGCGGGCGCGGCGGCGGGTCGCGGGCGTCGAGATCGCCGACGGGGTCGTGCTGGGCCGGGGGGTCGTGTTCGACCTGGCCGCGGGCGCGCGGGTGATCGTAGGCCCGGGCGTGGAGCTCGGCGACCGCTGCCGCCTCCACGTCGGCCCGGGCGCGACCGTGACCATCGGCGCCGCGACCCGCCTCGGCGAGCGCTGCGTCATCACCGCCAACGAGCGCGTGACCCTCGGCACCCGCTGCCTGCTGGCCGACGAGGTCGTCCTCATCGACGCCTCGCCTTCCTTCGCCGACCCCGAGCGCCCGCTGCGCGAACAGCCCCTGACCACCGCACCCGTGGCCATCGGCGACGACGTCCGCATCGGACCCTCCGCCGCGATCCTGCGCGGGGTGACGATCGGCGACGGCGCCGCCGTCGGCGCGCACGCCGTCGTGACGCACGACGTCGCTGCGGGCGGCGGGGTCGACGGGATGCCGGCCGCGCGGCGGGCGCGGCCCGGGAGGTAGGCACGCCGCGCGTGGCCGGCGGCGTCGCGCCCGGGCGCTCATGGCGCCGCGGGCGTGGGCGCAGCGCGCGTGGCCGGCGTCGCGCCCGGGCGCTCGTGGCGCCGCGGGCGTCGGCGCAGCGCGCGTGGCCGGCGTCCCGCCCGGGCGCTGCCGGCACCGCGGGGCGTGGTTCGGGGCAATGACGAGTGCGTTCACGGGGGCGCGTGCGCCGTCGGTCCTCCGCGGGCGCCCGGGGGCGGGTCGTTCAGGCGTGAACGGGATCCGGGTCGCTACGAGCTGCCTATAGACGCTCACAGCGACCCGGAACCTTGGCCCGCCGATGGAGTCGGCGGAGGACACGAGGCGCCCGCGCCCCCGGATGCGCACTCGTCATTGCCGACGAACCACGCCGCGCGCCACGACCCGCGCCCGAGCTGGACGCCACCGACGCACGCACGCACCCCCCGCCCCTACGCCTCCTGCACCTCCGCCGCCGCGCGCTCCGCCCGCTCGCGCCGGTCGCGCGCGTCGTCGAGCGCACCCTGCGCCTCCTCCAGCTCGCGGCGGCGAGCGGTGATGGTGGACTCGACCTGGTCGAGGGAGCGTTGGGCGCCGGTGAGGGCGTCTTCGGCCTTCGCCTCGGCCTCCTTGGCGCGGCGCAGCGCGTCGCGGCGGCGGCGGACCTCGCGGGGATCGGGCCGGGGCGGCTCGGGCTCGGGCTCCGGCTCCCTCGCCGGCTTGCGGTGCCGGCCGCCCTTCGCCTCGAACCCCGCGGCCAACAGCGCGTCGAGGCCGCCGAACCCGCTGGCCGAGTGCTCGCGCAGCACGCGGCCCGCGGCGACCTCGGCGCGGACGTCCTCGTCGACGGTCGCGGCGTGGAGCGTCGCGCGGACCTTGTCGCGCGCCGCGCCCTGGACCGGCGCCTCGTCGGCCAGCGCGTCGACCAGGCGGCGCGCGGCGTCGGCCGCGCCGCGCAGCACGTCGGCCTCCGCGCCGTCCAGCAGCTGCTCCTGCGCGCCGGCCAGCGCCTCGCCCGCCTCGACCAGCGCCCCGATCTCCTGCGGCCGGTCGCGCACCAGCCGGTTCACGGCCCACGCCGCGCGCGTCGGCTTGACCAGCTTCCCCACCGCCGCCGCACCCTCGCGATCGCCATCGGCGCGCAGCCGTTTGGCCAGCGCCGTCCGCGCACTGACAAACTGTTCGAAGTCGACGCCGTAGAGCTCGTCGATCGGATCGTCGGAGGCCACCCGCCCTGTTTACCCATCCGGGCGGACACCGGACGGGCACCAAGCCCGGCCGAACGGTCAGTTGCGGCAAACCAAACCAAGGGCAAGGATGGCGCGTGTGCTGAGGATTCAGGCGGTCTTGGTGACGGCGCTGGGCGCCGCGGCCCTCGCGACGACCGCGCCGGCGGCGTTCGCGGTCCGCGCACCCGCCCCCGTCGTCCACGCGGAGTTCGACGCTCGCTCCGGCGAGCAGGCCGACGTCCCGGCGGCCACGACCACCGCCCGGCGCACGC
Source organism: Baekduia sp. (assembly GCA_036500525.1). Lineage (GTDB taxonomy): Bacteria > Actinomycetota > Thermoleophilia > Solirubrobacterales > Solirubrobacteraceae > Baekduia. Next base: position 3,918 of record DASYBY010000587.1, on the reverse strand, counting down.
TGCGCCGCGACCTCGGGCCGCAGGCGGCGTTCGCCGACGACCCGGTCACCGGCGGCCTGCGCAGCGTCGGCCGCACCGACGGCTTCCTCACCGGTCGCAGCTCGTCCGACCCCGAGACCATCGGCCTCGGCTACGTCCGCGCCCACGCGGCGGCGTTCGGCCTCGACGCCGGCGACCTCGCCCAGCTGCAGCCCGCGACGCGCTCGACGTCGCCCGACGGCATCACGCACCTGACCTGGCGCCAGCTGGACAACGGCGTCCCGGCCTACGACTCCGCCCTCTTCGCCAACGTCGCCGCCGACGGCCGGCTGATCAACGTCGGGGGCAGCCCGACGCACGACCTCGCACCGCCCGCGACCGACCCGCCGCTCGGCCCGGGCGCCGCGCGCGCCGCCGCGCAGCGCGACCTCGGCGTCCCCACCGACAACGCCACGGCCGACATCGGCACCGACCCGGCGCGGACGACGACCTTCAGCACCGGCGACACCGCGACGCTCGTCACGCTCGCCGACCCCGACGGCGACCACCTGGCGTGGAAGCTGATCGTCGACGGCATCGACCCCTACCTGTATGAGGTCCTCGTCGACGCGGCGACCGGCGCCGTGCTCACGCGCCACTCGCTGACCGACTTCGCCTCCAACGCCAGCGTCGTCAACCTCCACCCCGGCGCACCCGGCGACGCCACCCCGCACACCGTCGACCTCGCGCCGTGGCTGACGACGCCGATCACGGGTCTGGTCGGCCCGAACGTGCACGCGTACGCCGACGCGCACGATCCGAACGGCATCGGCGGCGACGCCGAGACGCCCCCGAACCTGGGGACGACGGACTTCGTCTACCCGACCGCCAGTGTGACGCCCGCCTCCGGCCGGACCTGCCCCACGATCTTCGCCCCACACTGCACCTGGGACGGCACGGCCCGCGACTCGGCCACCGTCAACGCCAACCAGGTCACCACCCAGCTCTTCTACTTCGTCAACCGGTACCACGACTGGCTGGCCCAGGACCCGATCGGCTTCACCACCGGGTCCTACAACTTCCAGGGCGACGATCCCGTCAAGGCCGAGGCCGACGACTCCGGCGGCCTCAACAACGCCAACTTCGCCACGCCGCCCGACGACCAGTCGCCGACGATGCAGATGTACCTGTTCACCAGCCCGTTCCCCGCGATCAACGGCGCCGACGACGCCAGCATCGTCGACCACGAGTACACCCACGGGCTGACCAACCGGCTCGTCGGCGGCGACGGCCAGGCCAACGGGCTGCAGACGCGCCAGTCGCGGGCCATGGGCGAGGGCTGGAGCGACTGGTACTCCCTGGACTTCCTCGTCGATCAGGGCTACATGGCCGACAGCCCCGCGACCGCCGGCGACGTCGTCGAGGGCGCCTACCCCACCAACAACGCCCTGACGGGCATCCGCGAGAACGCCGTCGACTGCCCCGTGGGCTCGACCAGCGCGCACTGCCCCGGCACCCCGACCGCCGGCAGCGGCGGGTTCACCTTCGCCGACATGGGGCGCATCGGCGCGTCGAACGGCAACCCGTACTTCGAGGTCCACAACGAGGGCGAGATCTGGTCGGAGACGCTGTGGGACCTGCGCGACGCGGTCGGCAGCGTGACGGCCCGCGCCCTGGTCACCGGCGGGCTGCGCCTGTCGCCCAAGCAGCCCTCGTTCCTGCAGATGCGCGACGCGATCCTCCAGGCCGACCTCGCCACCGGCGGCACCCATCGCGCCACGATCTGGCAGGTCTTCGCCACGCGCGGCATGGGCTACGGCGCGACGACGACCAGCGGGAACGCCGGCCGCGGCACCCCGTCGTTCATCGTCCCACCCGCCGCGGTGGCCGGAGCCCCGGCCGTAACCAGCCCGCCGCCGCTGGGCGACGGCGACGCCACGCTGGAGCCCGGCGAGGCCGCGCGCGTCCAGATCCCCATCACCAACCCGGGCTCCACGCCGCTGACCAACGTGCGCGCGACGCTGACCACCACCACCGCCGGCGTGGTCGTCGGCCACGCCACGACGAGCTACGGCACGATCGCCCCGGGTGCGCCGGCCAACGCCGCCGAGCCGTTCGCCATCACGGTGCCGGCGACCGTCCCGTGCGCCACGGTGGTCGGCCTGACGATCACGGCGACCAGCGACCAGGGGCCGCTGCTGACGACCACCGTGTCGGTCCCGCTCGGCAGCGGCGCGACGTCGAACACCACCGGGCCGATCTCCATCCCGATCCTCGACGACCGCATCGACGCACCCGCGATCTCCACGCTGACCATCCCGTCGGCCGGTCGCGTCGGGCACCTGCGCGTCACGCTCACGGTGGACCACACGTTCGTGGGCGACCTGCACGGCTGGCTCACGTCCCCGTCGGGGACCATGGTCAACCTCTTCGAGGACATCGGGGACGGGTCGACGGCCGGGTCCGCAGGCCTCTCTGCCGTGGTGCTCGACGACAGTGCCGCCTCCTCGATCCAGGACGTGCCCTATGGCGCCCTCCCGGCGATCACCGGCACCTACTCGCCCGACGAGCCGCTCGGCGCGCTGAAGGACGAGAACCGCGCCGGCACGTGGACCCTGCGGGTCACCGACGACTACCCGGGCGACAGCGGATCAGTGAAGGCCTGGAGCCTCTCCACCGATCAACCGACCTGCGCGGCGACCGGCCCGGCGCTGCCGGCGGTCGCCACCGGCGGCCCCTCGGCCGTGACGGCCGGCTCGGCCACGCTGAACGGCATGATCGGCGCCACGGGCACCGCCACCCAGGGCGCCTTCGAGTACGGCACGACGACCGCCTACGGGACGGTCACGCCGGCCGCGGGCGCCGACGGGCCGATCAGCCAACCGATCGGCGGCCTGACCGCCGGCACGACCTACCACTACCGCGCGCTCGCCGTCCGAGCCGGGACCGTCGCGGGCGCGGGCGACGACCAGGCCTTCATCGCGGGCGACGCGGTCCCCGCCACGCCCGTCACGCCGCCGGCCTCCACCACGCCCACGCCGCCGGCCGGCCCGCCGCCGCCGCCGACGAAGCCGCCCGTCGTGAAGCTGAAGCTCACCGGGCCGCCGTCCTCCGCCGCCCTCGACGCCCAGGGCCGCCTCACCATCGCCTTCACGCTCCCCGACACCAAGGCCAAGGCCAAGGGCACCGTCGCGCTCGTCACCGCGTCCCCGCTGCGCCTGGGCAAGAGCAAGAAGCAGCAGATCGTCACCGTCGGCCACGCGAGCTTCACCGTCTCGGCCAAGCACAAGGTCGGCGTGCGGATCACGCTGACCAAGGACGCCCGCGCCTACGTGCGCAGCCACGGCGCGCTGAGGGTCAAGGCCACCATCAAGGTCGGGACCGCGACCACCACCATCACGTTCATCATCAAGAAGGCCAAGCACAAGCACTAGGAACGCGCTACAACGTCGGGATGGACGTCCCCGCGGAGGCCCGCGCGCTCCTGGACGACAACTGGCGCGAGGGCGACTACCGCGGGCGCCACTACGCCTTCTCGGTCCCCAGCCCGCGCAGCTACCCCTGGCAGTGGTACTGGGACTCGTGCTTCCACGCGATCGTCCGGCGGCGCTTCGACCCGCCGCGAGCGCGCGCCGAGCTGGAAACCCTGCTCAACGCGATGGACCCCGACGGGTTCATCGGCCACACGATCCTCTGGGGCCGTCCGCTCGACTGGCAGCGGGCGATCCGCTACAACATCGCCTCGCGCGCCGACCTCATGACGCGCACGATCCAGCCGCCGATCCTCGCCTGGGCATGGGCCTGGGCCGTCGGGGACCCGGCCGCCGAGCCGCGGATCGCCCGACACCACGCCTGGCTGCGCGAGCACCGCGCGCTCACCGACGACGGCCTGCTGTGGCTCATCCAGCCCGACGAGTCGGGCATGGACGCCTCGCCGAAGTTCGACCACGTCTGGGGCCG
>DASYBY010000586.1:0-4422 GCA_036500525.1 Baekduia sp. | reverse complement strand
CCGGCTGGTCGTCGCCGAGGACTACGGCCGCGCGCCCGAGGCGATGGACGCCTTCGTGGGCGACGGCGTGAAGGCCGCGATGGCCGCGCCGGTCCACGAGGACGGCGAGGTCATCGGCTCGCTCGTGTTGTCGTCCTTCCGGCCGGGCCGCGTGTTCTCGCGCTCCGAGCAGGACATGTTGTTGTCCTTCGCCGAGCACGCGTCGCTGGCGCTGACCGACGCGCGCCGCGTCGACACCATGCTGCACCAGGCGCTGCACGACGCGCTGACCGGGCTGCCCAACCGCGCGCTCTTCACCGACCGCATCCAGCACGCGCTGATCCAGGGGCGCCGCCGCGGCACCTCATGCGGCGTGATCTTCCTCGACCTCGATCGCTTCAAGACCGTCAACGACTCGCTCGGCCACGCCGCGGGCGACGAGCTGCTGGTCGCCGTCGCGCGCCGCATCGACGAGTCGCTGCGCAGCGCCGACACCGCCGCCCGGCTGGGCGGCGACGAGTTCGCGGTGTTGTTGGAGGACTTGTCGGGGCCCGAGGAGGCCGTGCTGGTCGCCGGGCGGATCTCCGAGGCGCTGCACGCGCCGGTGCTCGTCCAGGGCCGCGAGGTGTTCGTCAGCTCGTCGCTGGGCATCGCCGTCGGGAAGGTCAGCGCGCAGGAGCTGCTGCGTCAGGCCGACGTCGCGATGTACCGCGCCAAGGCCGAGGGCAAGGGGCGCCATCGGGTCTACGAGGAGAGCATGCAGGCCGAGGTGGTCCAGCGGCTGGAGCTCGAAGGCGAGTTGTTGCACGCCATCGAGCGCGACGAGATCGCCGTGCACTATCAGCCGGTCATCGCGCTCGACGGGCAGACGCTCGCCGGCTTCGAGGCGCTGGCGCGCTGGACGCACCCGACGCGCGGCCTCGTGCCGCCGCCGCAGTTCATCCCGCTGGCCGAGGAGAACGGCTCGATCGTGCCGCTCGGCCGCCAGATCCTGCGGACCGCGTGCCGCCAGGCGGCGCGGTGGCTGGAGGAGTTCCCGACGCCGGAGCCGCGCATCATGTCCGTGAACCTGTCGGGCCGCCAGCTCGAGGACCCCAACATCGTCAGCGACGTGGCCGCCGCGCTGGCCGACACCGGCCTGCCCGCCGCGGCGCTCGTGCTGGAGATCACCGAGACGGTGCTCATGCACGACACCGAGGCGACGATCGCGCGGCTGACCGCGCTGAAGGCGCTGGGCGTGCGGCTCGCGGTCGACGACTTCGGCACCGGCTACTCGTCGCTGCGGTACCTGCGGCGGTTCCCGATCGACATCCTGAAGATGGCCAAGCCGTTCGTCGACGGCCTCGACGTGGACGACGAGGGCCGTGCGCTGGCGCGGGCCATCGTGGAGCTCGCGACCTCCCTGAAGCTCGCGTGCATCGCAGAGGGCATCGAGTTCTCCGGCCAGGCCGACGCGCTGCACGAGCTGGGCTGCGGCCTGGGGCAGGGCTTCCACTTCGCGCGCCCGATGGCGTCGGACGCGATGACCGCGCTGATCGCCGAGCCCGCGAACGCGGGGCGGATGTTCGCGATGGCGCCGTCGAAGGTGATCTAGGCCTGGTGCTCTTCGAGCATCCGGCCGAGGCGCTCGCCGGCATCTTGTAGGTCTTGCCGCGTCCCGGCCTCCTGGATCACCTGGAGGTCGAGGATGCGGGCGCTGAAGCGGTCGATCGCGTTGCTGCCGACGATCGCGTGGCAGGGGACGCCGGCCTGGCGGGCGCGGGTGGCGATCTCGCCGGCGATCTTGCCTTCGAGGGTCGTCGCGTCGAGCTTGCCTTCGCCGACGACGACCGCGCGGGCGGCGCGCATGCGCTCGGTGAAGTCGATGGCGTCGAGGACGAACGCGGCGCCGCGTTCGAGGTGGGCGTCGTAGGTCGCCCAGAGCCCGCCGGCCAGGCCGCCGCCGGCGCCGGTCATCGGCACGCCGCGGGGGTCCTTGGGGAGGCGGGCCGCCTGTTGTTGGAGGCGTTGCTCGAGGCGCTTGACCGTCCTGGCGTCGGCGCCCTTCTGCGGGCCGAAGACGGCCGGCGCCTGCTCGAACGGCGTGCGGACGTCGCAGAGGACGACCAGCCGCGCTGTGCCGAGGCCGCCGGCGTCGGCGATCGCCTCCAGCGCTCCGGCGCCGCCGTCGCTCGTCGCGCTCCCGCCCGCCGCGACCAGGATGACCTCCGCGCCGGCCGCCGCCGCGGCGACGATCAGCTCGCCGGTGCCGCGGGTCGAGCTGGCGTAGGCGTCGCGCTCCGCCTCGGCGACCAAATGCAGCCCCGACGCCTCGGCGACCTCGACGATCGCCGTCGCACCGTCCTCGATCAGCGCGAAGCCCGCGGTCGCGATCGGCCGTCCGAGCGGGTCGGTGGCGGGCGCGCCCGCGGTCTCGCCGCCGAGCGCGGTCAGCAGGATCTCCAGCGTGCCCTCGCCGCCGTCGGCGACCGGGCAGCGGTCGGGCGGGACCAGCCCGGCGCGCTCCAGGCCCTCGGCGATGGCGGCCGCCACCTCGACGGCACGCAGCGTGCCCTTGAACGAGTCGGGCGCGACGAGCACGGGAGGGGGGAGCGAGGTCATGAGGTTCCCGGGGTCCTACCAGACGTCTGAGGCCGAAGCATGCGCGCACGGCCCCGCGTATGGGGGTCAGAGGCGCACGCGTTCGCTCAGCGCAGGAGCCCGGCGAGCTCGGCGGCGATCGCCGCAGGCGCTTGAAGCACCTCGGTCGCGGTGAACCGTGCGACGCGGTAGCCGGCAGTCAGCGCGGCTCGGTCGCGGTGGCGGTCGGTGGTGAACGCCGCGCGGGAGCGGTGGTAGGTCCAGCCGTCGACCTCGGCGACGAGGCGGTGGTCGGGCCAGCGGAAGTCGCGCTCCAGGCCATTGTTGGTGTGATTGACCTGTGGCCGCGGCAGGTCGTGGTCGAGGCGGAGCTGAAGGAAGGCGGCCTCGATGTCGCTGCGGGTCCGGGTGACGCCGTGGACGTGTAGGTCATCGAGGAGGGCGAGCAGCCGGCGGCGGCCTGCACGCCGAGGGTGAGCCTCGAGGATGTCGTCGAGCGCAGCCCGGTCGAAGAGGCCGAGCTGCTCGGCCTGCTCGGTCGCCCGGCGCAGGTGGTGCTCGGGCACGACCGGGGCGAGGTCCAGAAGGGTGCGCGCCACGGTCGTGATCGGGATGCCGTCGAGCTCGGTGACCTCGTCGCCCGCGAGCCGGTGGCGGTAGATGCGAACCGGCGCGTCCGGCCGGCGGTCCGACGGCACGGTCACGTCCCACGCCGTCCCGCCGCCCGCAAGGAGCCCCCAGCCCGCCGCGGCGCTGCGATGGCTCAGCACCGCCGCGGCGCCCAGGATGCTCGCTGCTCTGTCCCCGCATATGGGGGTTTAGGGCGCACGCGTCCGAGACTCGCCCCCCGGGGGCCCCGCGCCTAGTCCGCCAGCTGCGCCACGGTGCACTCCGCCGGCGGCTTGTCCTCGCGCCAGCGCTGCACCTTCGCCCCGTGGCGGATGCGACCGTCGGAGACGTGGTCGAAGGTGACCTCGACGACGAGCTCGGGCCGCAACGCGACCCACTCCAGGTCGCGCCCGGCCGACCAGCGCGACGGCTCGCCCGACCCGTGCTCGCCCGTCTCGTACGGCGCCAGCTTGGCCGGCAGCTCGCGCTTCTCCTTGGCCGTGAACCCCGACGAGTGGCCGACGCCGCGCAGGCGCCCGTCGGGCTCGTACAGCCCCAGGATGAGCGCGCCGACGGTGCCCTCCGCCTTGCCCGGGCGCCAGCCGACGACCACCGCGTCGATCGTGCGCACGCGCTTGATCTTCACCATGCCGACGCGCTCGCCCGACCGGTAGGGCTCGTCGGCCTCCTTGGCGATCACGCCCTCCTCGTGCTCCAGCCACTCCGCGGCCTCGCCGGGCGTGAAGACGACCGGGGTCAGCTCGACGCCGGGCAGGGCCGCCGCCTCCAGGGCCGCGCGGCGCGCGCGCCAGGGCCGGTCCATCAGGACCTCGTCGTCGAGGGCGAGCAGGTCGAAGGCGATGAAGCGCGCCGGCGTCTCGGCGGCCAGCCGCTCGACGCGCGACTTGGCGGGATGGATCCGCTGGCCGAGCGTGTCGAACGACGCGGCGACGATCTCGCCGTCGAGCACGTAGCGCCCGGCGGGCAGCGCCGCGATCACGTCGGGGAAGTAGCGGCCGAGCGGCTTGCCGTTGCGCGACTGGAGGTAGACGTCGTCGCCGTCGACGAACACGACGGCGCGGAAGCCGTCCCACTTGGGTTCGTAGGCCCAGTCGTCGCCCTCCGGGAGGGCCACACGCGAGCGTGCGAGCTGGGGCGGGATCGGGGGCTCCAGGGGCAGCGTCATGGGGTGCTGACGCTATCGTGGGCCGAGTACGATGGAGGTCGATGTCCGAGAACGCGACCGTCGCCGAG
>DASYBY010000585.1:0-4685 GCA_036500525.1 Baekduia sp. | reverse complement strand
TCGGGCATGTCCCCCTATCTATCCCATGAGCGAGACTCGCGACACCTACCTCCTGCTGCGCGCCTTCGTCGACGAGCTGGCCCGCTGCGGTGTCGCGGGCGCGTGCACGTCGCCGGGATCGCGCTCCACCCCGCTCGTGCTGAGCCTCGCGCGCGACGGCCATCTGGCGACGACGTCGCACGTCGACGAGCGCTCCGCCGGCTTCTTCGCGGTCGGCCTCGCCAAGGCGACCGGCCGCCCCGCCGTGCTGGCCTGCACCTCGGGCACCGCGGCGGCCAACTACGCGCCGGCCGTCATCGAGGCGGCCCACTCACGGCTGCCGCTGATCGTCCTGACGACCGATCGCCCGCCCGAGCTGCGCGACCTCGGCGCCGGCCAGACGATCGACCAGATCAAGTTGTACGGGTCGGCGGCCAAGTGGTTCGTGGAGGTCGGCACGCACGAGGCGACGCCGCAGCGCCTGCGGTGGATGCGCCAGCTCGCCTGCCGCGCGGTGTGGACCGCGATGGACGGCCGCGCCGGACCCGTCCACCTCAACATGGCCCTGCGCGAGCCGCTGGTCCTCGACGAGGAGCTGGGCGACGAGCCGGGCGGCGGCGGCGGACGGCCCGGCCGCGCGCCGTGGACCGCGCGCACCACCACCGAGCAGGACCCCGCCACGCTCGTCGCCTGGCTGCGCGAGCACCGCCGCGGCGTGATCGTCGCCGGCCGCGAGGAGCCTGGCGCGCCCGCCGGCGCCGAGCACCCCGTCGCTCGCCTCGCCGCGGCGCTGGCCTGGCCGCTGCTGGCCGACCCGCTCTCGGGCGCGCGTCACGGCGGCGCGGCGATCGCCCACTACGACGCGCTGCTGCGCGACGCGGACTGGTCGAACGGCGTCGCGCCCGAATGCGTGCTGCGCATCGGCGACCTGCCGACCTCCAAGCCGCTGCGCCAGTGGCTGGCGACGCTCGACGGAACCGAGCAGGTCGCGCTCCTCCCCGGCGGCGACTGGCACGACCCCGACGCCACGCTGAGCTCCGTCTTCGATCTCCGCACGCCCGCGCTGGCGGCGATCGACGAGGTCAGGCACACCGACCCCGCCTGGCTCGGGACCTGGCGCGACGCCGACGCCCGCGCCGCCCGCGCGCTCTCCGACACCGTCGGCGACGACCTCAACGAGCCGCGGGTCGCGCGCGAGCTGGCCAGCGCCGTGCCCGCCGGCGCGCGCGTCGTCGTCGCCGCGTCGATGCCCATCCGCGACGTCGAGACGTTCTGGCCGGTCGACGCCCCCGCCACCGCGCTGGCCAACCGCGGCGCCAACGGCATCGACGGCACGATCTCCACCGCCTACGGCGTGGCCGCCGGCCTGCCCGACGCGCCCGTCTACCTGCACATCGGCGACGTCGCCCTGGCCCACGACCTCGGCGGGCTGCTCGCGGGCAAGCGCCTCGGCGTGCCGCTGACGATCGTGGTCGTCGACAACGCCGGCGGCGGCATCTTCGACTTCCTCCCCGTCGCCACCCAGCGCGACGCCTTCGAGGAGCACGTGCTCACGCCGACCGGCCTCGAGGTCGAGCGGGTCGCCGCGCTCTTCGACGCGCAGTATCGGGCGATCGACACGGTCGAGGCGCTGCGCGCGGCGCTGGCCGAGCGCCCCGCGGGCACCACGATCCTGCACGTGCGGACCGTCCGCGCCGACAACGTCGCGCTACACCGCCGGTGCTGGGCGGCGGTCACGAAAGCCCTGCAGAGGCAATAGTCCGTTCAGGGGGGTGACGTGGCACACCGGCGCGGATAGGGTGGCGCCAGGATGGTGTGGATCGTCGCCCTCTGCGCCGGATGGATCGGCGCCTCCGTCGTGCTCGTCGCCCTCACGACGATGGCCGCGCGCAGCGACCGGCCGACCGCCGAGCACCTGCTCGCCCGCGCGTACCTCTGGCTCCCGCCCGGGGCCGAGCGCGACCCGCGCTGAGCAGGCCCGCTCCGCCGCCCCGGTCCGTACCCTCCGAGGCGTGGCCGACGCCCTGCAGTTCTCGCTCCTCGGTGAGCCCGAGCCGCTCGCCGCGCCGGCCCCGGCGCGCGAGTCGCGGCTGACCTCGAAGGGCATCGCGCCCGGCGACATCGTCGAGGTCGACCGCAAGGGCCGGCGCTTCCACGCGCTGGTCGAGTCGGTGGAGCAGCGCGAGACCGGGCGCTTCGACCTCGCCGTCCGGCCGCTGGACGGCCGCTCGACCTGGCGCACCGCGACCGTGCGCGACGTCATCGGCGTGTGGCGCCGGGCGCGTGGCTCGGGCGAGCTGCGCGGCGCGGGCGCGGCGGCGACGTGGGACGACGAGGCGCCGGCCGACGAGCCGGACCAGACGTCGTTCGACGCGGTCGCGCGCGACTAGCCGGCCAGGACCGGCAGCAGCGCCTGGAGCTTGATCTCGGTCTCGGCCAGCTCGGCGGCGGGATCGGAGTCCGCGACGACGCCGACGCCCGCGTAGCAGCGCGCGACCGGCCCGCGCAGCAGCGCGCAGCGCAGGGCGACGACGAACTCGCCGTCCTCGTCGAGGTCGGTCCACCCCACCGGCCCGGCGTACCAGCCGCGGTCCAGCCCCTCCAGCGCGGGGATGAGCGGTGCGGCGACGGCGGCCGGCTCGCCGCCGACCGCGGGAGTCGGATGCAGCAGCCCGGCCAGCTCGACGACGCTGATCGCCCGCGCGAGCTGCGCGCGGATCGGCGTGCCCAAGTGCTGGATGTTGGCCATCTTGACGACCTCGGGCTCGTCGGGCGCGGTGACCCAGACGGCGTACGGACCGAGCGTGCGCGCGATGCGGCGGATGACGATCGCCTGCTCCTCGCGGTCCTTGGCCGAGCGCATCAGCCCCTCGCCGAGGTGGTCGTCGACGGCGGGATCGGCGCTGCGGCGGGTCGAGCCGGCCAGCGCGAGCGTCGCGGCGCGCTCGCCGTCGCGGCGGATCAGCAGCTCCGGGCTGGCCGAGACGAACGCGGCGTCGCCGCGCCCCGCGCACACGAGGTGGCAGGACGGGAACGCCTCGCGCAGCACGCCGAGGACGGCGGCCGGGTCGTGGTCGACCGGCGCGTGCACCTGCACCTCGCGGGCGAGCACGACCTTCTGCAGCTCGCCGGCGCGGATGCGCTCGACCGCGCGGACCACGGCCTGCTCGTAGTGCTCGGGCGGCATCGCGCTGTTGACGCGGTAGCGGCCCGCCGGATCGGGGTCGAGCATCGGCAGCGGCACGCCGCCGCGCAGCTCGGCGGCGCGGCGCTCCAGGCGGGCGCGGAGATCGTCGACGGTGTCGTCGGGCGTGGCCAGCGCGCAGAGCGTGAGGCGGACGTCGGCGCCGCGGCGAACGAGCGCGGCCTCGGGAACGTGCAGCGACGCCGCGGCGTAGCCGGCCCAGTGCGGGTCGCCGCCGCCGTCGGGGGCGAAGGCGAAGCCGCCGACGGCGATCGGCCCGCAGCCGCGCGGGCCGTCGGGCGGATCGCAGGCGGCCTGCGAGGCGAGCACGCGCCAGCGCGCGGCGACGAGCTTGAAGCGGTCGGGCCCGGCGGCCTCGATGGCGGTGACGGTGCCCAGGGCGCCGAGCGCCGCCGAGTCACGGTCGGGCTGCTCGAAGCAGAACCACGCCTCGCCGGGGCGGCGCGACGCGGCGACCACCGCCGTCGGGTCCGTCGCCGGATCCACGGCCACCGTGATGGCGGCCAGCGCCTCGCCGTGGCGGCGCGCCCGGCGCAGCGCCTCGGTGAGCCGGCGATCCAGGCGGGCGCGGTCGGTCGCGGAGAGCGCGAACCCGCCGTGGGCGGTGAGGACCGAGTCCATGGCCCAGCAGTCTACGAACGACGACGGGCCTGCCGAAGCAGGCCCGTCACATAACGGTCAGGCAGGCCGCCGAGGGCGCGCGAACGAGCCTCTAGGCGAGTTCGCGCAAGCGAAACGTGGCGGCCGAGCCTCTAGGCGAGGCCCGTCACGTTTCGCCGCGGCCACGCGAGATCGCGATCTCGCCCGTGCGCATCATCTCGACGAGGCCGAACGGGCGCAGCAGCGCCTCGAAGGACTCGATCTTGTCGGTGGTGCCGGTGATCTCGACGATGGTCGACCGGCGGGTGACGTCGACGACGCGCCCCCGGAAGATCTCGCACAGCTGCAGCACCTCGGCGCGCTGGACGCCGTCGACCGCGACCTTGAAGAGCGCCAGCTCGCGCGTGACCGTGTCGGCCGGCTCGAGATCGCGGATCTTCAGGACGTTGATCAGCTTGTGCAGCTGCTTGGTCACCTGGTCGATGGGATGCAGCGCCCCGTCGACGGTCAGCGTCACGCGCGACACGTTGTCGTCGTCGGTCGGCCCGACGGTGAGCGTGTCGATGTTGAAGCCGCGCCGCGCGAACAGGCCGGCGATGCGCGTCAGCACACCCGGCTTGTTCTCGACGAGGATCGAGAGGACGTGCTTGCGCCCCGTCCGCTGGTGCCCGGAGGCCTCCAGCTCCTCGAGGTTCAGCAGTTCCTTGATTCCCGGATCGCCCATGGCTCAGCCCACCATCTCGCGCGCGGCGCCGCCGGGCGAGATCATCGGATACACGTTCTCCTCGCGCGTCACGCGGATGTCGACGACGACCGGACCCTCGGTCGCCAGCGCGCTGCGCAGGTCGTCGACCAGGCTGTCCTTGTTCGTCAGGCGCAGGCCGGTGGCCCCGTAGGCCTC
>DASYBY010000584.1:0-8807 GCA_036500525.1 Baekduia sp. | reverse complement strand
CGGTTCGTGCGGCCGCGGGCGACCAGCTCCAGCACGGAGCGCTCGCGCGGCGTGAGGCCCAGCTCGGCGGCCGGGTCGTCGGCCGCGGCGGCGGCCTCCGTGGCGGCGGCGGAGGCGCGCGCGGCGACCGTGCCGGGCGGGGTCTCCAGGCGCAGCCGGCCGCGGCGGGCCAGCGCGGTCAGCTCGTCGATGAGCCAGGCGGCGCCCAGGCGCCGGGCCAGCGCGAGGGCGTCGGTGCCCGCGGCCTCGGCACCGGCGCGGTCGCCGGTCGAGAGGCGGGCCTCGGCCTCGCGCCACCGGCAGCGCGCGACGCGGAACGGACGGTCGATCCCCGCCCACGCCGACGCGGCGCCGGCCCAGCGCTCGGGGGCGGGACGGCCCTCGCCGGCGGCGACCTCGGCGTCGGCGACGAGCACGAGCGCGTGCGCCTCGGGCATCGCGGCGGCGAACGGGCGCTGCGCGGCCTCGCGGGTCTGCTCGGCGTAGCGGCGGGCGGCGCCGATGGCCGCGGCCTCGTCGTCGGCGCGGCCGAGGTCGCGCGCCTGCTGGGCGGCGTCGGCCTCGACGCCCGCGGCCGACGAGTAGATCCGCGCCAGCCGCGCGCCGTCGTCCATCGCGTCGGTGTCGACCAGGCGGGCGAGGCCGGTGCGGATCGCGTCGCGCGCGGCCTCGATGTTGCGCTCGCGGCGCTCGAGGCCGGCCATCAGGGCGGTGATCGGCGCATGCCACTGCGGCTCGTAGGAGCGGGCGACGAGGTCCTGGGCGACCTGCAGGCGCTGGCGGGCCTCGGCGTGGCAGCCGCGGCCCAGCTCCAGCTCGGCGCGGACCAGCTCGAAGAAGACGCGCGTGGTGCCCTGGACGCCGCGGCCGAGCTCGACCGGCGCGAGCGCGTCGGCCTCGTCCCAGAACCCCATGGCGTAGGAGATCTCGGCCTGCTGCAGCGCCAGCCACTTGGCGTGGCGGCCCATCGCGGCGACCTCCTCGCGGCCGCGGAGCAGCAGCTCGCGCGCCTCGCGGCTGTGGCCGGTGAGGTGCAGCGCGTCGGAGAGGTTGAGGTAGCCGCGCAGCAGCTGGTCGGCGTTGCGGTCCTCGCGGGCGAGCTGCATCGCCTGCTCGATGCAGCGGAAGCCCTCGTCGTTGTCGGGACCGCCGCGCAGGCAGATGCCCTTGGTGTTCAGCGCGTGCATCTGCGCGAAGCGCGAGCCGACCGCCTCGGCCGCGGCGAGCGCCTCGTCGGCCATCGCGTTGCCGTCGGCGTAGCGGCCCCAGAGCATCAGGCCGCCGGCCTTGGCGGCGAGCAGGCGGGCGCGCTCCTCGGTCGGCGGCGTGGGCGGCAGGAGCGAGAGCGCCTGGTCCCAGGCCTCCAGCGCGATCTGGCCCTTGCCCTGCGACCATCGGGCCTTGCCGAGGCGCTCGAGCAGGAGCGCCGCGCGGCGCGGCTCGGCCTGCTGGTCGAGCTCGGCGAGCGCGTGCTTGGACAGCACGATGCAGCGGGCGAAGTCGAACTGATGGGCGTTGGCCGTGCGCGCCAGCAGCTCGGCGTGGTCGAAGCCGACGAGCGCCTCGGCGCCGTCGACGCGGTCCCACAGCTCCAGCGCGCGCTCGTAGAACGCGGCGGCCTCGCCCTCGGCGTGCACGCGCTCGGCGGTCTGCGCGGCGAGCACGGAGGTCCGCAGCGCGGCGGGCTGGTCGCCGGCGGCGTCGAAGTGATGGGCGATCTCCGCGGCGCGCTCCAGGCCGATGCAGTTGGTGGAGTCGACGCGGGCGTCGAGGACGCGGGCCAGGCGCAGGTGCAGCTCGGCGTGCTCGCCGGGCAGCAGGTCGTCGTGGACGGCCTCGCGCAGGAGGGCGTGGCGGAAGGCGATGTACCCGTCGGGCTGGCTGACGAGGACGTGGTGGGCGACGGCCTCGCGCAGGGCGTCGCGCAGCGCGCGCGGCTCCAGCCGGCTGGCCTCCTCGAGGATCTCGTGCTCGATGCGCTGGGCGGCGGAGACCCAGCGCAGCGCGTCCTGCGTGGTCGGGTCGAGCGCCTCGACGCGGAGCATGAGCGCGTCGCGGAGGGAGTCGGGGAGCGTGCCGTCGCCCTCGCGCTCGCAGGCGAGGATCTCCTCGGCGTAGAGGGCGTTGCCCTCGCTGCGGGCCCAGACGCGGTCCAGCAGCTCGGGCTCGGCGGCGCCGCCGAGGATCGCGGCCAGCTGCGCGCCCAGCTCGTCGCGGGTGAAGCGCTCCAGCGGCACGCGGTGCGCGCGCTCGGAGCGCTCGATCTCGGCCAGGAACGGGCGCAGCGGGTGGCGGCGGTGCAGCTCGTCGACGCGGTAGGTCGAGACGACCAGCAGGCGCTGATCGCAGACGTTGCGGGCCAGGAACGAGAGGAAGTCGCGCGTCGAGCGGTCGGCCCAGTGGAGATCGTCGATCACCAGCAGTACGGGCGCCTCGGTGCACAGGCGCTCGAACAGCATGAGCAGCAGCTCGAAGAGGCGGCCTTGGGCGCTGCCGGCGTAGGGCTCGACGAGGAGGTCGGCGGGCGTGCCCAGCTCGGGCAGCAGGCGGGCCAGCTCGCCGCGGGCGGAGCCGATGTCGTCGAAGACGGGATGGCCGGAGCGGACGAGCGCGCGGAGGGCGGAGACGATCGGCGCGTAGGGCAGCTCGCTGTCGCCGAGGTCGATGCAGTCGCCCCAGAGGACGCGGACGCCGTCGGCCTCGGCGAGGTCGCCGAAGTGGTCGAGCAGCCGGCTCTTGCCGACGCCGGACTCGCCGGCGACGAAGAGGAGCCCGCTGTGCCCGGTGCGGGCGTGCGACAGCGCCGCGTCGAGCTGACCGAGCTCGACGCGGCGGCCGATGAAGGCGTCGCTCGTGACGCGTGCGGGCATGGGCGAACCATGTTCCCGCACACGACGGAGGGGAGAGGGGTCGGGGTGGTTGATCACGCGTGCGCGGCGCGGGGATGACGCACGTCGCGCCGGCCGCGGAACCGCCCGAAAAGGGCCGCGCGCTGAGGGATGCGCGGTTCGGAGCGGGTCTGGCGGCCGGCGCGCATGGCGTCCTCGGCCAGTGCTGCAGCGAGAGGCTTGGACAGGAGGGAGAGCATGGACTACATACTCGGGCTGAGGCGGGTCCCGCACATCGGGAGGACGGTGCGAGCTGGGGCCACTCACCCCTTACTCCCGGACGGGGACCCCTTACCCCGCGGCGGTAGCGTGGGCGGCGATGGCTGACCCCACGCACGATCGCCCCCTACGGACCGTCCTGGCGGGCTTCGGCCTGGCCGGCGCGGTCCTCCACGCTCCGCTGATCGCCACCGTTGAGGGGCTCGAGCTGGTCGGCGCGGTGACGCGCGATCCGGGGCGGCGGGCGGAGTTGGCTTCCGCGTTCCCGGGAGCCGTCGCGTACGACACGCTCGACGATGCGCTGGAGGAGGACGTCGATCTCGTGGTGGTCGTGGCGCCGAACCGGTTCCACGTGTCGTTGGCGACCGCCGCGATCTCGGCGGGCTGCCACGTGGTGGTCGACAAGCCGCTGGCCGTCGACGCCGCCGCCGCGCGGGCGGTGGCCGAGCGCGCGGAGGATGCGGGCGTCGTGTTGTCGGTCTTCCACAACCGGCGCTGGGACGACGACTTCCTGACGCTGCGGCGGGTGGTCGACGAGGGGTTGTTGGGGTCGGTGCTGCGCGTCGAGTCGCGCTTCGATCGCTGGCGCCCGGAGCTGAAGGAGGGCGCGTGGCGCGAGGGCGGCGACCCGGCCGACGGCGGCGGGCTGCTGTTGGATCTCGGCAGCCATCTGGTCGATCAGGCCGTGCAGCTGCTGGGGCCGGTGGCGTCGGTGTACGCGGAGCTGGACGTGCGGCGCCCGGGTGCGGTGGTCGAGGACGATGTGTTCGTGGCGCTGGCGCATGTGGGCGGCGCGCGGTCGCACCTGTGGGCCGGGATGCACGCGGCGCACGAGGCGCCGCGGTTCCGGGTGCTCGGCGATCGGGCGTCGTTCGTGTCGGTGGGGCTCGATCCGCAGGAAGGGCAGCTGCGCGGTGGCGGGTCGCCTCGTGACGCCGGGTTCGGCCGCCGGCCCACGGAGCTCGCGGCGCGCCTGTTCGACGGTGGCGGCGGGCCGGGCGAGGCCGTCGCCATGGAGGCCGGGCGGTGGACGGCGTTCTACGAGGGCGTCGTGGAGGCGGTGCGGACGGAGGGTGCGCCACCGGTGAGTGGCGGTGAGGCGGTGGGCGTGCTGGAGCTGCTCGATGCGGCGCGGGAGTCGGCGGCGCGGCGGGCGGTTGTCGCGGTGGGGTGAGCGTGGTGTTGTTGGCGCTCGGCCCGGGCGTGCGGGGTGGTTCGGGGCGTGGTTTCGGGGGCAATGACGGGGAGGTAGGCGGGGGCGCGCACGCCCGGGGTCTGGCCGCGCGGCGTCGAGGGCTGGCGTTGTTGGTGGTCTTGGGGTCCGGGTCGAGAAAAGGCCCCCTGAGGGCCTTAAGTCGAGTCGGACCCGGCGCCCCGGCGCGCGCGGCCAGACCCGGGGCGTGCGCGCCGTCGCTGACTCCTTCGTCACTGCCCCGAACCACGCTGCGGCCCGCCAGCGCGCCGCGCACCGCGCACCACCAACGTCCGCCCCGCCCCTAAGCCCGCCCGTGCCCGCCGCCCCCCGGCGTCTCAACCCTCAACCTCTGCCCGACCCTCAGCGTTCCGCCCGCCTTCGCCGCCAGCTCCTCGCCGTCCAGCAGATTGCGCCCGCACCGCCCCGGTGCGCCTCCATCCGCTCCCGGCGGCGCGTGGCGGCGGCGCTCGGTGATCAAGGAGTAGAACATCTCCGTCAAGGTCTCCACCTCGCGGATCACCCCGTCGCCGCCGGAGAACCGCCCTGCCCCGCCGCTCTCCCGGCGCACCGCGTACTCGACGACGCGCAGCGGGAACTCGAGCTCCAGCGCCTCGACCGGTGTGTTGAGGGTGTTGGACATCGCGACGTGGACGGCGCTCGGGCCGTCGGCGTCGGGGCAGGCGCCCTGGCCGCCGCCGAGGGTCTCGTAGTAGGAGAAGTCGTCGTTGCCGAGCGTGAGGTTGTTCATGGTGCCCTGCCCGCAGGCGCGGCCGAAGGCCTGGAGCACGAGGTCGGCGACGCGGGACGAGGTCTCGACGTTGCCGGCCGCGACGGCCGCCGGCGCCCGGGCGTCGAGCAGGGTGCCGGGCTCGGTGATGACCTCGACCGGCCGGTGGGCGCCCGCGCTGGGCGGGATGTCGGCGTCGGTGAGCACGCGCACCGCGAACAGGCAGGCGCTGCGCGTCACGGCCAGCGGGCAGTTGAGGTTGCCCGGATCCTGCGCGGCGCTGCCGGTGAAGTCGAGGATCAGCCGGTCGCTGTCGACGGTCGCCGCGACGCGCAGCTCCAGGTCGCCGTCGACGCCCTCCAGCACGTCGACCGCGTGGAGCGTCCCGTCGGGGAGGTCGGCGAGGCACGCGCGCGTGCGGCGCTCGGCGTAGTCGAGGACGGCGTCGAAGGCATCGTGCAGGCCATCAACGCCCAGCCGCCCCGCCAGCTCTCGGACGCGCACGGCACCGAGCCGGTTGGCCGCGAGCTGGGCGCGCAGGTCGGCGCGCCGCTCGGACGGCTGGCGCATCAGCGCGACCAGCTCGTCGATCGCGCCGTCGTCGAGGATCCGCGGCGCGATGACGACGCCCTCCTCGTCCAGCGTCCGCGAGTCGAAGGGCATCGAGCCCGGCACGCGCCCGCCGACGTCGGCGTGGTGCGCGCGCGACGCCGAGAACCCCAACAACGCGCCATCCGAGGCCAGCACGGGCGTCACGACCGTGATGTCCGGCAGATGGGTTCCTCCGCGATACGGATCGTTCAGGATCCACGAGGAGCCGCCGGCGTGATCCTCGTCCAGGACCGCGGCGACCGACGCCGGCATCGCGCCGAGGTGCACGGGGATGTGCTCGGCCTGCATGACCATCTCGCCGTGGGCGTCGAAGAGCGCGGTCGAGCAGTCGCGACGCTCCTTGATGTTGGCCGAGTGCGCGCTGCGCACGAGCACCGCGCCCATCTCCTCGCACGCCGCGCGCAGCGCGCCCGTGGCGACCTGCAGCGCGATCGGATCGAGCCCGCTCACGTCGCGCGCTCCAACACGACCGTGCCCGTCGCGTCCGTCTGCCCGCTCCACCCCTCAGGCACGACGAGCGTCGCCTCGGGCAGGTGCAGCACCGCCGGGCCGGTCACGGTCTCAAGTTCATCATCATGCTCCCACCGCACCTCCGGCCCGACCTCGACGTGCGCGGTGCGGACGGTCACCAGCTCCACCTCGGCCGCGTCGTCGCGGTAGCCGTAGCGCTCCTCGTGGGCGACCGCGAACGCCTCGCGCAGCGCGGTGGCGCTCGGCGCGACGTCCCGCAGCGCGAGCTCGTGGGACTGCCCCGCGTAGCGTGCGTCCCACGTGACCTCGTCGGCGTCGCCGGCCAGCTCGGCCAGCGCGCCGTCGGTCAGCGACGCGCCCCGAAGCAGCACCGAGCGCGCCGCGTCGCGCCGCCGGTCGGCCGCCGCCAGGCCGAGCGCGCTCAACACGCCCGCGGCCCGCGGCACGACGATCCGCGTGATCCCCAGCTCGTCGGCGATCGCCGCGGCGTGCAGCGGCCCCGCGCCGCCGAAGGCCAGCAGCGCGAAGCGCCGCGGATCGATCCCGCGCTCGACGGTCACCACGCGCAGCGCCCGCACCATCTCGGTGTTGGCGACGCGGACGATCCCCAGCGCGCAGGCGTACGCGTCCTCCAGCCCCAGCTCGCCCGCCAGCCGGTCCACGGCAGCGAAGGCCGCGCGCGCGTCCAGCGCCACGCCGCCCGCCAGCGGCCGCTCCGGATCGAGGAACCCGAGCACCACGTTGGCGTCGGTCACCGTCGGCTCCACCCCGCCGCGGCCGTAGCACGCCGGCCCCGGGTCGGCTCCCGCCGAGCGCGGCCCGACCCGCAGCGCGCCGCCCGCGTCGCGCCAGGCGATCGAGCCGCCGCCCGCACCCACGGTGTGGATGTCGACCATCGGCAGCGCCAGCGGCCGCCCGCCGATCTCCCGGCCCGCGCTCGCCCGCACCGCGCCGCCCTCGACGACGCACACGTCGCACGACGTCCCGCCCATGTCGAAGCACAACAGGTCGGGCTCGCCCAGCCGCGCGCTCAGCAGGGCCGCCGCGGCCGCGCCGCCCGCCGGGCCCGACAGCACCGTCAGCGCCGCGTGGCCCGCCGCCTGCGCGACGTCGGCCAGCCCGCCGCTGGACTGCATGATCGCCGGCTCCGGCAGCCCGGCCTCCGCGGCGCCCGCCACGAGCCGCCGCAGGTACCGGCGCAGCAGAGGCGAGAGCGCCGCGTCGACCTCCGTCGTCGCCGCGCGCTCGAACTCCCGGAAGGTCGCGGTGACTTCGTGCGAGAGCGAGACGTGGACCTCGTCGCCCAGCCGCGCGCGCAGCGCCTCGCCCAGGAGCACCTCGTGCTCGGGATGGCGGTAGGCGTGCAGCAGGCAGACCGCCACGGCCTCGGGCTCCAGGGCGGCGACCTCCTCGGCCACCGCGGCGGCGGCGGGCGCGTCAAACGCCCGCAGCACGCCGTCGGGCACCATCCGCTCGGGCACCGCGACCCGGCGCGACGGCGGCACCAGCGGCGCTGGACCCGCGACGCACAGGCGGTACAGCTCGGGCCGCGCCTGGCGGCCCAGCTCGACGACGTCGACGAACCCCTCGGTCGCGCAGAGCACCGTCCGCGCGCCGACGCCCTCCAGCAGCGCGTTGGTCGCCACGGTCATCCCGTGGGCGAAGGCCTCGACCGCGCTCGCCGGGCGCCCCGCGATCTCCAGGGCGCTGCGCACGGCGTCGAGGACGCCGCGCGACTGGTCGTCGGGCGTCGTCGGCGCCTTGGCCGTGATCAGCCGCCCGCCGTCGACCAGGACGGCGTCGGTGAAGGTCCCTCCGACATCGACGCCCAACAGCATGCGGGCGGCACGCTACCGGCCCGCCGGCCGGACCGCTCTAGGCCGCGATCGACTCCCGCTGCGTGACCTCGACGACCTCGACGACTTCCTCGGTCTCCGCGAGATGCTGGTGCGACGGGCAGTAGCCGTTGTGGGGCAGCGGCATGCGCTGGCACGCGGTCCCGCGGCGCGTCGTGGCGCGGCACTGCAGCGGCTGGCCGTTGACGTCGATGCCGTTCTGCGGGAGCTGGTCGAGCCACTCCTCGGCACAGGCGACGTAGCGCTGCACGACGGTCCAGGCGCGTGCCTGCGCCGTCATCGGGAAGTAGCGGCGGATGTCGTTGAAGAGCGTGCGAGCCGGACGAGCGAAGTAGTGCCGGTCGCCGACCAGCCGCTCGATGTTCTGCTCGCAGGCGTGGAGCACGTGGTGGTGCGCGTCGATGTCGATCGTCGTGTCGACGTCGCGAGCGAGCTCCCGGTACATGGCCCTGCTGAACTGGTACATGCGACCCCCCTGGACCTCTTGGGTTTGGCTGATCCCCCGACCGGGTGCATCGTGCCCTGGCCTCATGAAGCACCAACGCACGGTTTGTTGAATTCGCGTTAAGAGGGTGCCGGCGTTCAGCCGACTCGGGCCCGAACGATCAGGTCCAGGGTGCGAACGCGGGGGACTCGTCGGGGCCGACGACGGCGTGGTGCCCGTCGAGGGTTGGGTCCGTCTGGGGGAAGTCGCTGCGGAAGTGCGCGCCGCGGCTCTCCTCACGCAGGATGGCGCATGCGGCGACCAGGCGCGCCAGTGGATGCGGGTCCTCCGCCAGGGCGGCCAAGCCCGCGGCGTCGCGGCTCAGGCCCGCGTGCCGCCAGAGGGCCTCGCGAGT
>DASYBY010000583.1:0-3147 GCA_036500525.1 Baekduia sp. | reverse complement strand
GTACGTGTCGGCCGTGGCCGGCCGGGCGAAGTAGGCGACGGCCGTGTCGCGCCTGCGCCTGCTGTCCGTCGCGACGGTGATCGCGATGGTCGGCGGGTATGCGCTGGCCGCGTTCTACGCGCCGATGGACGCCGATCAGGGGCTCATCCAGAAGATCTTCTACCTGCACGTGCCGATGGCGATCGTGGCGCTGTGCGGGTTCGTGTTCGGCGGGATCTGCGCGGTGATGCATCTGCGCACCGATGACTCCAAGTGGGATCTGCGCGCCTATGTCGCGATCCACATCTCGATCATCCTCGGCGTCGGCGTGCTGCTGACGGGCGCGATCTGGGCCAAGGCCTCGTGGGGCCATTGGTGGGTGTGGGACGAGCCGACGCTGGTCAGCTTCCTCATCATCTTCCTGCTGTACGCCACGTACACGCCGCTGCGGTTCTCGATCGAGGACCGCGAGAAGCAGGCGCGCTACGCCTCGGTCTTCGCGATCACCGCGGGCGCCTTCGTGCCGCTGAACTTCATCGCCGTGCGGTCGGCGACGTCCCTGGTGCATCCGCGCACGCTGTCGTCGACGGGCAACCTGCCGGGCGACATGGCGCTGACGTTCCTGGTCTGCACGATCGGGATGGTCGTGTTGTACGTGCTGCTGTGGCAGTACGAGATGGCCCACAAGAACACGGTCGCGCAGCTGCGGTCGCTGAAGCGCAAGCTGGGTGGCGAGGACGGGGATCGCCCGCGCCGGTCGGCCGCGCCGGAGCTGCAGGTCCGATGATGCTGGCCACGGCCGAGGCCCTGCCCGGCAACGCCGGCTACGTCGCGGCCGCGTACCTCGTGTTCCTGGCGCTGGTCCTGATCTACGTCGCGATCATGGCCTACAAGCTGATGAAGGTCCGCGACATCGTCGCGGAGATCCACGAGCTCGCCGAGCGCGATCGCCCATGACCGCCGACCAGTCCGAGGCCACGGCGCTCCTCGAGCACGGCGAATCCGTCGCCGAGGAGGTCCTGGCCCAGAACGCCCGCCGCTGGGATGGCCTGTCGGCCGCCGACCGCACCCGCGTCGACGCCCTCGCCCGCTCCCTCGCCCGCCGCCTCCTCCACGAGCCGGCCCTCCGCCTCGCCGCCGCCGAACGCGCCGGCGACCAGACCCGCGTGCGGCTGACGCGGGACCTGTTCGGGCTGTAGGCCGGTCGGTAACGTCCGGCCCCGTGCCGGACAGTACGTAGCGGTGACCGATACGAGACAACACGCGTTCGAGGAGCTCTGGACGCGCCATCACCGCAGGGTGTACGCCTATGCGTTGCGGCGGACCGATCGGGCGTCGGCGCAGGATGTCGTCGCCGAGACGTTCCTGACGGCGTGGCGGAGGCGGGAGGAGCCGCCGGCGGAGGAGCTGCCGTGGCTCTTGGGGGTCGCGCGTCTTGTCCTCGCCAACCACGCGCGCAGCCAGCGCCGGCGCGATGCCCTGGTGCAGGTGTTCACCGACGAGGCCCATCGCCATGCGCCCGCTCCCGGCGATGCCGACCACGATCTCCTGCACGCGCTCGCCGAGCTGAGCCCGGACGATCGTGAGGCGCTGATCCTCGTGGGCTGGGACGGGCTCCGGCCCGCCGAGGCCGCGACGGTCGTCGGCTGCAGCGCCTCCACCTTCCGCGTGCGCCTGCTGCGGGCGCGCCGCCGCCTGGCGACGCAGCTCGGACGGCCATCCGCCGCAGGACATCCACTCACCGCCGAGACGGAGCCCAACGCATGAGACTCGCCACGCGCATCCGCAACGCCGATCCCCTCGCGGGCGCCGAGCCGGAGGCGCTCGCGCCGCCGGCGCTGCCGGCGGAGGGGGAGGACTGGCACGGCCGTCGCCGGAGGATGGACGCCGCGCCGGCCGCCGCGATGCTGCGGGGCCCCGCCCGCCGCCGCCGGACCGTCGGCGCCGCGCTGGCCGCCGCCGCGCTCGTGGTCGCCGTGCTGCTGGTCGTGCTCCTGCCCGGCTCGGCCCCGCGGCACGACACCCTCGCCGAGACCTTCACCGTCTCCACCACCTCCGGCGCCCCCGCGTCGGCGCCGCTGACCGACGCGTCGGTCGCGGTCCTGCACCGGCGGCTCGCCTCGCTCGACCTCCGCGGCTGGTCGGCCGACTCGCCTGGCGCGGGGCGCATCCAGGTCTCGTGCGGGGACTGTGGCGCCGGAGCCACGGCGGCCTCCGTGCTGGCCGCCGCCGCGCCGGGCCAGTTGGTGTTCTACGACTGGGAGGCCAACGTGCTCGACGCACAGTGCCGCCCGCGGCCCGACGATGCTGCGGTGACCGGCGGGACGGCCGCGGGTCAGCCGGGCGCCGGCACGTTGTCGCACTATGCGGCGGTGCTGCGGGCGGCGCGCTGCCCGGTCGGCGACGGCGACCGGTCGTCATCCGTCTACTACGCCGTGGACCGGGCACGCCACCAGGTCCTCAGCGGTCCCGAGCCGTCGCGGACCTCCGCCGCGGCCCGCGCCGATGCCACGGACGCGCAGGTCGTCCGGGTGCTGCCCGGCACGGCGATGGTCGAGGCCGAGAACGGCGAGGACACGCCACGCGAGGCCGACACGCAGTGGTACGTCGTGCGCGATCGCGCCGCGCTGACCGGCGCCGACGTCATCGATCCGCGGGCGGAGGACGACCAGGCCACCGGCGCCCCGACCGTCACCCTGCAGCTCACCGCGCACGGGCAGCGGACCCTGCACGCCACGACCCGCCGCATCGCGCGGCGCGGCGCCGCGCAGCTGCGTCCCGGCATCGACGGTACGAGCGCGGCCCAGCACTTCGCGATCGTGCTCGACGGTCGCCTGCTGGCGGTGCCCTACGTCGACCCGCGGCAGAACCCGGACGGCATCGACGCCCGCCGCGGCGTGGAGATCTCGGGTGGGCTCACCGCCGACCACGCACGGACGGTCGCCGCCCTGCTGAAGTCCGGCGTCCTCCCGGCCCGGCTCTCACCGAGCGACAGGCCGGGCTGACGCGCGGGCCCTTACGACTGCGGGGCGGGGACGATCCGGATGTACGGCAGCGGGGACTCCCAGCCGTCGGGGTAGCGCTCCTTGGCCTGCTCGTCGCTGACCGAGCCGGCGATGATGACGTCCTCGCCGGGCTGCCACTGGGCGGGCGTGGTGAGCTGGTGCT
>DASYBY010000582.1:0-2874 GCA_036500525.1 Baekduia sp. | reverse complement strand
CGGCATCGAGTAGGCCGTCATGTCGCGCGGGCGGTCGGACTGGCCGTGGCCGAGGAGGTCGAGCGTCACGACCCGGTTGCCGCGGCGGGCCAGCGTCTTGGCCAGCGGCCGGTGCATCTTCTGGGAGAGCAGGAGGCCGTGGAGCAGCACGGTCGTCCGCGGTCCCGCGCCGTACACGGTGTAGGCGAGGCGGTGGTCACCGTGCAGGAAGTGCGGCATTCAACGGGGGAGGCTACCCCGGCGCGGGGTCGCCGGGCGCTGTCTGATCGTCCAGGCGCTCCAGCGCCCAGCGCGCCCAGGCCAGCCGCGCCTGGGTCGCGCGCAGGCCCGCTTCGAGCGCGATGCGCTGCGAGCGCTCGGCCGGCGTGGCGGGGCGGCGGCGGGCCGCGAGGAGCTTGAGGGCGTCGACCGACTCGGCGGCGGCGTCCAGCTCGCGCTGCACGTGCTCGCGCGCCCCATCGGGCGTCATCAGCCAGAGGAAGAACGTGCGCAGCGCCGCCTCGTCGCGCACGGTGCGATCCGGCTCGGTGTCGGCCAGCCAGGCGCGGACCTCGCCGAGCCCCTCGTCGGTGATGGCGTACATCTTGCGCCCCCGCGGCCCGGGCTCGCCCGCTTCGACGAGCCCCTCGCCGGCCAGCCGCACGAGCTCCGGGTAGATCTGGCTGTGCCCCGCCGACCACGTGCTCCCGACCGAGGCCTCGAACCGCCGCGACAGCTCGTAGCCGCTCATCGGCTGCTCGGCGAGGAGCCCGAGCAGCGCGTGGCGGAGCACCTGACGGCGTGGAGGAGCGACGACCGACGACACGTAGGCATCCTGACATGTCGAACCTGACTGGTCATGAAGGTGATGTGAAGAACGATGGCGGAGGTGCATGCGTCGATGGCGTCCCGTGCGGAGCGCGGCCGGCGGCGCGGGGCGGGGTCGGTCGGCGATGACGAGGAGGTCGATCGGGGCGCGCGCCCGCAGCCCCCGCCAACCTCCTCGTCATCGCCCCCGAACCACGTCCCGCGCGACCCACAGCGCCCGCGCTGACTGCCACCAGCCCGCGCTAAGCCGCCGCGCCCACCGCCTCCGCGGTCCGCGACGCGAGCGCCATCGTGGTGAGCATCGGGTTGGTCCCGCTCGCGCTCGGGAAGGCCGACGCGTCTCCGATCCACACGCCGCGCACGTCGTGCAGCTCGCCCCACGGGCCGGCCACCGAGGTGGACGGATCGGTCCCCATCCGGGCCGACCCCATGTGGTGCAACGAGAACGTCGCGTGCTCGTAGGGCGAGAGCGGCGCGCCCGACATCCGCGCCGCGTAGTCGGCGATCGACTCCCCGGACGAGCGCACCCAGCGCTGCCGCTTGCGGTGCAGCGACTGCACCTCGGCCGCGCCCGCCGCCTCGTGCATCGTCGCCATCGTGCGCAGCCCGTGGCGGAAGTTCGCCAGGTCGACCGGGTCCGACAGCGGGTAGGTGTGGACCGGGTTGCCCGCCGCGTCGATCGTCACGCGGCCCCAGCCGCGGTCGCGGATGAGGAAGACCATCGCCGACGAGATCGGCGTCCGCGCCATGTCGCCCTTGTGCTGCGCGCCGGTCTCCCACGGCATCGACGTGCCGGTGACCCCCGGCGACGCGTGCGAGGTCTCCACGAGGTACCCGTAGCCGTCGGCGAGGTTGGCGTACTCCATCGACAACGCGCTCTGCGGCGGCCCCCACCACGCCTTCTGCGGCTCGTCGTACACGCCGATCACCGCGGTCGCCGGGTGCAGGCGCAGGTAGTCGCCCGCCGCCGGGCCGCCGATCCCCGAGCGCAGCAGCAGCGCCGGCGTGTCGAGCGCGCCCGCGGCGACCACGACCTGCGGCGCCCGCACGACCACCCGCGCCACGCGGCCGTCGGCGTCCACGTAGGTCCCCGACACGCCGGCGGCGCGCCCGCCCTCGACGAGCACCTGCTCGACCCGGCAGTTGACGACGAACCGTGCGCCCGCGTCGGCCGCGTCCTGCAGGTAGGTCTTCAGCGTGCCCTGCTTCGCGCCGGTCACGTCGCCGAAGCCCATGTAGCCGGCCAGCGCCGCGTCGTACTTCTCGGGATCGGCGTTGCGCGTGATCGCGCGGCCGTCGATGCCCAGCGCGTACGCCGCGTCGAGCACCCGCTGGTTGGGCCCGTTGGGATCCGAGCACCCCGCGTTCACGCCGATGCGCACGCAGACCTCGTCGAGGTGGCGGTCGAACCCGGCGCCCGCCAGCCCCTCCAGCCCGTGCTCGCGCTCCCACTCCTCGCGGACCCAGTCGTAGGTGCGCAGGCAGTTGGTCCAGTTGACCGTCGAGCCGCCGCCGAGGTTGGCGCCCGTCATCAGCGCGACCTGCCCGTCGGCGGTCTGCGCGAGGCCGCCCGCGCGGTAGAGGTTCTGGTAGGCCCACAGCTCCAGCTGGTTGAAGTCGGCCTCGTTGTAGTAGCCGCCGGCCTCCAGGACGACGACGTCCTTCCCGGCGCCGGCGAGCTTGCCCGCGATCACGCCGCCGCCGCTGCCCGAGCCGACGACCACGACGTCGGCGCTCAGCGTCAGCACGTCGGCGTCCGGCCGCGTGATCGCGATCGTCTTGGGCGCGTCCTCCGCGCTCGGCGGCGCGACGGCCGGCCCCGGATAGCCGATCGCCTCCCAGTTCGGGTTGCGGCCCGTGGCCGGATCCGGGATGGCGTAGAACAACAGGAAGGTCAGGGCCCGCAGCGCGCTGAGCCCGGCCAGGGCGGCCGGGTCGGCGTCCATGAACCCGTGCACGATCTGCTCGCGCACCTCCTGCGGCGCCTGGTCGAAGCCCTGCGCGTGCAGCGCCTCCAGCAGTTGCCGCAGCCCCTCGACCTGCTCGTCGGGCACGGCGCCCGAGGAG
>DASYBY010000581.1:0-8929 GCA_036500525.1 Baekduia sp. | reverse complement strand
CGGCCGACGCCACCTGGGTGAGGATCAGCGCGAACTCGTCGCCGCCGAGGCGCGCGACGGTGTCGCCGGCGCGCACGAGCGTCGTCAGCCGCTGCGCCGCCTGGCGCAGCAGCGCGTCGCCGACCTCGTGGCCGTGGGCGTCGTTGACGCCCTTGAAGCCGTCCAGGTCGATGAACAACAGGCCGACCATGCGGCGGTCGCCCTCGTCCAGCGCCAGCGTCATGCGCTGGCCGAACCCCGCGCGGTTCGACAGCCCGGTCAGCGCGTCGTGCGTGGCGCGGTGGCGCAGCTGGTCGAGCAGGCGGCCGTTCTGGATCGCGGGCGCGGCGAGCGCGGCAATGCCATTGAGTCGCTCCAGCAGCCCGGCGTGGAGCTTGAGGCGCTCGGGCCGGTCGGCGACCGCCACCGCCATGACGCCGAGGAACTCGCCACGGGCGACGATCGGCACGACGACGAGGCCGGCGAGGTCCAGCGCGACCATCAGCTCGTGGACCAGCGGGTCCCGGGTCTGGTCGCGCGTGAAGGACATCGGGCGCTGCTCCGAGGCCTGGCGCAGCGCGACGATCGACGGCGAGTCGGCCGACCGCAGCGTGCGGCGGCGCAGCAGCTCGATGCCCTCGGGCGACATGCCGGCCGTCGAGGCGGCCCGCAGCGCCGCGGCGGACTCGTCCCACAGCCAGACGCTCATGCGGTCGCAGTCGACGACGGCCGGCGTCGACTCGGCGAGCAGGTCGGCGACCTCCTGGCTCGTTCCGCCGCGGGCCAGCGCCTGGGCCAGCGAGAGCAGCGCGCTGACGTGCTCGTGGCGGCGGGCCGACTCGGCCAGCGCGGTTGCCATGTCGAGCACGACGGCGGCGTGCGTGGCGTAGAGCGAGAACAGCTCCTGCTCCTGCTCGAAGAACTCGATGCCCTCGGGGTAGAGCGCGCACAGCCAGCCGTAGGCGCGGCGGCCGGAGGCGACGCTGGCCACCAGCGCCGAGCCGGGCAGCGGCTCGCCGGCCTCCAGCGCGGCGGCGATCACGGCGGCCTCGTCGTGCGGCACGCCGTCGCTGTAGATGCGGGGCTCGGCGTCGGGCGACGGGCGCACGGCGAGGACGAAGCGCGGCGCGCGCACGGTGTGCGCGGCGCGGTCGACGATGCGGGCGAGGACGGTGTCCAGGTCGTCGTCGGAGAGCAGCTCGCCGGCGGTGGCGAACACGCCGCGCAGCCGCTCGCCGGTCGCCATCAGCTGCGCCTCGAGCGCGGTGACGCGCTGCTGCGGATCGGCGCCCGCGGCCGCCGCGGCGACGTCCCAGGTCACGACGTAGCGGCACTCCGCGTCGCCGCGGGCCTGGCAGGTCTCCTCCTCGACCTTCGCGGTCGGCAGGCCGAAGAGCTGCGTCGGGGTGGAGAGCAGGCCGCGCGTCCAGTCGCAGTGCAGCGGGTTGCGGACGTAGCCGGGGCGGGCCATCGCGCGCACGACCGCCCGGCCGGGCGCGTTCTCCAAGGACTCCATGATGGTGACGGTCGTGAGCTTGGCCGAGGTGGTGGCCACCGCCTGCAACACCGCCTCGGGCGAGCCGAGCGAGCGCAGGAGCGTCGAGACGCCGGTGCCCGCGTGCTGGCGCACGGTCCGCGCGCCGATCCGCTGCGCCGCCCGCGGATCGCCGGTCACCGTGACGCACGCCTCCAGCAGGGCGACGGCCTCGTCGAGCGAGATCCAGTTCTCCTCGGTCTGCAGGAACGTGCGCGTGCGCGAGGAGCCCGCCTCGGCCAGCAGGCGATCGATGCCCTCGTCGCCGGTCTCCTCGCCGACGAGGCGCAGCATGACCGTCGTCATCGTGCAGCAGACGTGCCGGCCGTCGGCCGTCGGATCAGCGGGAGATGGGACCACATACGAGTGATCGGCGCCGTACAGCGTCAGTTGAATGGTGACGTACGCCCACCTGGACGGATCCTTAGGGCCGTTCACGCAATGGATACAGCTTGGAGACCAGTCGGTCACCGGGATGCAGGCGCGCTGCGAGAGAACTCAGGGTGGGGCGCCCCAAGGATGTCTGCGCCTCGCCCCCCACTCCCTCTGGAAGGACCTCCATGACTGTCCCCATCAACTCGCGCCGACGGCGCCGATTCGGGCTGCCCGCAGCGCTCTTCGTCGCTGCGTCGCTCGCCGCGCTGCCGACGGCCGCGCAGGCGGCCGACCAGCTCTCGCTCGTCGACAAGACCGAGCAGATCGGCCCGGGCATCACGCTGCAGCACCTCAAGACGCTCTCGCAGAGCGGCTGGCTCGACGAGCAGGTGCTGACCGCCGACCTCTCGAACCCCGCGGTCTCCTCCGACCTGCTGACGGCCCCGTCCGTCGCCCAGGGCGGCCCGCTCACCACCTCCGCCAACAAGGCCGGCGCCGTCGCCGGCATCAACGGCGACTTCTTCGACATCAACAACTCCACGGCCGCTCAGGGCCTGGAAATCCAGGGCGGGACGCTGCTCAAGAGCCAGCAGTCGGCCGCCTGGAACGCGGTCGGCGTCGGCCAGGACGGCATCGGCCACCTGATCGACTCCACGCTCGACTCCAAGGCCACGGTCCACGGCGTCGACTACACGATCGCCACCCTCAACGCCGCCAACGGCAGCCTCCCGGCCGACTCGATGGTCGCCTTCACGCCGGCGTGGGGCACCTACAGCCGCGCGATCGGCACGGGCGGCGCGAGCAACGTCGCCGAGGCGACGATCGTCGACGGCAAGGTCGTCTCGGTCAACGCCACGGGCGCCGGCTCCGGCTCCATCCCCGACAACGGCTTCGTCCTCGTCGGCCGCGACAAGGCCGCCGACTCCATCCGCACCTTCCAGCCGGGCGACGCCGCCGCGTTGACCTATGCGTTGAAGGACGACGTCGCCAAGAACATGAAGTTCGCCCTCGGCGACAGCGGTCCGCTCGTCGTCGACGGCGTCCCGCAGCCCAGCGGCGACACCTCGTTCGCCCCCCGTTCGGCGATCGGCTTCAAGGACGGCGGCCACACGCTGCTGCTCGCGACCGCCGACGGTCGCCAGACCAACAACGCCGGTCCGAACCTGACCCAGTGGGGCCAGATCATGGCCGGCTTCGGTGCCACCACGGCCGTCAACCTCGACGGCGGCGGCTCGACCACGATGGTCGCGGCGCCGCTCGGCCAGAGCGACGTCACGGTCCGCAACACGCCGTCGGACGGCACCGAGCGCAGCGACCCCAACGGCGTCGGCCTCTTCGTGAGCCCCGGCGACGGCCAGGTCCACGACCTGGTCGTCTCCCCCTCCGCCGACGACGCGCGCGCCTTCCCGGGCCTGCACGCCACGCTGACGGCCAAGGCCGTCGACGACCACCAGCGTCCGGTCGCGCTCCCGCGCGGCGACGTGCGCTGGTCGGCCACCAACGGCGACACGGTCGACAACGGCCAGCTGACGGTGCCCGCCAACGCCAAGGGTGACGTCACCGTCCGCGCCACCACCGACACGGCCCAGCAGGACACCAAGGTCCGCGTGCTGGATCCGGTGCAGACGCTGGTGCTCTCCACCTCGCGCCTCTCGTTCACGGGCACCGACGCCGCCGCCACGACGATCACCGTCAACGGCCGCGACGACCAGGGCTACACCGCCCCGGTCGAGCCCGAAGACCTGGACCTCGACTACGACCACAGCGTCGTCAAGGTCACCCCCGACGGCACGGGCCTGAAGATCCAGCCGCTGAAGACCGCCGGCACGCAGCTGAAGATCACGGCGGCCGGCAAGACGGAGATCCTCCCGATCTCGGTCGGCGTGCAGACGATCGACGCCTATGACTTCAACGCCGGCGGCGTCGCGGCCAAGAAGTTCGTGTTCACCGGCACGGCCACGGCCCACCCGGTCCTGTCCGACACGGCCGACGGCATCAAGGTCGACTTCGACGCCGCGCGCAACATCGGCATCACCTCCAACGGCAGCGGGCCGACGGTCCAGCCGCCGCTGCCCGGTCAGCCGCTCGTCGTGACGATGCACGTGTACTCCTCGGTGCCGATGGCGCTGAGCTACCTGTCGATGCACAACGGCAACGGCGGCTACACCAGCCTCTACAGCACGCCGATCGTCGCCGGCTGGCAGGACCTGAAGTTCGCCATCCCGGCGTCCACCCCGTTCCCGCTCGCCTTCGACACGTTCCAGGGCATCGAGACGACGGTCGCCAACCAGAAGGCCGGCACCATGACCATCGGCTCCGTGTCGGTGGACGTGCCGAGCGCCGTCGACCTGCCGGGTCCCGACCCGGTCGTCGCCGACCCGCTGATCTCCCCGGACGGCAAGCTGCCGACCGGTGGCAAGGACTGGAACTTCGCGACCCTGTCCGACATCCAGTTCACCGCTGACGCGCCGGAGCTCGCCAAGGTCGGCGTCGCCGCCATCCAGCGGATCCGCAAGCTGCACCCGGACCTCCTGGTCCTCAACGGCGACGTCACCGACCGCGGCCTGCCGCAGGACATGACGCTCGCGCGCACCACCCTCGAGGCCGCCGGCTGCGACCTCATCAAGGTCGGCGAGGAGCCGGCCCCCGACTCGACGCCGGATCCCACCGGCAAGCTGCCCTGCTACTACGTGCCGGGCAACCACGAGAGCTACGGCCTGGGCAACGTCCAGTCCGACACGAAGCCCTTCGAGGCCGAGTTCGGTCAGCCGTACCGCACGTTCGACCACAAGGGCACGCGGTTCATCCTGCTCGACAGCGCGCTCGGCTCGCTGGCGGGCTCCGCCTGGGCGCAGATGCCCATGTTCCAGAAGGCGCTCGACACGGCGCAGGCCGATCCGTCGATCGACAACGTGATGGTCTTCGCCCACCACCCGGTGGACGACCCGGCCGCCACGAAGTCCAGCCAGCTGGGCGACCGCACCGAGGTCGCGCTCGTCGAGAAGATGCTCACGGACTTCCGTGACAAGACGGGCAAGGGTGCCGCCATGGTCGGCTCCCACGCGCAGATCGCCAACGTCCACCGCATCGACGGCGTCCCGTACACGGTGCTGCCGTCCTCCGGCAAGGACCCGTACGGCACCCCGGACACGGGTGGCTTCACCGGCTTCCTGGACTGGGCCGTCGATCCGTCCAAGGCCGCCGATCAGCAGTGGCTGACCGCCGACGTCAACGCGTTCGCGCAGTCGATCACGCTCAACACCCCCGACACGGTCGAAGTCAGCCAGGCAGCGACGCTGTCGGGCAGCATCGTCCAGCCCGAGGGCGTCAGCAACGGCTCGCGCGTCGTGCCGCTGCGCTACCCGATGTCGATCCACTGGTCCGGCTCTGACGGCCTCGCGGTCGGCACCGGCCAGGCGGCCATCGACGCCGCTCGCGCCGCCGGCAAGATCGCGATCATCGATCCGGTCACCGAGCAGCTCACCGGCCTGAAGGCCGGCAAGGTCGCCGTCGCGGTCACCAACCAGTCGATGCGCGAGTACACCGACGACGCGTCGCTGGCTCCGGTCACGACGAGCAAGACGGTCACGGTCGTGCCGTTCACGGGCTCCGGCCCGCGGGTGGACGTCGCGACGCCGATCTTCCCCGACCAGCAGGTCGGCACGATCGGCGAGGGCCAGCTCGTCACGGTCAACAACACCGGCGACCAGCCGCTGCACATCGGCAACGCCAAGATCCAGGACGTCGACGGGCTCTCGTCCGGCGACTTCATCCTGTCGGCCGATCAGTGCACGACCGGGGCGATCGCTCCGGGCGCGTCCTGCACGGTGCTCGTCCGGTTCGCGCCGGCCCGCACCGCGGTCGCCTCCCACGAGCGGCTCGTCTTCACCGACGACACCGCCGACCAGTCCCACACGGTCGACCTGACCGGCATGAGCGTCGCTCCGCCGGCTCCCGGCCAGAAGGGCGACCAGGGCGACACCGGCCCGGCCGGTCCGCAGGGCCCCACGGGTGACACCGGCGCCGCCGGTCCCAAGGGTGACGCAGGCGACACCGGTCCCCAGGGCGACGCCGGCACCAACGGCGTCGACGGCGCGGTCGGTCCGGTCGGCCCGCAGGGCGACCCGGGCAAGGACGGCCTCGCGGGCGTCACCGGCGCCGTCGGCGCCCAGGGCGCCGTCGGCCCGAAGGGTGACAAGGGCGCCAAGGGCGACCCGGGCAAGGACGCCGCCGTCACCTGCACGATCAAGACGACGAAGGGCAAGAAGGCCGTCGTCTGCAAGGTCGTGTTCGTCGGCACCGCCGCCAAGGCCAGCAAGGCCGCCGCGACGCTGAAGGCCCTGAAGGCCAGCAAGGCCAAGCTGGTGCGTGGGAACCACACCTACGCCTCCGGCAAGGTCGGCCAGCTCCACACCACCCGCAAGCTCGTGAAGGGCAGCTACCAGCTGCGCGTCACGACCGGGACGAAGACCACGGCGACGTACAAGATCACGCTGAAGTAGGCAATCGGTACAACAACCGGTAGGACCCGAGAGCCCCGCCTTCGTGCGGGGCTCTCGGCGTTGGTGGGTGGCCGCGGCGGGGTTGGCGTTCCGCTCGGGCGCCGATCTTGGTGCGGGGCGCGGTCGGTCGGCAATGACGAGTGCGCGTTCGGGGGCTCGTGCGTTGGTCTGTCCTCCGCGCGGGGCGCGCGGTGCCCAGGGCGGCCGTCCGCGCGATAGATGGCACTTAGCCGTTGCATCTCAACGTCCAGGTGCCATCCATCGGCGGGCCGGCGACCTTGCCACCCCGCCCCGGACGCCCGCGGAGGACAGACCAACGCCGCGCGCCCCTGCAGACGCACTCGTCATTGCCGACAGACCGCGCCACGCCCTGCCCACGCCCCGTGCACCGAGCGCCATCAGCGGTTGGATCGATGAGTTCCGGGCCCGGTGCCCGTCCAACCACCATGGACTTGCGTACCGCAGAGCCCCTCGACGAACGCGCGCTCGTCGTCGCCGCCCAGGCCGGCGACGAGGGGGCGTTCCGCGCGCTGGTCGAGCCGTACGTCCGCGTGCTGGAGGTGCACTGCTACCGGATGCTCGGCTCGGTGCACGACGCCGAGGACGTCGCGCAGGAGACGCTGCTGCGCGCCTGGCGGGCGCTGGACCGCTTCGAGCGGCGCGCGTCGGTCCACACCTGGCTCTACCGGATCGCCACCAACGCGTGCCTCGACGAGATCGAGCGGCGCCCGCGTCGCCCGGAGCCCGTCGTCGATCCGTACCCCGATGACCGCCTGCACGAGGCCGCGGGGCCGGTCGCCGATCCGGCCGCGCGCTACGCGCTGCGCGAGGGGATGGAGCTGGCGCTACTGACCGCGATCCAGCGTCTGCCCGGCCGCCAGCGCGCGGTCCTGCTGCTGCGCGACGTGCTCGGCTGGACCGCCGCCGAGACCGCCGGCCTGCTCGACTCCACGGTCGCCGCCGTCAACAGCGCGCTGCAACGCGCGCGGGCGACGATCGAGGACGAGGTGCCGGCGCGCTCGGTCGCCCCCGGCCGCGCGACCGAGCGCGAGCTGCTGCGCCGGTACGTCGACGCGTGGGAGCGGGCCGACATGGATGGGTTGGTCGCGCTGCTGCGCGAGGACGCCCAGCTGTCGATGCCGCCGCAGGCGACGATCGCGGGCGCGGCGCCGGTCGGCGCGTTCTTCGCGCGGCGCTGGAGCGTGCAGCACCTGACCGCGCGGGCGACCTGGGTCAATGGCGGGCCGGCGGTCGCGCTGACCGAGCGGGCCGCCGACGGCACGGAGAAGCCCCACCGGCTGCTCGTGCTCGACGTCGACGGCGACGCGGAGCGCATCCACACCGTGCACGCCTACCACGGCGAGGCGATCACGGCGACGTTCGGCGCGCTCGGCCTGGGCTAGCTACGCGGTGCGCGTCTCGGCGGCGCGCTCGAGCCCGAGCTCGGCGATCGCCTGCTCGCGCATCTTGTACTTCTGGACCTTGCCGGTCACGGTCATCGGGAACTCGTCGACGACCTTGAGGTAGCGCGGGACCTTGAAGTGCGCGATCCGGCCACGGCAGGCCTCGCGCAGCGTGTCCGGGGTCGCCCGCGCGCCGGTACGGAGGACGACCCAGGCCGCGAGCTCCTCGCCGTAGCGCTCGTCGGGCACGCCGAAGACCTGCACGTCGGCGACGTCGGGGTGGCCGTAGAAGAACTCCTCGATCTCGCGCGGGTAGATGTTCTCGCCGCCGCGGATCACCATGTCCTTGCTGCGCCCGACGATGTTGAGGTAGCCCTCGTCATCCATCGTCGCGAGGTCGCCGGTGTGCATCCAGCCGTCGGCGTCGATCGCCTCGGCGGTGCGCGCCGGATCCTCCCAGTAGCCGAGCATCACGCTGTAGCCGCGCGTGCACAGCTCGCCCGTCTCGCCGTGGGCCACCGGCACGCCCGTGGCGGCGTGGGCGACCTTGACCTCGACGTGCGGGTGGACCCGGCCGACCGTCGCGACGCGCTTCTCCAGCGGGTCGTCGAAGGCGGTCTGCGTCGAGACCGGCGAGGTCTCGGTCATGCCGTAGCAGATGGTCACCTCGTCCATGTGCATGTCCTTGATCGTGCGCTTCATCACCTCGACCGGGCACGGCGAGCCGGCCATGATCCCCGTGCGCAGCGAGGTGAGGTCGAACGTCGCGAAGTCCGGGTGGTCCAGCTCGGCGATGAACATCGTCGGCACGCCGTACAGCGAGGTGCAGCGCTCGGCGGCCACGGCCTCCAGCGTCGCCTGGGCGTCGAACACCGGTGCGGGGATGACGATGCACGCGCCGTGGGTCAGCGCGCCGAGGTTGCCCATCACCATGCCGAAGCAGTGGTAGAACGGCACGGGGATGCAGACGCGGTCGGCCTCGGTGTAGCGACACCCCACGCCGACGAGGTAGCCGTTGTTGAGGATGTTGCGATGGCTGAGCGTCGCGCCCTTCGGCGCGCCCGTCGTGCCGCTGGTGTACTGGATGTTGATGGCGTCGGTCGGCGCCAGCGCGGCCTCGCGCGCGGCGAGCGCCT
>DASYBY010000580.1:0-5543 GCA_036500525.1 Baekduia sp. | reverse complement strand
GGCGCGGTGAGGCAGCCGCCGGCGTTCTGGACGGGCTCGGCGATGATGAGCGCGACCTCGTCGGCGCCGGCCGCGAGGATCGCGTCCTCGACCTCGGCCAGCAGGCGCGCGCAGAACGCGGCCTCGTCGGTGACCGGGCCGCCGTCCTCCCCGCCGCGGAAGGCATTGGTGTTGGAGACGTGCGTGACGTCGATCGGCGCCGGCGCGAACGGCGCCTTGAAGCGCTCCACGCCGGTGAACGAGAGCGCCCCGAGCGTCACGCCGTGGTAGGCGATGTGGCGCGCGATCGCCTTCGTGCGCTGCGGCTGGCCGTTGGCCAGGTGGTACTCGCGGCAGAGCTTCCACGCCGCCTCGACCGACTCCGACCCGCCGCTGGTGAAGAACACGCGGTTGAGGTCGCCGGGTGCCAGGCCGGCCAGGCGCTGGGCCAGCTCGATGGCCGCCGGGTGCGCGGTCGCCCAGTTGGTGTTGAACGCCAGCGTGGTCATCTGCGCCGCCGCCGCCGCGGCGATCTCCTCGCCGTGCGAGTAGCCGATCTGCGCGCAGAACAGGCTCGACAGCGAGTCGATGTAGCGCTTGCCGTGCGTGTCGAACACGTACGGGCCCTCCCCGCGCTCGAGCACGAGGAGGTCGTCGATGCCCTGCTTGGAGAAGTGCAGGAGCAGATGGTCGTGAGCTGCCTGCTGCAGCTCGTCGTGGGTCATGCCGCCCATCGCGAGGTCACCACCTTCTTGCGGGTGTAGAAGTCGACCGCGTCGCGGCCGTTGGCGTGGAGGTCCCCGTCGATGGAGTCCTTCCAGCCCGAGAACGGGAACCAGGCGAGCGGCGCCGCGACGCCGATGTTGACGCCGACCATCCCGGCCTCGACGCCGAAGCGGTAGGCGCGCGCCGCGCCGCCCGACTCGGTGAAGAGGACCGACGCGTTGCCGTAGCGGCTGGCGTTGACCATGTCGATGGCCGCCGCGAGGTCCGGGGCGCGCACCAGCGTGAGCACCGGGCCGAACAGCTCGTCGACGACGACGTGGTGGTCGGCGGGCGCGCCGTCGAGGATCGTCGGGGCGAGCGAGCAGCCGCCGGGGCCGGCGTCGCCGCGGCCGTCGAGGACGACCTGGACGCCGTCGGCCTCCGCGCCGTCGATGTCGGCGACCAGGCGCTCGCGCGCCTCGCGGCTGACGACGGGCGCGACGTCGGTCTTCGGGTCGTCGCCCGGGCCGGTGCGCAGCGCCGCGGCGGCGGCGACGATCTGGTCGCGCGCAGCGTCCTGCTCGGCCTCGGTGCCGACCAGCACGGCGATCGAGCCGGCCAGGCAGCGCTGGCCCGCCGCGCCGAAGGCCGAGCCCATCACGCCGCCGGTCATGAGCGCCGGGTCGGCGTCGGGCATGACGACCATGGAGTTCTTGGCACCGCCCAGCGCCTGCACGCGCTTGCCGTTCTCGGTCGCGCGGGAGGCGACGTAGCGGGCCGTCTTGGCGGAGCCGACGAACGAGATCGCGTCCACGCCCGGGTGGTCGAGCAGCGCGTTGACCACGTCGTGGGCGCCGTGGACGAGGTTGATCAGGCCCTTGGGGAAGACGTCGAGCGAGGTCGCCAGCTCGATGATGCGCTCGCCGGGGAGCGGATCCTGCTCGGAGGGCTTCAAGATGAAGGCGTTGCCCGCGGCCAGGGCGTAGGGCAGGAACCACAGCGGGATCATCGCGGGGAAGTTGAAGGGGGTGATCGCCGCGACGACGCCGACGGGCTGGCGGACCAGCTCGACGTCGACCCCGTTGGCGATGCCCTCCAGGTTCTCGCCCTTGAGCAGGTGCGGCATGCCGATCGCCGCCTCGCAGGACTCGATGCCGCGGTCGACCTCGGCCTGCGCGTCGGGCAGCGTCTTGCCCATGTCGCGCGTGACGAGCGCCGCGAGCTCCTCGCGGTGGGCATGCAGGATCTCGCGCAGCGCGATCGCGGCGCGGGCGCGCTGCTGCGGGGAGGTGGCGCGCCAGGCGGGGAGCGCGGCGCGGGCGGCCGCGACGGCTCCGTCGACGTCGGCGGCGTTGGAGAGCGGGACGCGGGCGAGCAGCGTGCCGGTGGCGGGGTCGAGGTCGTCGAGGGCGTCGGTCGCGCTGGAGGGCGTCCACGCTCCCCCGACGTGGTTGGCCAGCAGGCGGACCTGGCTGGCGGTGGGGACGGCGGTCGAGGTCATCGTCGCTAAGACTGGGGGTCGGACCCCGTCGCGCACAACGGGCGATGCGTCACAAAAGGCGCGCGGCGACCCGACAGTCTGTCCAGCGGTCTACCGCAGGTGGCGTCGCGCCTGGAGCGCCAGGTGCAGGCCGAGCAGCGCGTGGGTGTCGGAGAGGTCGGCGCCGAGCACGGACTCCAGCCGCGCGATGCGGTCGTACAGCGCCTGGCGGTTGAGGTGCAGGGCGCGGGCGGTCTCGGCCTTGCGGCCGCCGTGGGCGCAGAGCGCCTCGAGCGTCGGCATCAGCTGGTGCTTGCGGCGCGCGTCGTGGTCGGCCAGCGGACCGAGCATGCGCTGCACGTAGGCCGCCAGCTCGTCCTGGTCGCGCCAGCTCCAGAGCAGGCGGTCGAGCTGCATGCGCGTCGCGTCGTGCCAGGGCCGCGCCGGCAGGCCGGTGGCCGCCGCGGCGCTCTCGGCGGTCTCGCGCAGGGCGGTCGCGACGGCGCTCCACGGGCCGGCGGAGCCGACGGCGACGACGGCGCGGTTCGCCGCGGCGTGGAGGAGGGCCGCCGTGCGGTCGGCCATCGCGTCGCGGTCGTCGGCGTGGCGCAGCGCCAACACCACCAACAACTCGCCGTCGCGCGGGTCGACGCCCACGAGCGCCGGGACGCCGAGGCCGGCGAGGTCGCGCTCCAGGTCGCGCAGGGCCGCGGTCCACGCGTCGGCGCGGTCGGCGGGCGGCGCGGCGGCGGCCCGGGCGACCAGCGGGAGCAGGGCCTCGCCGTCGGGCGCGAAGCCCATCGCCCGGGCGCGCGCCGCCGCCTGCTCGGGCGCGAGGCGCCCGCCGGCCAGCTCGGAGAGCAGGTCGCCGCGGCCGCGCGCCACCAGCTCGTCCTCCTGGCGCGAGCGCAGCAGGACGAGGGCGACGATGCTGGCCGCGCGATCGACGGCGAGGCTCGCGAAGGCATCCAGCGGCGCGTCGACGGGGAGCGCGGTGAGCCGCCCGGGCGGGGCGTCGCCGGCGCTGGGGACCGGTGCCGAGGCGCCGAGCGCCGCGGCGTCGTCCGCCGCCTGGGTCCACGCGCCGACGGGGTCGGCGCCCGCCGCGCCGGGCGGGGCCGCGTGGTAGAGCAGTCGCCCGTCGGCGGACTCCAGGAAGACCGGGTTGGCGACCGCCTCGGCCAGCAGCGCGAGCACGCCGGGGATGCCGCCGCCCTGCAGGATCAGGCCGGTGAAGCGCTCCTGCAGGCTCTCGGCGCGGCGCAGCAGGTCGTAGTGATGGTTGACGATCTCGGTGTGGATCGCCTCGGTGATCGCGACGAACGGGACGGCCGCGTGCAGCTCGATCAGCGGGAGGCCGTGCGCCTCGGCGGCGGCGACGAGCGCCTGCGGCAGCTTGGCGTAGGTGTGGTGCAGCTCGATGACCAGCGCCGCGACGTCGCGGGCGGCCAGCGCGGCGACGAAGCGCCGCTGGTCGCCGGCCCGCGCGCCGATGCCCATGCCGGTGGTCAGCAGCAGCTCGCCGCCGCGCAGCAGCGACGCCATGTTGGGGACCTCGCCCGCGTGCACCCAGCGGATCGGGCGGTCGAGGTGCTCGCGGCCCGCCACGACCTCCGGCAGGCCACGCCGCAGCGCCGGCAGCTCGAGCGCGGCGGCGACGGTGATGCGGGGCGCGGCGGCGTCGTCCATCGCGTCGCCACTGTACGGCGCGATACGACAGAACGTCTGGGCGGGGCGGCCGAGCCGGCGGTGCCCCGCCGCGCTCAGAGGTTCTCGCCGCCGAACGCCTCGGAGACCGAGTCGTCGGTGAAGATGCGGTGGATCGTGTCGGCCAGCAGGTCGGCGCTGCTGACGACGCGCAGCCACGGCGGCGCGTCGGGCGGAGCAGGCACGGTGTCGGTCACCAGCAGCTCCTCCAGCCCGAGCTGCGCGACGCGCTCCAGCGTGCCCGCGCTGAGGATCGGGTGGGTCGCCACGGCGTTGATCGTGTCCGCGCCGGCGTCGCGCAGCGCGCCGACCGCGGCGACCAGCGTGCCGCCGGTGTCGACGATGTCGTCGACCACGACGGTCGTGCGCCCGCCGACCTCGCCGATGACGCGGTGGCGCGGGTTGCTCGCCTCGGGATCGAGGATCGCCAGCTCGGCGCCGAGGTGGGTGGCGAACTTCTTGGCGAGCTTGACGCGGCCGGCGTCGGGGGCGACGACCACCGCGTCCTGGGGCAGGCGCGGGCGCAGGTCGGCGGCCAGCATGTGCAGCGCGGTCATGTGGTCGACGGGCACGCGGAAGAAGCCCTGGGACTGACCGGTGTGGAGGTCGACGGTGAGCACGCGGCTGACCCGCACCGACTCCAGCATGCGCGCGACGGCGCGGGCGCTGATCGGCTCGCGCAGGCGCGACTTCATGTCCTGGCGGCTGTAGCCGAACCACGGGATCACGGCGATCACCCGGTGCGCCGAGGCGCCGACCGCCGCGTCGATCATCAGCACGAGCTCCATGAGCGCGTCGTTGATCGACAGCGTGCCGTCACGCGTGCCCGCCAGCGACTGCACGACGAAGACGTCGGCGCCGCGCACGGACTCCTCGTAGCGGCAGTAGACCTCGCCGCTGGCGTAGGTCTGCAGGTCGATGTGCCCCGCCTCGACGCCGAGCCGCCGGCCGATGGCGTCCGACAGCGCCGTCGAGCTGCGCCCCGGGAAGAGCATGAGCCGCTTGTCGTAGTCGAGAGGGAGGTTCGTCGGCACGGCCGTGGATGATCGCGGGCGGACATGCCCGCGTGCGCTGCGGTCCTCTCGTGGACGGATGGTGGACGCTGACGAGGCGCTTTGTGGAGCTTTCGCCGGGAAAGACGGCGCACTCTGAATTCGTGCGTTTCGATGCGCCAGGAAGAGGAACTCCATGGGTTCTCATGCCTCGTCCCCACCCCCACATCGTCCGCCGGACGCGCGAGCGCGACAGCGTGGCCGCCCTCACCCATCCGCTGTTGACGCAGGTCGCCCACCAGGCGCGGGAGGCGACGTCGGCGGGTGCCGCGGCGATCGCGCGCACCTGCCCCGGCGGTGGCCCGCCGGAGGTGCTGGCCGCCGCCGGCGACCCGGCGCTGCTGGAGGAGCTCGACGTCCTCGGCGCCGAGGCGTTCGCGGGCGGCGGGCCGCTGGTCACGCGGAGCGCCGCCGCCTGCCTGCTGGAGCCCGGCACCGGGCCGCCCGCCACGCTCAGCGTGCTGCGCCCGCGGCTGCGCCGGGGCGCGGTCATGCGCGAGTGCCTGGCCTCGCTGACCGAGCTGGCGACCGAGGCGCTGCGCGCCGCCGAGGCCGAGCGCCGCCTGGCCGAGACGATGGACGCCAGCGTCGGCGCGCTGGCCGCGCTGCTGGACCTGCGC
>DASYBY010000579.1:0-24942 GCA_036500525.1 Baekduia sp. | reverse complement strand
GCGCCGGGTTGTGCCAACGGACAGCGCGGCTCAGGCCGGCTGGGGCGCCTCGCCGAGGCGGCCGGAGCCGCTGAAGGCGTGGACGTCGCCGTAGCCCACGCCCAGCACGTTGACCGGGCCGGGGCCGGCGCCGAGGGTGCGGAGGCCGTGGAGGACCGCATCGGCGGCGATCGCCCGTGCGGCGCGCGCCGATTCGGGGATCGTGAAGCCGAGCGCCAGGTGCGCCGCGAGCGCGGAGGAGTGCGTGCAGCCGGAGCCGTGCGCGGCGCCGTCGGGGTGGCGGACGCCGGGGATCTCCAGCACGCCGCCGTCCTCGCTGAGCAGGACGTCGGTGATGGTCGCGCGGTGGCCGCCGGTCACCACGACGTTGCGGGCCCCGGCGGCGCGGACCGCCCGGGCGAGCTCCGCGCCGTCCAGCTGTGAGTCGCGGTCGCCGGCGAGGACGCGGGCCTCGGGGACGTTCGGGGTGACGACGGTCGCGCGCGGCAGCAGCAGCTCGATCATGGCCTGCTCGGCGTCAGAGGGCAGGAGGCGCCCGCCGGACTCGGCGATCATCACCGGATCGAGCACCACGGGCGTACCCGCGGGCAGGGCGTCGAGCGCGGCGGCGACGGCTTGGATGACGGGGGTCGCACCGACCATGCCGATCTTGACCGCGGCGACACCCAGATCGCTCGCGACCGCCTCGATCTGGGCGACGACCATGTCGGGGTCGATGGCCTGCACGCGCGTGACAGCGACGGTGTTCTGCGCGGTGATCGCGGTGATCGCGGTCGTGCCATGCACGCCGCAGCGGGCGAAGGCCTTCAGGTCGGCCTGGATCCCGGCACCGCCGCCGGAGTCCGAACCGGCGATGGAGAGGCAGACGGGAACGGTCACGGCGCGGTCGGGCATCGGGCGGTCGATGCTAGAGGGGCGCGGGCGGAGGGATCGGCGCGGGCGAGCGGCGCAGCCGCGGGCGAGCAGCGCAGCCGCGGGCGCCGGCGGTCGGGCGTCGGCCGCTTTGCGCGTGCGGCGGCCGCTGGTAGCGTCCACGGCGAGGCCTATGACGACGACGCGTTCCCGCATCGCCGCCGGCTCGGTGCTCTAGCACCGCCTCGCCGGCGCATCACCACCGTCGCTCCGGACGCCGCCTTCGCGCGCCCGGCATGTTCGTCATCTCGTAACGCTGAAAGGCCACCACCAGTGGATCTCCACGCCTCCCCCAGCGCGTCCGCGCTGGATCTGCAGCTCCAGCAGTACGTGCGCGCCATCGCCCCATTCGGACGCGAGACCGCGCAGATCGGGCCGTTCTTGGCCACCTTCCACCCCACCGACCCGCTGACGTACGTCAACTACGCGATCCCCGACGACGGGGCCCGGCCGACCGCCGAGGACGTCGCGGCGCTGGTCGCCGCCTACGAGCATCGCGGGCGTGTGCCGCGACTGGAGTACCTGCCGTCGGCCGCGCCCCACGTCGAGGCCGCGCTGCTGGCCGGCGGCTTCGTCGCCGAGGCGCGGTTGCCGGCCATGACCTGCGTGCCCGAGCAGTTGGTCCCGGTCTCCGCTCCGGACGGCATCGAGATCGCGGTCCCCCGCGACGATGTCGAGTCGTACGCCTTGCTCGCCGCCCAGCACGACGCGTTCGGCGACAGCGAGCCCGACGAGGGGTCGGTCGCGCGGATCCGGGCGATGCTCGACGCGGGCGCGCTGGCCGTCCTCGCCCGCGACCGGAGCAACGGCGAGGTGGTCGGCGGTGGCCTGGCCGCGATCCCCAGCGGCGGCGTCACCG
Organism: Baekduia sp.; assembly: GCA_036500525.1. Lineage (GTDB taxonomy): Bacteria > Actinomycetota > Thermoleophilia > Solirubrobacterales > Solirubrobacteraceae > Baekduia. The sequence continues at coordinate 23,171 of DASYBY010000579.1, read as the reverse complement.
AGATCGCGGGGATCGGCGTCCGCGCCGGCCATCGCCGCCAGGGGATCGCCGCCGCCATGACGGCGCGCGTCACCGCCGACGCCTTCGCCGCAGGCCTGACGACCGCGTTCCTCACCCCCGGCAACGACGGCGCCCATCGCGTCTACGCCCGCGCGGGCTTCGTGGACTCGACGGTGATGCTCCATATCTCGCGGACGGTTGCGGCGGGCGACGGCGGGGCGGCGCGAGCGAGCGAAGGCGAAGCCGCCGCGTAGCCCGCCGGTCGCATCCCTCCGCCACGCCACCGCGCGGAGCCGCCCGCCTGGCCCGGCCCGGCGGGCGGCTCACCACACCGCCCGGCGGCTCGGGGGAGACGGCCGCCGAGTGTTCGGCGGATGAGGCCGACGCGTTCGGGCGACGTCAACGGCCGTCAGCCCCCGTAGTCGAAGCCGATCTTGCGGGCCCCTCGCTGACACAGGAACGCGTAATACCCGTCGGACTGACGGGTCAGCCGACACCGATAGCTCCGGTAGGTACGGCCGTGCGGCAGGCAGAGCCGGTACCCGCAGCGGGGCGTGAGATCGGACGGCATCAGATGGTGGTCGAAGTCCGCGAGTACCAGCAGCCCCGTCTGACAGCGGGCACCTCCAGCGACGTACACGCCATAGCTGTGACGCTCGCCGTTGTAGAAGACATGACAGCCCGACGTCTTCGGCCCGCGATAGTCGACGCGTGCCTTGAGCCTCGCCGGGATCCACTTCGGCAACGGCGGGGGCTGCAGGGCCGGCGCCGCGACTCCGTACGGGGTGGTGGTGGGCGCCGGCCCACTGCTGTCGTCGCCGCCGCCTCCGCAGGCGGCGACGGCGAGCGCCACCGCCATCGCGGCCAACGCCGGAATCGCCGCGCGGCTTGCCCGCCATCCCATCAGTCGGTCAACGCCCCGGGGCAGTTGCCGTTCGCGCCGGGCGTCAGGATGTTCGGCAGCGATTGGTAGCGGCCGGCGAGGCTGGCCCGCGGGATGAAGAACCAACGCCCGGCCTCGTTGGGCCGGGTCTCGTCCGAGACCATGATCCACTTGTTGTCTGAGGTGATGTATCGCCACTTGACGCACGCATGGGCGGGCAGCGAGCCACCCAACGGCTCGATGCAGTCGTCGGAGGTGTGCCCCTTCGTCGTCAAACCGACGTCCGCGCACATGGCGGCGGTGTGCGCCAGGTTGACCACGGTCCCGTGGGAGCAGTGCGCAACCTTCACGGACTTATCCGGATCCTTCGGGTCTGGCTTGACCGGGATCGCAGCGTCGGGCGGGCAGTTCGTCGTCTCGGTGAAGTCATCGATGTCCATGACGTTGATGTCACTGCCCAGGCCGCAGGCGGTGCTCGAATCCGGATTGAGATCCGGCGTGGCGTTCTCGCTGAAGATCCAGCCGCACCCGGTCGAGTGCGGGCCGGCGTCCGGCGTGGTGAGCGGCAACGTAAAGGCGGTCGGGTTGATGACACGACCGCGGTACCACTGGGCGGGCAGGCTTCCCGTGGTCGAGATGCTGTCGTCCTCGTCGTCGGAGGAGAACTGCCAGCCCTGATGGGCCTCGCCGATGACCCACGAGCCTCCATGATTGCGGATGGTCGCCCAGCGCTCCGTGAGCGGGGTGTGGTGCGCGGTGCCGGTGTCCTCGTGCACGGTGATGTGCCAACCCGCGTGGAGCGGTCCGGTCGTCAGGGGGTGGATTCCCCCGAACCCGGACGCGGACGGGCTGGTGTCGGGATCGAGCGATACCGCGTCGTAACCGTAGTCGTCCATCGGGCTGTTTCGCTCGGCGTCGTCGATGCACGAGGCCGGGTAGCCGCCGATGTCGTGGGCCAGGCAGTCGGAGGTGTCGGGCAGATCCTGGGTCACGACGGTCGCCGACGCCCCCGCGCCGAGATTGCCCACCGCGTCGTAGGCCTGGACCCCGAGGTCGAAGCTCTCCCCGCTGTGCGTGCTGGGCAGATCGGTGCCCGGCGCGCCGGTGGCGATCCACCCGGACCACGTCCCGCCGGTCAGACGCCAGCGGTAGGTGTAGGAGACTGTGCCGGAACCCGGGTTGCCGTCAGCCAGAGCCGGGTCGGCCGGGGGCTCCCACGTGATGTCGGCGGTGTTGGTCGTGTCGTCGAAGTACCCAACGAACCCGGAGGCCGCACCCGGCGCGGTCCGGTCGACTGCCACGTTCCAGCTCGTGCTGGCCTTCTCGTTGCCGGAGTAGTCGTCGGTGAGTTGGCGGAAGGTGTGCTGGCCTTCGGTCAGGCTGGTGGGATCGACGCTCTCGGTTGCGCTGGCGCTGTGCGGGCAGGTGGTCGGGATGCCCGTGGCGCGCGGGTCGCAGGTGATGTCGTCGGCGGCGAACTCGTCTCCGTCGACCTCCTCGAGCGACATGCGCTGGATGCCGACGCCTGCGTCGACGCCGGCCAGCGTGATCGTGTGGGGGTCGACGCCGTTGACGTAGGTCGCGTCGTGCCAGTCCCCCGAGGGTGTGGCGGTTGGTGGCGCGTTGTCGTAGGAGATCTGGCTGTACTTGTTGATGCAGTAGGTCGTGGAGGTGGTGTCGGCGCGGGTGATGACGCGTTTGCCGATGTCGCTGCCCGTCCACTGGCAGGGGGCGCCGCTGGTGGGATAGGTGTAGGTGGTGGTCTGGCCGGCGTGGTTGATGCTGGTGACGCGTCCGAAGCCGCTGGTGCTGGTCTCGTAGTGCGGGGTGGTGGTGGCGCCGGAGTTGTCGGTGATCTGGGTCATGCGTGCCGGCGTCGAGGAGCTGGCGGTCTGGTAGGTGTAGGACTCGCTGGTGCCGTCGCTGGCCGAGAAGCTGCCAAGGACGGTCGCGGTGCCGCTGCTCGTCAACCCGTAGGTCCAGGTGTCGGCCGTGGCGTCGGTGACGGTCTGCAGCTGGCCTGACACGCTGTAGTTGAAGGTCAGGACGCGGCCGCCCGGGGCGGTGATCTGGTCGACCTGCTGGTCGGGCCGATAGGTGATCGTGGTGGTGTTGCCGTTGGCGTCGACGACGCTGGTCAGCGTGGCCGCCCCTGCGCCGTCAGACTCGGCGTAGTGCCAGACCGGTCCGCCATTGCGGTAGGCCAACGTCGCGGCGCCGTCGCTCTTGGCGATCGTGTAGTCGGCGTCGATGCCGTCGGGCGTGTCGTAGCCGAGGGTCGTCGAGGTGTCCTTGGCCGGGTCGTAGTCGAAGTGGTAGATCGCGCCGCCCGCACCGACGACCGTGCGTGAGTAGTCGGGCCAGATGTTGGTGGTGTACAGGCCGGCGCCGTTGACCGTCCAGGTCCACCCCGCGCCGTAGGGGAACTCCTCGCCGGGGAGGGGCTGGGTGGTGTCCATCATCTCGGTGCTGTTGAACGTCCGTGCGATGGTGAGGTCGCCGTCGGTGCTCGAGGGCAACGAGATGTCGGTGCGCTGCACCGCGAGGTTGCCGCTGGCGACGTTGGTGGCCAGCGTCGTGTTGGCGTCCAAGGCGGTGGGCTCGTAGGTCTCTGCGGGGTCGGTCCCGGGGCGCGCGAGCCAGTCGATGATCAGCGTCGGGCCGTTGGTGCCGGAGGTCGTCCCGGCGAACGTCGTGACGTTGGCGGCGGTCTCGCTGTGGGAGCGCACCAGCACGCCCTTGTTGGCCGTCGTCGGGTCGCGCAGCCAGGCCTGAGCCAAGGGCGTGATGTCCCAGATCCCCGCAGCGCCCGAAGCGCGGAGGTCGTCCTTGGTGGTCGACTGCACCGGCGTGGCCAACGCGCCGCCCGCCGTGCTCCAGGCATGCGTGCCGTCGTAGGTGTTCCATGACGCGCCGCTGGTGGGCTGGGTCGTCAGCCCATAGGCGTCGAGCACCGGCGACCCCGTGCCCGACACCGAGCTGACGTTGAGAAACAGCTCGGCGTCGATGACCGACGCCGTGCGATCGATGTGGCCGAGATCGGCGAACCGAACGATCGCCCGCTGCGTCGAGGGGCTCCCACCGCCGACGTGGCCGACCTTCAGCTGACTGGTGTTGCAGGAGCTCGACGTCGGCGTCGAGCTCGTCAGCGTGCAAGCGACCGTGCCGTAGGCAAACACCGACGGATCCAGCTGAACCGGAAACGACGCCGAGGCCAGCCACGCCGGATCGACCGCGACCGTCAGGCGGCCGCCGCCCTTCGACAGGCGGTAGGCGACATGGTCGGTCGTCGCAGCCGGAGCGCCGTGCTCCTGGACCGTCGGCGCCGGGAGCAGGAACCGCGCTCGGCCACCGCGGTCGTAGAACACGACGGCACCGTCAGAACGCAGTCGGCCGACCAGACCACGGCTGGCCTTCAAGCTGAAGTTGTAGGTCGTAGGCGCGGCGGCGTCGGCCAACGTCAGCGTCTCCTTGACGCCGGTCGACTGGGCCTCGTACCGCGCATCGACATGCGGGACGACCTCGTCGTACCGCACGGCCGACCCCGACACCACCGATGTCGCATCGGGGTCCGCACCCTGCAGCGCGAACCGCACCCACCGCGAACCATCGGCGACCCTCGCCGGTTCGTCCAGCCGCGTAGGGAGATGCAGATCGGTCGCCGACGCGGTCGTGCGAAGGCCACCCGACGCATCGCGGGCCAGCCGGAGATCGATCGGCCGCCACACATGGTGCGCATCGCGATAGTTGACCGGCTGCGCCCAGACCTTGGTCGTGCGAACCCCGTCAGCTCGCGCGAAGGTGCGAGAGGTCGCCGTCCGCAAGGACGGAAGCTCCCCGACCACCGTCGGGCCTGCAACCCCAGCCGCCACACCAGGACGTACGCCCGCCGCATCGGTCGAGGCTCCGAGCAGCAACGCCACCAACAATGCCGCAGCACAGGCCCCGAAGGCCGCCATCAAGACATACCGCGACCGTGTCCGGACCATCCGTGTCACCCCAAAGCTCACCCGCTGGCACGCCGCACCCCGCGGCAGGACGCCCCACGGGCGTCGGCGCCAGTGAATGATGAAAAGTGTCGACTGTCAAGGAACGTTCACACCATTGGCGTCAATTGTTCGAACAAAGACACTCCCCGTCACGAACCGTTCCCGCGCGGCTCACCCCAACATCGATCCGTGCCGCTCGTCAGAGACATCGCGCGCGGGCGTCCCTCAGCGAGACCACGGCTCGCCATCGGCGCTGTGAACCGTCGCGTACAAGCTCAACCTCTATGGGCTGGCCGAGTGTGTCAAGAGATCCCCGGACGACAGAGCGCGCTGCCCCGCGTGCCCGGGCAGGCGGGTCACCACTCCGCCCGAGCGGTTCGAAGGACGCGGCCGCCGGGTGTTCGGCGGATGAGGCCGCGGAGTTCGAGTTCCATGAGGCCGGCGCGGACGGCGGCGGCGCCGGCGGCGTCGGGGGTCAGGCTGTCGATGGTGTCGCGGCCGTCGTCGATGGCGGAGAGGAGCGCCAGCAGCTCGTCCGGCGTGTCGAGTGGGGCCGGCTTGCTCTGGGCGGCAGCGCGGCGGGCGACCTGCTCGGCGTGCTCGACGCCGAAGATCAGATCGAGGACGTCGCGTGGATGGCGGATCAGCGTGGCGCCATCGCGGAGGAGTGCGTTGGTGCCGTCCGAACGCCAGCTGGTGACCGGGCCGGGCACCGCGCCCACGTCGCGGCCCAGCTCCAACGCGAACTCGGCGGTGATGAGCGATCCGGAGCGTTCGGCGGCCTCGATGACGATCGTCACCGGGGCGAGCGCCGCGATGATCCGGTTGCGCGCTGGGAAGTTCCACTTGAACGCCGCGAAGCGCGGTGGCATCTCCGACACGATCGCGCCGCCGGACGCGACGATCGCGTCGTACAACCGCGCCTTGCTGCGCGGGTAGGCAACATCGGCCCCACCGGCGAGCACGGCGACCGTCGGCCCGCCCGCCTCCAGCGCGCCGGCGTGCGCCGCGCTGTCGACGCCGAGCGCCATCCCGCTGACGACGGTCACGCCGACCGAGGCCAGGCCTTGCCCGAGCGCGCGGGCGATCTCGAGTCCCTCCGGCGAGGCACGCCGTGTCCCGACGATCGCCACCGCCGCCGGCTGGTCGTCGGAGCGCGCATCCCCGACGAGACGCGCCAGCCGGGCGAGCCCGCCATCGCGCGGGCCACGACCGCCGCGGACGAACAGCGCGGCCGGCGCGGAGTTGTCGTCGTTGAGGCGCGCCGGATAGCCGGCGCCGTGGCGGCAGACGACCTCCAGCTCGCCGTCGGACGCGCTGGCGAGCAGGTCGAAGAGGCTCAGCTCGTCGAGCTGCCTGCGCAGCTCGCCGGCCTCGTCGCCGCCGACCGCGGCGAGCAGGTCGTCGTCCGAGAGCGCCAAGACGTCGCGGATCGGATGGCGGCGCTTGCGCGCGACGTCGATCCGCCCGGCGACGAGCCGCAGCAGCGCTGCGCGCCGCAGGCACGGCGCGCAAGGGCCACCGGCTGTCATGCCTCGCGCCTGCTGAGGGTCATGCGTGTGGTCCCGGCTAGGCTCGCTCATGCCACGTCCTCCGCCGATGAGGCCGTCACGTCCTGCCGGAGGCCGAGGGCTTCGAGGAGGTGGTCGGCGCTGACGGTCTCGTGGCCGTCGAGGTCGGCGATGGTGCGTGCGACGCGGAGGACGCGGTCGTGGCCGCGTGGGCTCAGCGTCCCGCGGTCGTAGGCGAGGCGGAGGACGGCGGCGCCGCGCTTGTCGAGCGCCACGTGGCGGCGGACGAGTGCCGCGTCGAGGTGGGCGTTGCAGGCGGCGCCCGTGCCGGCCAGGCGCACTGCCTGGCGCTCCCGTGCGGCGACCACGCGCTCGCGCTCCTGCTCGGAGCGGCAGAGCGGGCCGGCGCTGAAGTCCGCGGGCGTCGGCCGTTGGACGTCGACCAGCAGGTCCATCCGGTCCAGGAGCGGTCCGCTCAGCCGGCGCCGGTAGCGCGCAACGTCGCCCTCGCCGCAGCGACACCGCGGCGTCCCGGCGTAGCCGCACGGGCACGGGTTGGTCGAGGCCACCAACATGAACCGCGTCGGGTAGACCGCCGTGCGCTGACCGCGCACGATCGCCACGCGGCCGTCCTCCAGCGGCTGGCGCAGCGCCTCCAGCGCCGAGCGGGCGAACTCGGCCAGCTCGTCGAGGAACAGGACGCCGTGATGGGCAAGCGTCGCCTCCCCCGGCTGCGGGCTGGAGCCGCCGCCGACCAGCCCGGAGGCCGAGATCGTGTGGTGCGGCGCGCGGAACGGCCGCTCGGTCACCAGCCCCGAGCCGGGCCGCCGACCGGCGACGCTCTGGATCCGCGTGACCTCGATCGCCTCGGCCCGGGACAGGGGCGGCAGGATCGACGGCAGCCGCTGCGCGAGCATCGTCTTGCCGGTGCCCGGCGGCCCGGAGAGCAGCAGGTTGTGGCCGCCGGCCGCCGCCACCGACAGCGCGCGCAGCGGACCGCCGTGGCCGCGGACGTCGGCCAGGTCGCGTGGGCGGCCGGAGGGCACGGGCACCGCACCACCGTCGGGCGACGGCGGGCTGCCGTCGGTCTCTCCCCGCAGGATCGCGGCGACCTCCGCGAGGTCCGCCGCGCCCAGCACGCCGAGCTCGTCGACCAGCGCCGCCTCCGCCGCGTGCGCGCACGGGAGGATCAGCCCGCGCAGCCCCGCCGCCAGCGTTCCCTCGGCCACCGCGAGCACGCCGCGACCTCGGCGCAGCTCGCCCCCGAGCGCCAGCTCGCCGAACACCGCGACGCGCTCCAGCCGCTCGGCCGGCAGCTGCCCGCCCGCGGCGAGCACCCCGCAGGCGATCGCCAGGTCGAAGCCCGGCCCCTCCTTGCGCAGCGCCGCGGGCGCGAGGTTGACGGTGATGCGCCGGGCCGGGAACTCGAAGCCCGAGTTGAGGATCGCCGAGCGCACGCGCTCGCGGGCCTCGCGCACGGCGCGGTCGGCGAGACCCACGATCGTGAACGTGGGCAGGCCGGGCCGCAGGTCGACCTCGACGGTGACGCGACGGCTCTCGACGCCCTGGATGGCGAAGGTGGTGACGTGGGCCAACATGGACCACGACGCTAAGCGGGTGCGCGTGACAAGAGACGCACGCGCGGTGCCGATTCAGCGCAGACCCGTCACGGAACTGCGGAGCCGCGCCTACTTGCGCCGCGCGACCACCACGAGCACCCGCTGCCCCTTGGCGACCGTGAGCTTCAGCACCGTCCGCGCGTGCAACGCCACCGCCTTGGTGCACGGCTGGCGGTCGTCGAGCGCCGGGCGCGTCACGCAGGCCCAGGCCTTCAGGAGCCGCGAAGCGGGACCTCGCCGCCACAGCGTCACCCGCACCGGCCCGGCCTTCGCGCTCCCGGAGGCGGCAGGCTTCTTCCTCACCGCCGCCGCCCGCGCCACCGACGCCGCCGCCGCCACGCGACCCACGCTCGCGCTCGCCACCGCCACCCCGCCCGCGCGCACCAAGCCACTCGTCCCCGCCGAGAACGTCCGCGCCCCCGTCGTGCTGGACTGCACCGGCCCGATCCACGTCGGCGACCACAGCATGAGCGTCCCGCCCGGCCCGGTCGCGGTCTCCGACACGCGCAGGATCGCCCCGGCGTCGGCCGAGGTGATGGTGTAGTCGGTGGCGCCGCCGTTGGCGATCTCCACGCAGACCGGCTTGCACCGCCACCACTGCAGCACCTTGGTGGTGATCTCGGTCGCGGACGACCAGACGCCCGGGGTCGCGGTCACCGTCACGCCGACCAGCGGGCGGCCCAGGATGCCCGCCGGCGTCGTGATCGCCGGCAGCGCGGGCTTGACGACCGGCGATGGCGCGGAGGTCGCCGATACCGCGCCGTCGGGGTTGGTCGCCGTCTGGACCACCCGCAGCGTGAGCCGCGCGTCGGCGGTCTGCAGCTTGTAGGTGGTGGCCGTCGCGCCCGCGATGTCGGCGCACGCGCCACCCGACGCGTTGCACCGCTGCCACTGAACGGTGTAGCGCGTGTCGGTGGTGGCCGTCCACGCCATGCCGTCGACGTGGACCAGGCTCGGCACCTGCAGCGTGCCGACGACCACCGGCGGGCGGCGCGAGACGGGCAGCAGCTTGGTCACCACCGCGGTCGGCGCCGCGTAGGTCGTCACGGTCTGCGACGTGTTGGTCGCGCTGACCGCGGCGGTGATCGTGAAGCCGATGTCGGCGGCGGTGAGCAGGTAATAGACGCCCGTCGCGCCCGCGACCGTCGCGCAGTGGGCGCCGGCCGCATCGCAGCGCGCCCACTGGTAGCTCGTGCGCGACGTGTTGGCCCAGGTCCCAGGGCGCAACATCAAGGTGTTGGTCCGGGCCGCCACGCCGCTGATCGTCGGAGCGACCGTCGCGACCGGCGCCGGCTGGTCGGCCACGACGACCGGCGTGCTCGTCGCAGACGCGGTCCGCCCCGGCGAGGTGGCGTCCTCGCGTACGGTGAGCGCGTGGCCGGCGTCGGCGATCGTGATCGGGTAGACGACGCCGCCGGCGCCCGCGACGTCCACGCAGCCGGTGCCGTCGGCGGCGCAGCGCTGCCACTGGTAGCGCGCGCCGATCAGCGGCACGCTCCACTGCCCGGGGACCACCCGCACCGTCTGGGAGACCGCGGCGGTCCCCGTGATCGCCACGGTGCGCATCCCGGTCAAGGCACGGCCGGCGATGGTGGCGGTCGGGGCCGAGACCGCCACGGCCGCCGCCGACCCCGAGGACGCGGTGACACGGACGGCGATCGCGTGGCCGACGTCGGGACCGGCGAGCAGGTACGTCGGGCCGAGGCCGATCGAGATGCAGTCGGTCGCCGCGCTCGTCGTGCCCGGCGGGCAGCGCAACCACTGGTAGGTGTAGGTGACGTTCGTCGCCGCCGCCCACGTGCCGGTGACCGCCGTGAGCAGGTTGGTGTCCATCAGCGTCCCGGCCGGCGCCGGGACCGTCCCGCTGAGGACCGGCGGCGCGGTGACGACCGCGGTCGGCTGCGAGGTGGCGACCGTGCTGCCGTCGCCGTTGGTGGCGGTGATCTCGACGCGGATCGCGGCGCCGACGTCGGCCGCGACCAAGGTGTAGGACGAGGTCGTCGCCCCGCCGATGTCGGCCCACGTCGTCGCGCTGCGGCGCTGCCATTGGTAGGCGAAGCTCGTGGCCGCGGGCGTCCACCCGCCGGTCGAGGCCGTCAGCAAGGCGTCGCGCCGCGGCGTGCCGCTGACGACGGGAGCGACGACCGAGCCGGGCACCGCGGCGGCGACGGTCGCCGTCGGGCTCGACACCGCGGTGGCCGACGCGTCCGGGTTGGTCGCCTTGACCGCGACGCGGACAATCGCGCCCACGTCGGCGGTCGCCAGCGTGTAGCCGGCCGCGGTCGCGCCGGCGATGTCGACGAAGCCCGAGCCGCTGTCGCGCTGCCACTGGTAGGCGTAGGTCGTGCCGGCGGGCGTCCAGCTGCCGGCCGAGGTGGTCAGGACCGCCAGCCGGCGGGCGGTGCCGCTGATGACCGGGACGCCGTGGTTGACGGGCGGATCGGCGAGGACGGCGGCCGTCGCGGCGGTCGTTGCCGTCACCGTCCCGAAGCCGTTGGTGGCCGAGACGGTCACCTGCAGCGGCGCCCCGACGTCGGAGGCGACGGGCGTGTAGCTGGAGAGCGTCGCGCCGGCGATGTCGACGAAGCCCGCGCCGGCGTCGTGCTGCCACTGGTAGGTGTAGGTCCGGCCCGCGGGGCTCCAGGCGCCGGCGTTGACGGCCAGCGGCTGGCCGCGGCGCGGGGTGCCGGTGATCCTCGGCAGCGCCGTGTTGACGGGCGTGCCGGGGGCGATCGGGCCGAAGCTCGGCGACGCGACGGTGGTGGCGCCGAGCGGGTTGGTGGCGGTGACGCGGACGCGCAGCAGCGCCGTCACGTCGGCGGCGACCGTCGTGTACGCCGGGGTCGTCGCGCCGCCGATGTCGGCGTAGCCCGAGCCGGTGTCGCGCTGCCACTGGAAGGCGTAGGTGCTGCCCGTGGGGCTCCACGAGCCGGCGGTCGCGGTCAGGGGCGAGCCGCCGCCGGTCGCGCCGGTGATGGCGGGGGCGACCACATCGGCCGGCGGTCCGGTCTGGGCGAGCGAGGCCGGGCACAGGCCGGAGCAGCGCGCGGCGAAGGCGGCGCTGAAGACCGTGGGCGAAGGCTGCGCGCCGGCCACCGCAGGGACCAGCGCCGCGGTCAGGACCGCGAGCAGGCACCACAGAACCCCGACGCAACGCCGCACTCCCTGGGAAACGGCATCTCCCCCACGGTCCGAGAGCGAACTGGACGCAAAGCCGAGGCGCGGCAGGCCGGTGCCGCGCGTCGCAGCTCCTGCGCAGGATCGTCACGAACGCGTGCTGTCGCGTCACACGACCGCCCGTAGCGTCGCCTGCGTGTCCACTGATCCCCGCCAACACCTCGGCCGTCTGGGCGAGCGCCTCGCCGCCGAGCACCTCGAGCGCCTGGGCTGCGCGATCGTCGCGCGCAACCACCGCACGCGGTTCGGGGAGATCGACCTCGTGGCGTGCGACGGGCGGACGCTGATCTTCGTGGAGGTGAGCGGGGATTGGTTGTCACTCCCGCCGCTGACCGTTCCCAGAACGAGCGAGGGCCGCCCTGGCAGGCGGCCCTCGTCCAAGTCCTCTGCTTCCGGGCAGGAGGTGCGCCAAGGCTAACGGCCCCGGAGGACAACGCCCCCACGAGCGGCAGCGGGCGAGAGACCGCCTGCCCCCCAACGGCAGAGGGCGCGCGATGCGAGGAAGTGACAACGCCAGGCAGCGACACGTCGAAGGCGGCTCCCACGAATCGGACCACGCGAACTTCAGGTGCCGGGCCGCACCGCTGACCCGCTCAGGAGGCCACATAGGACGCAGCGCCACCCCCGCACGGGATGCCGGGGGAAGGTCGATCTATGGACGAGGTGACGAGATGGAGCGTTGGAAGTTCGGGCGGGGCCAGACGACGGCGGAGGAGCGTGCCGAGATGCGGGCGGCGCAGCGCGCGGGGCGGGCCGTGGAGTACGCCGCGGGCCAGCGGTTCGCGCTGTTGGTCGAAGCCGAGGCGGAGCGGCGACGGCAGCGGAAGCGGGCGCGACCTGCGATTAGCCGGGGCGGTCGATGATGGGCGACATGGATCACGAGGTGCAGGTGGCGCTCGCGCAGCAGCTGGAGGTGGACACGCTGTTCACCGGGCTGCTGCTGGAGCTGCAAGAGCTGATGGGGCGCCTGGTGCGCGTCGAGGCGATGTGGGGTCTGGTGACGAACGCGGCGGTGATCGACGGCCTGGACGGCCGGATGGTCGCGGTGGTGCTCGACTACGACGTGGAGCGCGTGGTGATCGTCGGTGAGGAGCAGCTGCGCGACGTGGTCTGGGACGTGGGCGGTGACGCGGACGTGCTCTACGTGCAGCTGAAGCAGCGCACCGTGGTGTTCGAGGTCGTGCCCGAGGTGATCCACGGGTGAGGTGCCTGGTCTACCGCGAGAGGGGCACGGGGCCGGTGCTCGTGCGCGTCGGCTGCGTCGAGGTGCCCGACGACGATCCAACGCCGGAGGCGACGGCCTGGACGGCGTGGGCGCGCGGCGGCGAGCGCCCGGCGGCGAACTACTCGGTGGTGCGCGCCGGGCAGCGGTTCGAGGTCACGTCCACCGAGCAGCGGGTGCTCGGGTGATCAGCTCGACGTGCCTGGTGTGCGGGGTGACGGTGCCGGTCGGCCAGTCGCGGTGCGGTCGCCATCGCACGGGCCGGGCGACGCGACGGCGCCGCGGCGGCGGGGCTGGTATCGCGCGGTTCAGGGCCGCCGTGCTGGCCGCCGCTGGCCACCAGTGCGAGGCGGTCGAGGACGGCCGTCGGTGCGTGGTCCGCGACGGGCTGGAGGCGCACCACGTCGTGCCGGTCTCGCAGGGCGGCCCGAACACGGCGGAGAACGGGCGGGCGCTGTGCCCGCGGCATCACCTGCTGATCGAGGGCAGGCGGCCGAGGGTCGGCGGCGCGCGCTAGCCGCGTTCGGACGGCACGGTGACGCCGCCGACCAGCTCGCCGAGGTCGACGCCGAGCCCTGACGCGATGCGCAGCAGCGTCGACAGCCGCGCGTTGGTTCTGCCGCGCTCGACGCGGCTGACCATCACGGTGTGGAGGCCGGTGCGGTCGGCGAGCTGCTCCTGCGTGAGGCCCTCGGCTAGGCGTGCGGCCGCGATCTGCGCGCCGATAGCGACGTAGGCCGCTCGGTAGGGATCGTCAGCGCCCGGCAATGCCGCGATGCTGCGGCGCCTTGTCGCATTCGTCCAGAACGGATACGTTTAGTTGCGATGAGCGAACGAGCCCCGGTGCCACGGACCGGACCAGGGCGTGGCCCTGCCACAGCTGCCCTCGCCGTCGCCCTGGTGCTGAGCGCGAGCGGCTGCGGGACGAAGGCGAAGGCGCCGGGAGTGGTGCTGCAAAACGGCACCACGCTGCGCGGCCAGGACGCCAAGGACTACTGCCGTGGGTTCACGTCCCCGGACGAGCGGTCGCGGCGGGCGTGTGAGGCGATTGGTGTCGAGCCGCCGAAGACGGCGGCGCAACGTCAGGCCGACGCCTACGCGGCCGACGAGGCGAAGGCCGACAACTTCGTTGCGGTCGCGCGTCGCCTCCAGCCCGCCGTCAGGGCCGCGCTCGGCCGCCGCTACCGCGGCGTGACCGGCGACGAGAGCGGCATCCGGATCGAGACGACGTATCCGGGCAACGCCGACATCCCTGCGCGCCTCAAGGCACCGCTGTGCCGGATCATCGTGGCCGCGCACATGGACCTTAACTCGATGATCGTCGGCAAGGACGACGAGTACCTTGCCTACTGCTGAGCGCCGCGACCGTACAGACGGTCCCGCGCGCAGGTGTATGTACGGTCCCACGGCATGAGCGACCAGCTCGACTGGACTCAGACCCTCGGCGCGCTGCTCGACTTCCAGGGCTGCTCGGTGATCGTGCAGGTCGGCGACCGCCACGACGACGGGCACCACACCCCGGTGCTGAGCGCGGTCGGCGTGCTGAGCGGGGGCGCGAGCGACACGAGCGGCTTGGGCGACGTGATCGCGCTGCACCTTGCGTCCCAGCAGGGCGGCAACGTCGGTGTCGTGGCGATGCAGCGCCGCGACTTCGAGGTGGCCAAGAGGCCGTCGCCCGAGCGGCTGCTGGTGCACTACGCGGGCTTGGAGCTACGGGTCATCCGCGAGTGCGATCCCGTCGAGGCAGACCCGGACGCGGGCGCTCACGCCGACGACGCCGAGGACCCCGCCGTTTCCTGAAGGGCCTCTACAGGAATGCGCAGCCCATGCTCTTTTCGTGCGGGCTGACGACCGGCTGTCGCGATTCGTTGAGCGTTGGCGCCCGGTGGCCGTCTAGGAAGCCGGTGTGAGCAGCCGTACGCGCTTGCGAGGGGCCTGCGCACGCACCGCGCACATCGACAGGCACGTGATCGCGTCGATGGGCTCACGGTGGGCGCGGACGATGCGCGCGCCGAGCGGCGTGCTCTCGGTCGTGGCGTGCGAGCTGTGGGCGTCGAGGCCGGAGTCGCCCGGGTGCTGGAGCCGTCCGGCGACGGCGGCCTGGATCAGCGCTTCCGACGCCTGGACCTGGCGCTGGCCGTTCATCTGCCACTGCACCAGGCGGTAGCGGTCGGCGTTGCGCAGCGCCTCGGAGGCCATCCCCCACCGGTCGTAGACCACCTCGTGGATCGGGTGCGTCTCGGCGAGCTTGTCGATGGTGGGGAACACGTCGAGCACCGACGCGGCGCCGTCGATGAGCTTGACGAACGCCACGCGCAGGTCGAGCGTCGTCGCGACGATGGCGGTCACGGAGCGGTGCTCGGCGTCGCCGCCACCGGCGTCCACGGCGACGATCAGCGGTTCGCCGGGCGCCACGGTGTAGTCCTTGCGGCACGCCTGCCAGACGCCGACGGGCAGCCACGTGGCGCTGCTCGCGTGCGAGACGTTGCAGTGGAACGTCAGCCACGAGCGCGGGTCGCAGCGGGCGTGCTGTTCGCGCAGCGCGGCCTCCGTGATCCAGCTCGCCGGGTTGACGTGACGGGCGACGAATGCCACGTCGTCGGGGTCGTGCAGCTCGGGGTCCAGCGACCACTCCAGCCAGCGCAGGCCGTCGCCCGACGCCTCCAGGATCGCGCCGTCGCGCTCGCGCCGCGCGTTGGGCAGCGCCAGCGCCCGCTCGCGCAGGCGCCCCAGCGCCGTGTCGGCCGACAGCGGCGCCGTGCTCAGGATCCACAGCCGCGCGTCGGGGCGCTTGACCAGGCCGGTCTCGGCGGCTTCGAGCACGGTGCCGTCCTGGGACCACAGCTCGTCCAGGAGGAACAGCGAGTCGGTGCGGCCGTGGACGCGGTGGCCGCGTCCAGAGACGACGCGCAGCTGGCCGCCGCGGCGGGCGCGCATCGCGTGCAGGCGCGCCTCCACCTCCCCGTCAAGCGCGGGGTGCTCGCTGTCGCGGGCCATGAAGTCGTAGGCGATCTGCGACTGCTCGCGGGATCCTGAGCCGAGCGCGACGCTCGCTGTCGGCTCGGTGATGAGGTGGCTGAACGCGGCGCGCGAGCCCAGCGCCGTCTTCGCGTTGCCCCGCGGGAGCAACACCACCACCTCGCGTTCTGGGCCGTGCAGCGCAGCGACGATGCGGCGCTGGAACGTCTCCAGCGGCTGGCCGAGAGCCCGCGCGAGCTGGTGCACGCCGCGGCTGCCCCGGCGCAGGCGGAGAGGCTGGGTGGGCTTGCTCAGGTCGATAGGAATCTCGGGCACGATCTTGCCGGTGGATCCCATCGACCTGAACACGCGGCGCCGCTGGCCCTTCGGCCGCCGCAAGGTCGAGGACCGCGCCCTGACGCGCGAGAGCGTGCCCGGCGTCTTCTTCCCCGACACCGCAGCGGGCGCGCCGGTGACGGAGCGGTCGGCCATGAGCATCACCGATGTGTACGGGTGCGTCGGCTGGCTGGCGCGCACGGCGAGCACGCTCCCCCTGCACGGCTACCGGCGCCTGGAGCCGACGGGCCGCGAGCGCGTGGACGCGCCGCTACTGGACATCCCGGCGCCCGGCCTGACGCAGAGCGCGTTCATCGCGCAGTCGGTGCAGAGCTTGGCGCTGTGGGGCGAGACCTTCATCGGCCTGGTGCACAACGGCGACGAGGTGGCCTACCTGCGCACGCTGCGCCCGGATGCCGTCGAGGTCAAGATCGCGTCGAACGGCGAGCCGACCTACGTGTGGTCGGTCGGCGAGAAGCGCTACGAGCTGGGCCGCGAGGACGTGATCCACGCTCGGATGCTGTCGACGCTCGACGGGGTGCGCGGCCTGTCGCCAATCGCCTCGTGCCGCGAGGAGCTGGGGCTGTCGCGCGCGCTCTCGGGCCACGCGAGCAGCACCGCGGCGGCGGGCTACAACCCGGCCGGCGTCGTGGGCATCCCCGACGGGCCGGAGGCGGAGGAGACCGCCAAGGAGATGCAGCGGCGGTGGGACGGGCGCGGCACGGTCCCCAACCGCATCGAGTTCGTCACCGGCGATGTGAGCTACACCGCGGTGAGCAGCCCGGCGCGCGACGTGGAGTTCGTCGCGCAGCGCCAGCTGAGCACCGTGGCGGTGTGCCGGATCTTCGGGTTGTTCCCGTGGATGATCGCCGCGCCGTCGGGCGACTCCAACACCTACGCCAACGTCGAGGGTCAGGCGCAGGCCGCGGTGACGTTCTCGCTGTCGCCGTACCTGGTGGCGTTGGAGCAGGCGGTCAGCGCCCACCAGACGCTGCTGCCGCCCGGCGACACGTTCGCCCGGTTCGTGCGCGAGGCGTTGATGCGCCCGGACCACGCCGGGCGGGCAACGTTCTACACGGCGGCGTTGGACGAGAAGCACGGGTGGATGACCCGGCGCGAGGTGCGCGACCTGGAAGACCTACCGCCCGAGGGCGAGGGAGCAACATCATGAAGAAGCCCAAGCTGGGCGAGCTGGAGCAGCGCTCGGCGCCGACCGACGCGGCCGAGCTGGTCGTGGACGGCAAGCGCCTCCGCGGCCTGATCCCCTACGGCGTCGAGTCGCGCGACTTCGGGGGCTGGCGCGAGGTGATGGCGCCCGGCTGCATGACGAAGGCCGACATGACCGACCTGGTCGCGACGCTCAACCACGACGTGTCGCGGCTGCTGGGCCGCCACCCGAACACGCTGGAGGTCGAGGAGCGCAGCGACGGCATGCACTGGTCGGTGGAGCTGCCCGACAGCCCGACGGGCAACGACGTGCGCGTGGCGGTCGAGCGCGGCGACCTGAACCAGGGCTCGTGGCGCATGGCGGTGGCGAAGGACCGGTGGGACGGCAACGTCCGCCACGTCTTGGAGGTGCGCGAGCTGCGCGACGTGGCGGTGGTCACGACGGGCGGGTACGGAGCCGCGGCGGCGGCGGAGCTGCGCTCGCAGGAGGGCGCCGAGCAGGAGGTGCAGGAGCAGGACCCCAACAACGTCAAGCCGGAGGAGAACGCCGTGAAGCGCGAGGACAAGAAGGGTGGGTTGCAGGTCGAGGACCGCGCCCACGAGCAGGAGCAGGGCACCGTGGAGTCGCGGATCCTGGAGGCGATGCGCGGCATCTCGCCGGGCGAGTGCCGGGACCTGACGCGCGCAAGTGCGGCGCCGGTCGAGCCCGACGACGTGCGCACGGCGCTGATCGACAAGCTGCGTGAGCAGAGCGTGGTGCTCGCGTCCGGCGTGCCGCTGATCACCACGGACAAGAAGTCGATCAAGTGGCCGGTACTCACCGGCGACGTGGACGTGGCGTTCTACGACGAGCTGGAGGAAATCACGCCCAGCGACCCCGAGCTGGACGAGTACGAAATCCCGACGAAGGCGCTCAAGGCCCTGGTGCGCGGCAGCTCCGAGGCGTTCGAGGACTCCGACCCCGACCTGCTCCAGCTCGTGGCCGACAACATCAACATCGCGATGGCGCTCAAGGGCGACCGCGAGATGGTCATCGGCAACGACGCAAAGGGGTTCAAGGGGCTGCTCAACATCACCGGCGCGCAGTCCATCGCGGTCGGCGGCGCCCTGTCGTGGGACCACGTTCTGAAGGCCGTCGGCCTGCTTCAGGAAGCGCTGATCCCCGGGCCGTACGCGGTGCTGATGGGGCCTCGCCCGGCCACGGCGTTGGCGCTCACGAAGGAAGCCACGGGCTCCAACGCCTACTTGAACCGGCCCGAGGGCGTCCCGCCCATCTACGGCACCGGCTGGCTGCCGGTGTCCACCGGCGGGAGCCCGGCCACGTCGGTGATCGTGTACGCGCCGAGTCAGGCGCAGGCCGTCTTGCGCAAGCAGGTGACGGTCGAGGTCGACCGCTCGCAGGAGTTCAGCAGCGACGCCGTGCTCGTCCGCGGCCGCTACCGGCTGGGCTTCGACGTGCAGATGCCGCAGTCAATCGTGCGGCTCACCGCCGTGGCGGCTCCGGCGATCAACGCCTAGGACATGGCGCGCGCCCGTCGCACCACCGGCCCCACGCGGGTCCGCAGCACGGCGCAGCCCGCCGCGGCACGTCCGGCGCAGCCCTCCTCCTCCGGGGCTGGCCGGGCGGCCGCGAGCGGCGCTGTGCTGGCCGCTGCGGGATCGTCTGGCGGTGGTGCGCGGGTGCCGACGGTCGGCGCGCCCGGGCTGCCCGGCAGCAAGCGGCGCGCGCCGGTGGTCGTCAAGGCCACGGGGTCCGGGCCGCGCACGATCCGCCCGTCGGTGACCGCACCGACACCTACACCTTCACCTTCGGCGGGAGATGGCCCGCGGGGCCGCGGCGGCTTGGTCTCTGCCCCGGCCCCCTCTGCGAAGCAGTCCCGGCCCCCCGCGTTGACGACGTTCGCTCATGCTCCGTCGTCGGCGCGGGAGGCGCGGGGCACCCGTCGCGAGATGACCCTGCGAGAGATGGCCGCGCACGTCGAGCGCCTGGCGTTCCAGCACCGCGACACCGGCGCGAGGGGCAAGGGGTCCAAGGCGGCCAAGCGCGCGGCCGCTCTCAAGCAGCGCCAGCGGGGTCTGAGCCGGACCGGCAAGGTCGTGTCCAAGTCGCAGCAGCGCCTCTTCTGGGCAGACCCGGCGCTGCGCAAGTACGCGCACAAGGTGTCCAAGAAGGGTGCAGCGTTCCAGGCGCTGCCCGAGCACAAGCGGCCGCCGAGCGTCGGGAGCGCGGCGTGAGCTGGGCGACTGTCGAGCAGCTGCGCGCGGCGGCGCGGGACTACGGCGCGCTGGCGCCGGCCGATGACGACCAGGCGCAGCGCGTGCTCGACCGGGCCGACCGCGATCTTCAAGTGCATGTCCTCGGTTGGCGCGTGCCGCCGTCGGAGCTGAGCGAGGACCAGCTGGCCGCGCTCGCGCGAGCGTCGTGCACGCAGGCGGTCTGGCGGTCGAGGATGGACCACGACGACTTGCTGGCGGTGGACGCCCCCATCGGCTCGATTGACGGCGTGGGCCTGATCGACCGGCCGACGGCGCGCATCTCTCGCGCCGCGGTCGAGGAGCTGGTCGGCTGGGACCTGATCAGGAGAGCGCCGACCGCGCCGCTGTCGGACCCGGCTGCGTGAGCCTCCCGAGTCCACAGCCGTCGCCAGCCTCCCGGCTGCGGGCGTGGGAGCGCGACGACTTCGACCCGGAGCGGTCCCCGGACGTGCAGCTGCGCAAGCTGCTGACGACGGCGAAGCGTGCGGGGCGCCCGTTCTTTCCGGCGTGGGTCGCGGCGCTCGATGAGGTCGAGTGGGGCAGCCGTCGACAGGGCTACGAGTGGCGCGAGGCGCTGGAGGACCCGAAGGTGGTGGAGGGGTGGTGGGCCGCCTACTGCGACCTGCCGGACCCGCTCGGCGAAGCGTGCTCGATGCTGCACGTGTCAGACGTGATCGACAACGTGCGGACGAGTCCGGCCGGGCGCGGCGGCCTGGGACTGGGACGTGGATCCTGGGCGTGAGAGCCGTCCCGTACAAATTGCCTTCCATGTACGGGACGGGTCGAGTAGCCTCCGGACATGCCGAACCCACGGAACACGCTCCAAGGTGCGCAAGAGGCTCGTATCGAGATTCGCGCGCCCAAGGCGCTGCTGGACGAAATCAAGAGCACCGCGGAAGCGCGCGGCCGCACGTCGTCAGACGTGCTCCGGGTAGCCGTGCACTGCCTGCACCTGGCCGACCGCATCGACGCGCTGTACGAGCCCAACACCGCCAAGCTGCTCGGAGGAGACGAGAAGACCGTGGCGGTGGCTCGCAACGCGTTCTGGCGGGAGCTGGGCGAGCTGCTGGAGGGGCTGTTGCCCGAGCTGTCAGCGCGCTACCGGGAGGGCTTCCTGGCGTTCGCGCTCGCTGAGGCGTCCGGCCGGTAATCGATCCTGAAAGCGCGAACGCCGCCCTGTCTTGGTGGATGGGGGCGGCGCTCGAAAGGAACAGCACAACTGCATGAGCAACCTACCCAACATCTCGGACGGACCCGCCTTCGCCGTCCTCTACGCGGCCAAGAGCACGGACGACGTGCACGGGTCGATCCCGACGCAGCTGGCCGACGGCCGCGCGCTCGCCCTGCGGCACGCCTGGACGGTCGTTGCGGAGCACAGCGACAACGCCAAGAGCGCGTACAGCGGCAACCGCGGTGAGGGCCTGGCCGACGCCAAGGCCGAGGCCGAGCGCCTGGCGGCGCAGCACGGCACCTGCCACCTCGTGGTGCAGCACACCGACCGGCTCGCCCGCGGCGATGGCGTCAAGGCCGACCACCTCGTTGAGCTGGCGCTGTGGGCGCGCCGCTCCGGCGTGCGGCTCCAGTCGGTGCAGGACCCCCAGACGTGCGACGGCGGCCTGGCCTTCGCGGCGATGATGGGCGACCGCAACCACGCCGACTCCGAGCGCAAGGGCCAGTCGGTCGCATCCGGTCTGCGCCGCTCAGCCGAGCGCGGCGACTGGGTCGGCGGCCACTGCGCCGACGGCTACATCGTGCGGCGGAGCGTGGACGACCACGGCAAGATGCACTTGCGCGTCGAGAAGGACCCCGAGCGGCGGCCTCTGTGGGAGATGATCTGGGAACTGGCGCTGGAGGGCTGGAGCACCGAGGCGATCACCACCGAGGTCGACCGGCGCGGCTGGATCACGAGCCCGCGCCGCAAGGACCACAAGCCGAGGCCGTTCGACGCGTACCGGATCAACCAGTCGATGGGCACGGCGATGTACGCCGGGCTGACGGTGCACCGCGGCGAAATCGTCGGGACCGGCCACTGGGAGCCGTACGTCAGCCCGGAGGACTTCCACCGGCTGGCGGCAGAGCGCCGCGTCCGCGGCGGCGCCGACAAGCGCAAGGCTGGTCGCCCGGCCGAGCTGTTCCTGCTGACGGGGATCGCGAAGTGCGGCGTCTGTGGCGGGACGATGCGGAACGACCGTGGTCGCAAGCCGCGCAGTACGAAGGGCGGGACGCGCGCCCTGACCTACGTGTGCGAGGCGCGGAAGATCTACCGCCCCGGTCACAAGTCACGATGCGAGGGACCGATCTTGGACGCCCGCGAGGTGGACCCCGCGGTGCTGGCGCACCTGCCCGCGCTGCTCGGCGACAGCGACGGCGTCATGGGCGAGCTGCTGTCCGGGCGTGCCGCTGAGCGCGAGCGCCTGGTGCAGGAGGCGACGCGCGCGCAGGCGGACATCGCCGAGTGCGAACGGGTGCTGGTCAAGATGGCGAAGCGCCTGGACGCCGCCGTCGCCGAGGACGACGAGGACGCGCAGGAGCTGCTGCTGCGGACCGTCAAGACGCGCCGTCAGGACGCGAAGGCGGCGGAGCAGCGGCTGGCGGCCGCGCTGGACGCGTTGAGCGTCGCGACCGAGGAGACCCCGGAGGCGCAGCGGGCCGCGTTCTACGAGCGCCTGCACGATCAGCTCACCGGGCGGCTCGACACGGCGCGCGACGACGTGAAGGCCACCAACCTGGTGTTGCGCGAGTTCTTCTCCCAGATCGTGCTGAGCGAGACCGCGGCCGGGCTGCGGATCGCACCGCAGCTGAGCGACTCGGCGGCCGCGCGGATCCTGCGCGACGTGCAGCGCTGGCCGCACGGCGTCGAGGCTCAGGTGGGCGGCTACGCGGCCGAGGTCGTCGGCACGCCCGGCGTGACCGAGGGCGCCGAGATGGAGCTGGTCGTGCGCGTGCCGCGCGGCGAGGTCCAGGCGGCGCGCGAGGCCATCGAGCGAGACGGCGGGGCCGTCGAGCTGGGCACCCCCGTGATCGGCACGCAATCCCCGTTCACTGAGGTCAAGACGCGGCGAGGTCGCGGCGATCCGTGGGACGCGCTGCACGCGGCCAAGCAGGCGCAGGTGCGGCGAATGGCGCGCGCCTACCTCGCCGACGCGACCGACCGTCCGCGCGTGCCGCTGCTGCGCTTCGACGCGATCGGCGTGGTCATCGACGCCCGCGGGCGCCTGACGCGCCTGGAGCATCTGGAGGACGCGTTCTGATGGGCGGCCGCGCTGCGACCGCCGCTACAGCGCGAGCTGCTGGTAGGCCGTGGACTGAAACGACATGCGATGCAGCGGCGAGACGCCCTGGCGCTGGATGGCCTCGCGGTGCTCGGGCGTCGAGTAGCCGACGTGCGTCGCGAACTCCCAGCCCGGGTGGCGCGCGTCGGCGCGGTGCATGAAGCGGTCACGCGTGACCTTGGCGACGATGCTGGCGGCGGCGATCGCCGCGCTGGTCGCGTCGCCGTCGACGATCGCCCGGCCCTCATGGCCTTCGAGGTCGCCGACCGCGAAGCCGTCGCTGAGGCACAGGCAGCCCGGGCGGGCGACCTTCAGCAGCGACTCGCGCAGCGCCGCGAGGTTCGTGCGGTGCAGGCCGCGGGCGTCGATCCCGCCGGCGCAGCGCGAGACGACCGCGACGCGCGTGGCCGTGCGCAGCACGATCGGGTAGAGCGCCTCGCGGGCCTCGGGCGTGTGCTGCTTGGAGTCGTTGAGGATCGAGAGCGCGCGGACGTCGCGCGGCCCGAGCGCCTCGTAGTCGAAGAGCACCGCGGCGGCGACCAGCGGGCCGGCGAGGCAGCCGCGGCCGGCCTCGTCGGCGCCGGCGACGAAGCGCACGCCGAGCGCCCGGTCGTGCGCGAAGAGCCGGCGGCCGCTGCGCGCCTTGCTCTTGGGCTTCTTCTTCGGCTTGGGAGCCGGGGGCTTGGAGGCCGGAGGCACCGGGACGGCAGCGATCGGACGGGTGCTAGAGGGTGCCGATGCGCTTGGGCGGCCAGTAGGTGGCAAAGGCGCCACCGATGAT
>DASYBY010000578.1:0-1600 GCA_036500525.1 Baekduia sp. | reverse complement strand
GTCCTACGTCCGCGCGCTGCGCTCGGCCCGGCGGTTCATCTACCTGGAGAACCAGTTCCTGTGGTCGCCGGAGATCGTCGAGTTGTTGGTGGACAAGCTCGCGCACCCGCCGTCGCCCGACTTCCGCCTCGTCGTGCTCCTGCCCGCCAACGCGAACAACGGCCAGGACGACACGCGCGGGCAGCTCGCGGTGCTGGCCGACGCCGACACGACCGACAACCCGCACTTCCTCGCGACCACGATCCGCTCGCGCACCGGCGGGCGCGACGACGCGCTCTACGTCCACGCCAAGGTCGGCATCGTCGACGACCGCTGGCTGACGATCGGCTCGGCGAACCTCAACAGCCACTCCTTGCTCAACGACACCGAGATGAACGTCGTCACCGACGACGCGGCGCTGGCCCGCGCGACCCGCGAGCGCCTCTGGGCCGAGCACCTGGAGCTGCAGCCCGCCGACGTCGCGGCCCTCGACCCAATCGCGGCGATCGACCGCCACTGGCGCCCGATCGCGATGGAGCAGCTGTGCCGCCGCGCGGCCGACGTGCCGCCGACCCATCGCCTGATCGCCCTGCCCGGCGTCTCCAAGCGCTCCCGCCGCCTCCTCGGCCCGCTGCAGGAGCTGCTCGACGACGGCTGAGCGAGCGGGCGGCCGGCGGTGTCCCCCCACCGGCCGCCCTCGCAGACCTCAGCTCGCGGCCGCCGCCACGTACGGCGCGATGCCCGCCATGCCGCGCGCGTTGGGGTGGAACGGCGCCGCGGTGTTGCCCGGGATCAGGGGCTCGACCCAGCGCGTGCCCGAGGACTTGCATGCGTCCTTGCCGATGCTCGGCGCGTAGGCGTCGACGTACACCGCGCCGTTGGCCGCGGCCTGCTGCGCGAGCATCGTGTCGAGGCCCTTCTCGACGCCCCGCAGGTACGGCACGTCGGCCCACGCCAGCGGCACCTGCGGCCAGCAGCCCGAGCCCGTGTCGGGCAGGATCGCCGGGTAGCCGACCACGAGGACGCGCGCGCCCGGCGCCCGCGTGTGGACGCCCTGGATCACGGCCGCGATCTTCGGCGCGGTCGCGGCGATCCGCGCGGCCAGCTGATCGACCCCGCCGGGGTCGTACTGGTCCTGGCACGGATGGCCGAACGGCGACGCGCTGACGCAGTCCTCCAGGATGCCCGTGAAGTCGATGTCGTTGCCGCCGATCGAGACCGACACGGTCTGCACGCCGGTCGTCACCGCGTTGAGCTGCGCCGGGTTGGCCGGGCCGGGCGTGACGCTCTGGCTGGCGAACATGTCGTCGGTCGTCGCGCCGCTGCACGACACGTCGTTCAGCGAGCGGCCGAGCTGCGCGGACGCGAGGTGCGCCCAGTTGTGATCGGAGCGCAGACAGCCGAGCGGGCTGAGCGACTGGTTGGGGATCAGCGGGCCGGCGGCGTAGGAATCACCCAGCCCGACCCAGCTTGCGGCCGACGCCGAACCGGCACCGACGACCAACAGGAACGCCGTCGCCAGCAGGGCGACGGCGGAGCGCATGCGGACAGGACGCACGGCGAGCCTCCTCGTGTTGTAGGTGTCGGGCGAACCTACTCGCCGTCGACCCGCCGTGCAGCG
>DASYBY010000577.1:0-4066 GCA_036500525.1 Baekduia sp. | reverse complement strand
CCACCGAGCTGGGGATCCTCGCGTGCGTCGGCTGGCCGACCCGCAAGCTGTTCACCTACTTGTTGACCGAGGTCGGGCTGGTCGGGCTGGCGGCGGGCGTGGTCGGCACGCTGGTCGCGCTGCCGGTCGGCGCCGCGCTCGGCCTGCCGGTCTCGGGCTCGCGCGCGCTGCTGGCCGTGCCGGCCGCGACGGCGCTCGCGCTGGTGGCCGGGCTGGTGCCCGCGGCGCGCGCGGCCCGCAGCGATCCCCTGGAGGCCGTGCGGCCCGCGGTGCGCCGCGTCCGCAGCGCCCACGCCGTGCGCTCGATCGCGGGCCTCGCGACCAACAACCTCCTGCGCGTGCCGGGCCGCACGGCGCTCGGCGCCACGAGCCTCGGCGTCGGGATCTTCGCGCTGACGCTGCTGCTGGCCGTGACGATCGCCTTCCGCGGCGCCGTGGTCGGCTCCGTCCTCGGCGACGCCGTCTCGGTCCAGGTGCGCACGGCCGACTACGTCGCGGTCGGCGCGACGCTCGTCCTCGGCGCGCTGGCCTGCGCCGACGTCCTCTACCTGAACTTGCGCGACCGCTCGGCCGAGATCGCCACGCTGCGCGCCACCGGCTGGCGCGAGCGCCAGCTCACCCGGCTCGTGGCCGTCGAGGGCACCGGCCTCGGCGCGCTCGGCGGCGTGGTCGGCGCCGTGCTCGGCTTCGCGGCCGCGGGCGTGTTCACCGGAGAGTGGACCTTCACGATGGTGTTGGTCGCCCTCGGCGCCGCGGCGCTCGGCGTGCTGATCGCCACCGCGGCCTCGATCGCCCCCGCCGCCGGCCTGCGCCGGCTGCCCACCGCCACCCTGCTCGCCGAGGAATGACCGTCACGACCTCCACCACCGGTTCCACCGTCGCCCTGGACGGCGTCGTCAAGCGCTACACCTTGGACGAGGGCGTCGAGCTGGTCGCGGCCAACCACATCTCGCTGGCCGTCGAGCCGGGCGCGCTGGTCGGCCTCACCGGACCGTCGGGCTCGGGCAAGTCGACGATGCTGCACCTCGTCGGCGGCGTCGACCGCGCCGACGCGGGCACGATCGCCGTCGACGGCCGCGAGGTCACCGCGCTGCGCGGCGACGCGCTCGCCGAGCACCGCCGCCACGTCGGCTTCGTCTTCCAGCGCTTCAACCTGCTCGGCGCGCTCACCGCGCGCGACAACGTGCTCGCGCCGGTCGTACCGTTCAAGGTCGGGTTCGACAAGGCGGCGCGCGCCGACGAGCTGCTGGCGGCCGTCGGCCTCGCGGGGCGCGAGCGCTCGCTGCCGTCGCGCATGTCGGGCGGCCAGCAGCAGCGCGTGGCGATCGCCCGCGCGCTCATCTGGAGCCCCGGCCTGCTGCTCGCCGACGAGCCGACCGGCAACCTCGACAGCCGCACGGGCGCCGAGATCCTCGACCTGCTCCTGCGGCTGCGCGAGGAGCGCGGGATGACGATCCTGCTCGCCACCCACGACCCCGTCGTCGCGGCCCGCTGCGACCGCCTCGTGCGCCTCCAGGACGGCAACGTCACCGACGACGTCGACCTCCGCAACGGCGACGTGGACGTCGCCGCGCTGCTGGCGGGCGGCGGGCACTAGGCCCGCCGGCGCCGCCGAAGCGTTAGCCCAGCGACTCGACCTTCAGCTCACGCTTGCCGCTCGGCGTCGACACGGAGATCGTGTCGCCCGGCGCGGTGCCGATGAGGGCCTTGGCGACCGGGGACTCGGCGGAGAGGCGACCGATCTTCAGGTCGGCCTCGGTCGCGCCCACGATCGTGTAGGTGGTGGTCTTGCCCGAGACGACGTCGGTCACGTTGACCGTCGCGCCGAAGGTCACGACCGTCGCATCGGCGTCGGACTCGACGACCGTCGCGTTGCGCAGCCGCTCGGTGAGGCGCGCGATCTTGGTCTCCAGGTGGGCCTGGTCCTCCTTGGCCGCGTGGTACTCCGCGTTCTCGGAGAGGTCCCCCAGCTCCCGGGCGACCAGGATCCGCTGCGCGATCTGGCGCCGGCCCTCCCCTTCGAGCGCCTCGAGCTCACTCTTGAGCTGTGCCAATCCTTCTGCGGTGATCGCTTCGGCCATTCCTCAAACCTAGCGGGCCATGGCTCTGCGCCGCCGGGCGCCCACCACTACCGTTCTCGCGATGGGTCGTTCCCGCCGCCGTCAGCGCCTCGCCGCCGCCTCCAACCCGTCCTCGCCGGCCCGCGCCGCGAAGGCGCCCGCCGCGACCGTGCCGCCGCCCGCCGAGCTGCGCCGGGTGCTCGGCGCCTACCTCGTGGGCGCGATCGTCCTGGCCGTCCTGGTGCTGCTCGGGACGTTGACGCTCGCCGGCACGCTCGCCCCGTGGCTCGTCCTGGTCGTCGATGCCGCCGGCGCCTACGGCCTGCACCGCTGGGCGTCGGGGCGCCTCGCCGGTCTGGAGATGACCGACGAGGACCGCGTGCTGCAGACGCTCGCCGGCGGCCTGCTGGTCGTCGTGCTCGCGTTCGCGGCGATCGCCGCCGCGATCCTGACGGTGGTCTAGCGCCGCCTAGGCCGCGGCGGTGCGCGCGGCGCCCACCGGGTACTCGCGCAGCCGCTCGTAGAGCGTCGAGCGCTCGGCGGCCGGGCGGCCCGCGGCGTGCGCGGCGGCGATGAGCTCCGGCGGATCGAGCTTGACCCCGTGGTAGGAGCCGGCCAGGCGGCTGATCGACTCCTCCATCAACGTGCCGCCGAGGTCGTTGACGCCCCAGCGCAGCGCCTCGGTCGCGACCTCCAGGCCCATCTTGACCCACGAGGCCTGGACGTTGGGGATCGTGCGGCCCAGCGCGAGCCGGAAGACCGCGGTGTGCTTGAGGTTCTCCTCGCGGGAGATCTCCTCGACGCCGTGCGTGCGGCCCAGCAGCGTCATGAAGGGGATGAACGACAAGGGCACGAACTCGGTGATCCCGCCGGTGCGCTCCTGCAGCTCGCGCACGACCGTCATGTGCTCGGCCAGCTCCCACGGCTCCTCGATGTGCCCGAACATCACGGTCGACGTCGAGCGCAGGCCGGCGCGGTGCGAGGCCTCGATGATCTCGACCCAGCGGGCGACCGGCAGCTTGTTGGGGCTGATGCGCTCGCGCACACCATCATGAAGCACTTCGGCCGCGGTGCCGGGCGTCGAGCCCAGGCCGGCCTCGCGCAGCTGGGCGAACACCGCGTCGGGCGACTGCCCCGAGATGTCGCACATGTGCGCGATCTCCATCGGGGAGTAGGCGTGCAGGTGCAGCTCGGTGCCGACCTGGACCGACTCGTCCTTGGCCACCCGCAGCCAGTGCAGGTAGTCCTCCAACTTCCAGTCGGGGTGGATCCCCGACTGCATGCACAACTCGGTCGCGCCGTAGTCGACGGCCTCGCGGACCCGGGCGCGGAACTCGTCCTCGGGGTGCTCGTAGGCGTCGGGCGAGCGCTTGCCCTGCCCGAAGCCGCAGAACGCGCAGCCGACGATGCAGACGTTCGAGACGTTGATGTTGCGGTTGACCACGAAGGTCACCGTGTCGCCCGCCAGCTCGGCGCGCAGCTCGTCGGCGGCCTGGCGCATGCCCTCGATCGCGCCGGCGTCGGTGGCCGCGAACATCGCGGTCAGCTCCTCGATCGACAGCGACTGGCCGTCGCGCGCCTTCTCGGTCGCGGGGCCGACGAGGTCGGACTGGATCGCGAACGGCGCCTCGGTGCGGCCCGAGCCGCCGCGCGGGATGAAGGACCAGTACTTGGTCTTGACGACGTCGAGGACGTGCTGCTCGACCCACTCGGGATCGAGGTACTGGCCGTAGACGCACAGGCGCTCGGTCAGCGCGATGCCGTCCTGCTGCAGGCGCTTGCGGACCTGGTGCGGCGACGGGAAGGGGTGCTCGGGCGAGATGTGGTCGCCGTTGGCGCTCAGGCCGCCGAGGTCGGTCGCGCCGGCCGCGACCAGCTCGGGCCAGTGCTCGCTCAGGTTCGGCGGGACCTGGATGCCGACGCCGGGCAGCAGCTCGCCCGCGACGCCGATCAGCTCGATCAGGTCCTCCAGCGAGACCGCCGACGCCCAGTCCGGGACGCCTTCG
>DASYBY010000576.1:0-9476 GCA_036500525.1 Baekduia sp. | reverse complement strand
CGGCCGGCGAGAGCATCGCGTCGCCGGCGTGGATCAGCTCGATCGCCCGGACGATCTCCGGCGGCGGCGTGTCCTTGAGCAGGAAGCCCGCGGCGCCGGCCTGCAGCGCGCGCATCACGAGGTCGTCGGCATCGAAGGTCGTCAGGACGATCACCGCCGGCGGATCAGGCTGCTCCCGCACCAACCGCGTCGCGCCGATCCCATCGAGCCCTGGCATCCGCAAGTCCATCAACACGACATCGGGCCGATGACGATCGACAGCCGCCAGCACACCCCGCCCATCATCAGCCTCCCCGACCACGACGATCTGCCCCGCCCCAGCGAGCATCATCCGCAACCCCGACCGGACCAACGCATCGTCATCGACGAGCAGGACGCGGATGGCGGGCGGAGCCGTCGCCTCTGCGCCGACCGCTGCGTCCGGTCGCCCGCCGCCCGCCGGCGTGGCGCCCTCGCTCACGCCGGCCACGGGAGCGTTGCTCGCAGCACGAAGTCGCCGTCGGCGTCGGGGCCGTGGTGGAGGTGGCCTCCGGCGAGGGCGACGCGTTCGGTGAGGCCGATGAGGCCGGTGCCGCCGCCGGCGGGGAGATCGAAGGTGGTGCGACCGGCGGTGACGCCCAGCGGTCGGCGGCTCACGACGGTCACCAGCAACTCGTCGTCACCACCGGTGATCGCGACGTCGACGACCGCCGCCGGCGCGTGCTTGCGGGCGTTGGTCAGACCCTCCTGCACGATCCGGTAGGCGGTGCGCCCCAATGCGGCGGGCATCGTGTCGGCGCCGGGCGCGTCGATGCTCAGCGTCACGCGCGCCCCGGCGGCGCGGGACTCGTCGACCAGCGCCGGGATCCGTGCGAGCGTCGGCTGCGGCGGCTCGGTCGCGCGCTCCCCCTCCAAAACACCGTCCTCGTCGCGCAGCACCCCGATGACATCCCGCAGCTCCTGCAGCGCCGCATGCGCCGCCCCGCGCACCACGCCCGCGGCCTCCGCGATCTCCTCCGGCGGCGCGTCCGGACGGAACTCCAGCGCCCCCGCATGCAGGCTCAACAGCGAGATCCGGTGGGCCAGCACGTCGTGCATCTCCCGCGCGATCCGGCGGCGCTCCGCGTCGCGCGCCTGCTCCTCGTGCAGGCGGCGCTCGGCCTCCAGCCGATGGGCACGCTCGTGCAGCGACCGCACCAGATCGCGCTGCGCCCGCGCGAACAGCCCCCACCCGATCGCGATCACGGTCAGCAGCTCGCCGATGACCAACCCCGACACGTCGTAGCCACCGTCGTGGCCGTAGAACACCGGGAAGACCGCAGCCGCCGCAAACGCCAGCGCGCTGATCGCCGCGAGCGTCCGCGGCGCGACCCGCAGCGCCGCGTTGAACGCGACCACGAGCGCCGAGGCCGCCGCCAGCGCCGACACGCAGGACAGCGTCAGCACGAGCACGGCGACGCCCACCGGGTGCCGCCGCCGGAACCACAGCGCGCCGAACGCGACCAGCCCGAACCCGATGTCGACGATCAGCCCGGCCGTCGAGTGCTGGGACCGCGTCACGCCCAGCGTCACCAGCCCGACGCCGATGCTCAACACGTACAACAGCGCGTCGACGCCCCAGTCCCGCGGGGTCCGCCGGTCGCCCGGCTCCTCGAGCAGCGCAGCGGGCAGCAGCGTGCGCTGCCACTGCGCCAGTCCCGCCGAAGCGTGGTCGGTGCGCCCCATCGCCTCCACAGCGTACGGCCGCCCGCCGCGCGCCACCCCCTACCGAAGTCGATCGCCGCACCGACCGAAGGTGTGGCGGGTGTGGCCGCCCGACGCTGGTGCCCGCGGCCGATCTCGCCGATGCTGCAGGACATGATCGAGTCCCACGGCCTCACGAAGCGCCTCGGCGGGCGCACCGTCGTCACCGACGTCACGTTCCGCTGCGCTCCCGGCACCGTCACCGGCTTCCTCGGCCCCAACGGCGCAGGCAAGACCACCACGATGCGCATGTTGTGCGGGTTGTCGGACCCCGACGGCGGCCACTCCGAGGTGCTCGGCGTCAACTACCGCGCGCTGCCGAACCCCGGCCGCCGCGTCGGCATCCTCCTCGACGCCGGCGCCCAGCACGGCGGCCGTCGCGGCGAGGAGGCCCTGACCGTCTCCGCGCTGACGATGGGCGCCGACCCGAAGCGCGTGCCCGAGCTGCTGGAGCGCGTCGGCCTCGACCGCCGCGCCGCCCGCCAGCGCGTCAAGCAGTACTCGCTCGGCATGCGCCAGCGCCTCGGCCTGGCCCACGCGCTGCTCGGCGACCCCGAGATCCTCATCCTCGACGAGCCCGCCAACGGCCTCGACCCCGAGGGCATGCGCTGGATGCGCGAGCTGCTGCGCGACTTCGCCGACCGCGGCGGCACCGTGCTGCTCTCCT
This sequence comes from Baekduia sp., assembly GCA_036500525.1. Classification (GTDB taxonomy): domain Bacteria; phylum Actinomycetota; class Thermoleophilia; order Solirubrobacterales; family Solirubrobacteraceae; genus Baekduia. Next base: position 7,087 of record DASYBY010000576.1, on the reverse strand, counting down.
CGCACCTCCTGCACGAGGTCGAGGCGGTCGCCGACCAGCTGCTGATCATCGGCGCCGGAAAGATCGTCGCCGCCGGCACCCGCGAGGAGCTGCTCGCCGGCGCGGGGACGCTCGTCCGCGCCGCCGACGACGACGCCGCGCTCGGCACCGCCATGAGCGCCGCCGGGCTCGCCGCCCGCCCCCACGCCGACGGCGGTTACATCGTCGACGCCGAGCCCGAGGACGTCGGCCGCGCCGCGCAGGCCGGCGGCGTCGCGCTCGCGCGCCTCGGCCCGTCCGAGAGCGCCGGTCTCGAGCAGCTCTTCTTCGACCTGACCAGCGGGGCCGCCGACACGCCCGCCCCCGACGCCCCGCCCGCCGCCGCCGCCGACCTCCAGGAGATCACCCGATGAGCACCGCCGCCGCCCCGCTGCAGGAGCCCTTCGCTCCCAGCCGCTCGCGCGACCACCGCCCGAGCTTCGCCCGGCTGACCCAGGTCGAGCTGCGCAAGATGGTCGACACCCGCGCCGGCTTCTGGCTGCTCGCGGCCGTCCTGGCGATCACCGTGCTGACCGTCGTCATCACGGTCGTCCAGGGCGATGCCGAGAGCCACCGCTTCGCCAACGTCCTGCAGAACGGCGTGCAGCCGCTGAGCATCCTGCTGCCGATCGTCGGGATCCTGCTGGTCACCTCGGAGTGGTCGCAGCGCACCGCGCTGATCACGTTCGCCCTCGTCCCCCAGCGCAGCCGGATGCTCATCGCCAAGATCGCCGCGAGCGTCGTGCTGACCGTCATCGCCCTCGTCGCCGCCATCGTGCTCTCGGCCCTGGGCACCGCGCTCTCGGCGCCCGGCGTGGACGGCACGTGGTCGCTCGGCGCGGGCCTGCTCGGGCAGATCGCGCTCTACACGCTGACCTCGATGCTGATCGGCGTCGGCTTCGGCGCGCTGCTGCTCAACTCGGCGCCGGCGATCGTCCTGTCCTTCGTCGTGCCGATCGCGGTCAGCGCCGTCACGAGCATCATCAACGCGCTGGACGGCGTCGGCGGCTGGATCGACCAGGGCCGCACGCTCGGCGACCTCGTCCTGCACAACTACAGCGGCGCCGAGTGGGCCCGGGCCTGGGTCACGCTCGCGATCTGGATGGTCCTGCCGCTGATCGTCGGCGCGTACCGCTTCACCCGCGGCGAGATCCGCTAGCCGGCCGACGACGACTGCACGGCGCGGGCGAACGCCGCCCGCGCCGGCTCGCCGCGCACGGCGAAGACGATCCGCTCCAGGCGCGAGCCGGCCGCCAGGTGGCGCCGGACCTCGCCGACCTCGATCGTCGCCGCCTCGTCCAGCGGGAACCCGCCGACGCCGGTCCCGAACGCGACGAGCGCGAGTGACCGCGCGCTCAGCGCCTCGGCCCGGGCGAGCGTCGCCGCGGTGGCGCTGCGCACGATCGCGGCCGACGTCGGGCCGCCCAGCTTCATCGTCGCCGCGTGGATGACCCAGCGCGACGGCATGTCGCCCGCGGACGTCTCGACGGCCTCGCCGAGGCCGATCGGGGCAACCCGGCGCGACTCCTCGTCGATCGCCGGACCGCCGGCGCGCGAGATCGCTCCCGCGACGCCCCCTCCGTGCAGCAGCCGCGTGTTGGCGGCGTTGGCGATCGCGTCGACCGCCAGCGTGGTGATGTCGGTGTCGAGGACCTCGATCACGAGCGACGGCTACGCCGCTTCGACCGAGTCCTCTTCTTCCTTGCCCTGCAGGCGCTCGCGACCGCGGCGCACCGCGGCGATGAACTTGGACAAGTTCACTTCGAGCGTGTTGAGGATCTCGTCGGCGTAGTCCTCGGCGCCCAGGCGGATCTCCCGCTCACGGGCGCGTGCGTCCTCGACGATCTCCTCGGCGGCGCGCTCGGCTTCGCGCGTGACCTCCTGATCGGAGACCAGCTCTTCCTGCTTGCGCACCGCGTCCTTCACGATGCGCTCAGCCTCACGCTTGGCCTCGGCGAGCATCTCCTGACGTTCCTTGACGATCCACCGCGCCTGCTTGATCTCCTCAGGGATGGTCGCGCGCATCTGATCCAGAATGTCGTAGATCTGCTCGCGATCCACCCGCACCTCGTCGGTGAGAGGGACCTTCTTGGCGTTGTGGACAAGGTCGTCGAGCTTGTCAATGAGGACCAGGACGTCCATGGCTAAGCGTCTTTCGTTATCGGGTGAGCTCTTCCTTCAGGCGACGAGCGACAGACTCAGGAACGAGACTGCTGATATCGCCGCCGAAGGTGGCGAGCTCCTTCACGCCGCTGGAGCTGAGGAAACTGTACTGCGGGCTGGCCATGAGGTAGAGCGTGTCGACGTCCGGCGCCTGCATCCGGTTGAGCTGGCCCATCTCCAATTCGTACTCGAAGTCGGAGATGGCGCGCAGACCCTTGACGATCGTACGCGCGCCGATGGTGTGCGCGTAGTCGACCACGAGGACGCTGAACGGCTCGGCGCGCACGTTGGGCATGTGCGACGTCGCCTCTTCGATGAACGCGAGGCGCTCCTCGATGCTGAAGATCGGCTGGTTCTTGCGAACCGAGACATTGACGACGGCTACGACGACCTCGTCGAACTGGGCCGCGGTGCGGCCGATGATGTCGAGGTGCCCGTTGGTGATCGGGTCGTAGCTGCCAGGACAGACAGCGATGCGCTTCTCGTCAGTCATACGTGTGGATGCGGAGGAGGGTGTCGCCGTAGCGGCGTTCGAACGTGGGGTTGAGGCCGGGAAGGTCGAGCGGCGTGCGCCGATCGCTCTCGCCGACCACGCGCGCACCGGGGGCCAGGACCGGGGGCAGCGCCTGCGCGAGCTCCGGCCCCAGGCCGGCCGCGAGCCGGTACGGGGGGTCTAGGAAGACCAGATCGTATGTCTCGCCCGCTTCTCGTGCGTCCCGCAGGGCCTTGAGCCCGTCGCGACGCCGGACGGCGGCCTCCTCCGGGCCGATCCCGAGGTCGTCCAGGTTGCGCCGGATCACCGCCGCGGCACGTGCATCGCGCTCGACGAGCACCGCCCGCACCGCGCCCCGCGAGAGCGCCTCCAGCGACAGCCCGCCCGAGCCGGCGAACAGGTCGAGCACGGTCTCGCCGTCGAGCGGGCCGAGCGCGGAGAAGAGCGCCTCGCGCACGCGGTCCGAGGTCGGACGCGTGTCGGTGCCGGGCGGCGCCTGGAAGCGGCGACCGCCGAGCCGCCCGGCGACGATCCTCATGCCGACACGGGCGCCAGCTCGAGCGCGACCAGCTCGGCGTGCAGCAGCTCGTGCTCGGGGCGCGACAGCTCGGGATCGGTCTCCAGCAGCGTCTCGGCCGTGGCGAACGCGGCCTCCAAGACGTCGCCGTCCTCGGGCAGCCGGGCGAACTTGAAGCGCGCCAGGCCCGACTGGCGCGTGCCGGTCAGCTCGCCCTCGCCGCGCAGCTCCAGGTCGATCCCGGCCAGGACGAACCCGTCGGTGTTGGCCTCCAGCGCCTTCAGCCGCGCGGACTCGCGCGGGCCGAAGAGCAGGCAGAGCGACGCGTGCTCGCCGCGCCCGACGCGCCCGCGCAGCTGGTGCAGCTGCGAGATCCCGTAGCGCTCGGCGTCCTCGACGACCATCACGGTGGCGTTGGGGACGTCGATGCCGACCTCGATGACCGTCGTGGCGACCAGGACGTCGGCCGCGCCCGAGGCGAAGCGCTCCATCGCGGCCGCCTTGTCGGAGCTCTTCATCTGGCCGTGCATCAGCACGACCTCGAAGTCGGCGAGCTCGCCGGTGCGCAGCCGCTCGTACTCCTCGGTTGCCGCGCGCGCGTTGAGCGCCTCGGACTCGCTGACCAGCGGGCAGACGACGAACGCCTGGCGCCCGGCGCGCAGCTCCTCGCGGATGCGCTCGTAGGCGCGGTGGCGCTCGGCCTCGGTCGAGCAGACGTGCGTGGCGATCGGCTGGCGCCCGCGCGGCAGCTCGCGCAGGGTCGACACGTCCAGCGCGCCGAAGTTCGCCAGGCGCAGCGTGCGCGGGATCGGCGTGGCGGTCATGTGCAGCAGGTGCGGGACGAGGGGTGGGTGGGAGCCGTGTCCTGCCTTCGCGTCGAGCGCCGCGCGCTGCCGGACGCCGAAGCGGTGCTGCTCGTCGACGACGGCGACCGTGAGGCTCGAGAAGACGACGGGATCCTCGATGAGCGCGTGCGTGCCGACGACCAGCGTGAGCTCGCCGGTCTCCAGGCGGCCGAGGATCTCCCGGCGGCGGGCGACCGTGGTCGACCCGGTCAGCAGCGCCGCGCTGATCAGCGAGCCCGGCATGAGCGCCTGGATCGTCGCGAAGTGCTGCTCGGCGAGCGTCTCGGTCGGCGCCATCAGCGCCGCCTGGCCACCGTGCTCGACCGCGCGCAGCATCGCGTGCAGCGCGACGACGGTCTTGCCCGAGCCGACCTCGCCCATCAGCAGGCGCTGCATCGGGCGCGTGCGCGCGAGGTCGGCGTCGACCTCGCCCATCGCGGTCAGCTGGTCGCCGGTCGGCGTGAACGGCAGCAGCTCGTCGCGCCATTGGCGGCTGAGCGCGGGCGGCTCGGCCAGGGGCGCGGCGCGCACGCCGGCGCGGCGCTCGCGGCGCAGGCGCAGCTGCACGATCTGGTCGAGCAGCAGCTCGTCGAAGGCCAGGCGCCGGCGGCCGCCCTCGTGGTCGCCGAAGTGCGCGGCGGCCACCGCGGTCGGCCGGTCCGGGAGGTTGAGCGAGCGGCGCAGCGCGGTGGGCAGCGGCTCGACGACGTCGTGGACCGCCGTGCGGTGCGCCTGGACGAGCGCGAGCAGCTGCGTCGAGCTGATGCCCTTGGTCGCCGGATACTGGCCCGCCACCCCGCCCCCGCTACCGGCGTCGGCCCCCACCGCGGCGACCGCGTCGGTCTTGGCGTGGGCGTTGACCCGGAACCGGCCCGGCCCCTGGAACTTCCCCGCCAGCATCAGCCGCGTGCCGGCCGGATACTGCGCCGACAGCCACGGCTGGTTGAAGAACGTGGCCTTCATGATCCCCGTGCCGTCGCTGACCGTCGCCTCGACGAGTGGCTTCATCCCGCGGCGGCGCACCGGGCGCGAGGTGATCGAGCGGACCTCGACGAGGACCGTGGCCACCTCGTCGACCATCAGCTCGGCGATCGTCCGCGCCTCGCCGGTGGCGCGCGGCAGGTGCTCCAGCAGCGTGCCGACGGTCGTCAGCCCGATCGACTCCGCGGCGTCGGCGGCGGTCGACGGCCTGATCTTCAGCGGCTCGTCCAGCCGCGAGGGGCGCGGCGTGCGCACGCGGGCGTCCGCCAGCTCCTCGGCGGTCAGCTCGCGGGCCTCCCCGAAGGCGAGGGGCGGGATCAGCTTGGACTGCAGCGGCACGCGGACCTACTCGGCCGCGAGCAGCCACCACCAGGACGGCTGCCCGCCGTCCTCCAGCTCGAGCTCCACGCCCTCGGGCGCGAGCGCCGCGACCGCGTCGCCGTCCAGCGGGGCGCCCTCGCCCTCGATGCACGTGATGAGCTCGGCGCCCTCGCCCAGCTGCGCCAGGACCGCCGACAGCGTGTCGCCGGGGCTGCCCCACGCCACCAGCGTGTCGCCGACGTAGCCGACGGCGTCGCCGATGGTGAAGCGGCCTTCGAGGTCCTCGCGCGCGGCGGGCGCGACGCCGCCAGTGCGGATCGCGGCCAGCGCCTCGGCCATCAGCTCGGCGTTCTCGGCCGCGGAGCGCTCGGCGTTGAGCGCGATCGCCGCCGCGAGGCCGGCCTGCTGGGAGCGGGCGCCGATGACCTGGACGACCTTGTCCGACAGCTCGGCCGCGCGCTCGGCGGCCATGAAGACGTTGGGGCTGTTGGGCAGCACGACGACCTCCTCGGCGGGCACGTCGTGGATGCCGGCGAGGATCTCCATCGTGGAGGGGTTGAGCGTCGGGCCGCCGTCGAGCACGCGCGCGCCCATCGACTCGAAGAGCGTGACGAGGCCCGCGCCGGTGACGACGGCCAGCGCGCCGCAGGTCTGCTGGATCGCGACGGGCGGGGCGGCGACCGCGGCGGCGGCGTGGCTCAGCCGCTCCTCGCGCTCGGTGACCTGGGCGTACATGTCGGCGACGTCCAGGCGCGAGACCTCGCCGGCCTGGGCGAAGACCTCCGTGGCCTGCTCGGGCTCGTCGGTGTGGACGTGGACCTTCAGCGTCGCGTGGTCGCCCACGACGAGGACCGAGTCGCCGATCTCCTCCAGGCGCGGGACGAACGTCCCGGCGTCGAGGTCCTGGCCGGTCACCGCGAAGTTGGTGCAGTACCGATAGGTCTCGCTCGCGTGCTGCGGATGCGAGATGCGCGCCGGGGCGTAGTGCTGCAACTCGGGCGCCTCGGTGCCGCGCAGGGCGGCGACGACGCCGGCGAGGATGATCGTCACGCCGTAGCCGCCGGCGTCGACCACGCCGGCCTCGCGGAGGACCGGCAGCAGGTCGGGGCCGCGCTGGACCGAGGCCTCGCCGGCGACGATCGCGCGCTCGAGGACGTCGGCGATCAGGAGGTTCTGCTGCTCGGGCGCGGCGGCCGCGGCGAGGCGGCGCTGGTCCTCGGGCAGGTGCGCGAGGTCGCGGGCGATCGAGGTCGCCATGTCGCGCATGACGGTGAGCATCGTGCCCTCGGCGGGCGCGCGGACCGAGGCGTAGGCGCGCTGCGCGGCGGTGGCGAACGCGGCGCCGAGCAGCACCGGGTCGACCAGCTCGCCCGGGCGGGAGACCAGCTCCTCGGCGGCGCCGCGGATCAGCTGGGAGAGGATGACGCCGCTGTTGCCCCGCGCGCCCAGCAGGGCGGCACGGGCCACGGTCTCGACGATCTCGGCACGGCCGATCTCGTCGATCGAGGCGTCCTCGTCGGCGGCCAGGCGGTCGAGCTCGGCCAGCACGGCGCCGAGCGTGAGCGCCATGTTGTCGCCCGTGTCGCCGTCGGCGACCGGGAAGACGTTGAGGTCGTTGATCTCCTCGCGGCGCGACTCCAGGTGCGCGAGGGCGCCGTGAACCGCGACGCGGAAGCGAACGAGACTCGGATCAGACACGGGGCGACCGTACCGCGTCCGTCAGTCGGCGCTGCGCAGGAGGGCGGCTCA
>DASYBY010000575.1:0-2928 GCA_036500525.1 Baekduia sp. | reverse complement strand
GCCCGCCGCGCGAGCGGCCGACGACCTGCGACTAGGACCCGCGGCGAGTGGGCATATGCCAGCCGATGAGGAACTGGGGCCCGGACGCCCCGGCACGATCGTGACCAGGAGCTTCTGACGCCCGACTTCGAGCTGACCCTGCCGGCCCGCGCCGAGAACGTGGCCGTGGTGCGCCACGCCTTCGGCGGCTTCGGCGACGCCCTCGACGTGCCCGACCACGCCCTCGCGGACGTGAAGCTGGCCGTGACCGAGGCGTGCACCAACGTCGTCGTCCACGCCTATCCCGAGGGCACGAGCGGGCCGATGGCCATCACCGCCGGCCTGCACGACGGCGCGCTGACCGTCGTGGTCAGCGACGAGGGCCGCGGCATCCTGCCACGCCCCGACAGCCCCGGCCTCGGCCTCGGGCTCCCCCTGATCGCCACGCTCGCCACGACGCTCGAGCTCGGCACCAACGACCGCGACGAGACCGAGGTCCGCATGACGTTCGAGCTGGAGCGCGCGGTCGAGGGTGAGCCCGCATGAGCACCGCGCCCCCCACGGTCAACGAGGCGACGCTGACCGTCGGCCGGCCCGAGCTGCTCGGCCCCGTCCTCGGGCGCGTCGTCGGCATGCTCGCCGCCCGGGCCCAGTGCCCGATCGACCGCCTCGACGACGCGCTGCTGCTGACCGACGCGGTCGCCGCGCACGCCCCGGGTCACACGACGGACGGCCGCGTGACCGTGCAGATCCACGCCGAGCCCGCCGGCCTCTCGCTGCGCGTCGGGCCGCTGCCCGCCGAGGGCGCCCAGGCGCTCGTCGAATCGGCGTCGCTGCCGGGCATCGGCAATGTCTTCCAGCGGGTGGCCGACGAGGTCAGCGCCGACGGCCAGGACTTGCTCCTGCACCTCGCCTTCCGCACCGATACGTCACACTAAGGGGCACCGATGCCACCGGAATTCGCACTGACTCAGGACGCCGTCGACGCCGCCACGCAGGTCGTGGCCGTCCGTGGCGAGATCGATCTGTTCACCGCGCCCGAGCTGAAAACGGCGCTCGGCGAGGCGATCGAGGGCGGCAAGTCCCGGATCGTCGTCGACCTCGGCGAGACGACCTTCCTCGACTCCACGGCGCTGGGCGTCCTCATCGGCACCGTCAAGCGCCTGCGCTCGCGCGACGGCCGCCTGACGATCGTCAACGTCGACCAGAACATCGCCAAGACGTTCGAGATCACCGGCCTGGACCAGATCTTCACGATCCGCGCCAGCCGCGACGAGGCGCTGGCCGCGCTCGACGAGGAAGAGGCGCCGGCCTCCTAGGTCGGGTCAGGCCGCCTCGGCGGCCACCTCGCCCCCGGGTGGGGCGAGCGCCGGCGAGGTGTCCTCGCCGGTGAGCAGCTCCAGCACCGCGGCCTCGACGTCGCCCTGGATCGCCGTGCCGTCGCCCTCCTGCGCCAGCTGCGGGAGCGCGCCGGCGATCGTGATGCCGTCGAGGTAGCGGTCGAACGTGCGCGGGTCGATGTAGGACGCGCGCGCCACCGCCGGCGTGTTGCCGAGGTAGTGCGCGACCTCCTTGACGGTCCGCGCCATCGCCCGCTTGCGCGCGGCCTTCGTGTCGGGCACCGGGCTGACCGCGAGCCCGACGGCGGCGAGCACGGTCGCGCCCCAGGTGCGGAAGTCCTTGGCGCTGACGTCCTCGCCGGTGGCATCCTTCAGCCAGGCGTTGATGTCGGCGGAGCGCACGTCGACCCAGCGCCCGTTCGCCTTGTAGGCCAACAGCTCGTCCCCGCCGCCGCGGCGCCGCTTGAGCGTGCAGACGTCGCCGGCCAGCTCCGGGTCGACGACCGCCTGGATGCGCCGCTTGCCGGACTTCGCGGGGTAGTCGAAGAGCAGGTGGTCGCCCTCCACCCGCACGTGGCGCTGCTTCATCGTCGCCAGGCCGAAGGTCTCGTTGGTGACCGCGTAGTCCTCGGAGCCGATGCGGAAGAAGCCGCGATCGAGCAGGCGGACGGCGAGCGCGAGCACGTGGTCGCGCGAGAGGTCCTCGCGCGCGAGATCGGCCGCGATGCGCTCGCGCAGGGCCGGCAGCGTGCGGGCGAAGACGACCATGTCCTCGAACTTGGCCATGTCGCGCCGCTGGCGCCAGCGCGGGTGATAGAGGTACTGCTTGCGGCCCCGCTGGTCGACGCCGGTGGCCTGGATGTGGCCGCCGGGATGGGGGCAGATCCACACGTCCTCCCAGGCCGGCGGGATCACCAGCTCGGCGACCCGGCCGAGGACCTCGGGCTCCTGGACGGGCTCGCCGTCGGGGCCGACGATCGAGAACCCGCGGCCCCGGCGCACGCGGCGCAGCCCCGGACCGGAGCAGTCGACCTTGCGCAGACGCGGGGTGGTGGTCGCCATCGTGGCGCGGGACATACCCGGCGCCGCGACGGAGCACTACTTCTTGGCGCCGGCCTCGCTCTTGGCGGCGGCCTTGGCCTTGGCGGGCGCCCGCTTGCGCTTCGGCTTGGCCGCGGCCGCGTCGCCCTCGCCATCGCCGCCGCCGGTGCGCTCGCGCACGGCGTCGAGGCTGGCCTTCAGCGCGCTCATGAGGTCCGGCACCGGCGCGGACTCCTCGGGCTCGGCGGTGATGACGATCTCCTCGCCCGACGCCTTCTTCTCGATCATCTCGAGGACCGCTTCGCGGTAGGTGTCCTTGTACTTCTCGGGCTCGAAGTCGCCGGCCAGCGACTCGACCAGCTGCATGGCGATGTCGAGCTCGCGCTGGGAGGTCTCGATCTCGTCGGCGGTCGGGATGTCGTCGATCCGCGCCGGGTCGACGATCTCGTCGGCGAAGAGCATCGTCGCCATCTCCAGCACGTCGTGGTCGGCCATCGGCCGCAGCGCGACGAGGCTCTCCTTGGAGCGGATGACGACCTTGGCGATGCCGACCTTGTTGGTCTCGCGC
>DASYBY010000574.1:0-1896 GCA_036500525.1 Baekduia sp. | reverse complement strand
GTCCGTGCCGACTCTGTGGGCATGAACGCCCCGTCGCTCCGTCGTGCCCTGACCGCCGCCGCGGTCGCGGTGACCGCCGCCCTGCTCCCCGCGGCCGGAGCCGGCGCCGCGGTGCCCGCCCCCGTCACCGAGTTCCCGCTCGCGTCGTCCTCGAACCCGTACGGGATCACGGTCGGCCCGGACGGGAACCTGTGGTTCGCCAGCGGCTCCTACCACATCGGGCAGATCACGCCCGGCGGGGCGGTCACCCAGTTCGCCCTTCCGCCGGGGGCCATCAACGCCTACGGGATCACGGCCGGCCCCGACGGCGCGCTGTGGTCCGCCACGCAGACGAGCAACAGGATCGAGCGCATCACCACCTCCGGCGTGATCACCGAGTTCCCCGTGCCGACGCTGGGCGCCGCGACCCTCGATATCACCAGCGGACCGGACGGCGCGCTGTGGTTCACCGAGGCCTACGGCAACAAGATCGGGCGGATCACCACCGCCGGCGTCATCACGGAGTTCAGCCTGCCCGCGAGCAGCAGCCCGTGGGGGATCACCGCCGGCCCGGACGGCAACCTGTGGTTCGCCGAGGAGGGCACCAACCAGATCGGGCGCATCACGACGTCCGGCGTCGTCACCGAGTTCGCGCTCCCGAGCTCCGGCGCCTACCCCAAGGACATCACCGCCGGCCCTGACGGGAACCTGTGGTTCACCGAGCCGGAAACCCACAAGATCGGGAGCATCACGCCGTCCGGCGTCATCACCGAGTACGACGTCCCCAGCGGCGGCTACCCGAGGGACATCGCGACCGTGGGCGACGACCTGTGGTTCACCGACGACGACGCCCCGCGGGTGGGGAGGATCACGACGTCCGGCGTCGTCACCGAGTTCACCGGTCCCAGCTCGGCGACGGCGGCGATCGTCGCGGGCCCCGACGACGCGGTCTGGTACACGACGTGGGGCGGGAACGCCGTCGGCCGCATCCCCCTCGGCGCCGACGGTGACCTGAGTACGAGCGCGCTCGACTCCGGCACGTCCGGCGTCGACGGCCACGTCGACCACACCGTCACGCTGACCAACAACGGCGTGAGCGACCTCGACGTGTCGAACATCGTCGCCACCGGCGGCTTCTCGATCGGCGACGCCACGACCTGCACCGACACGACCGTGCTGGCCTCCGGCGACAGCTGCGACGTCACCGTCCGCTTCGCGCCGGCCACCGAGGGCGCGAAGACCGGGACGCTGTCGATCGTCGACGGCGACGGCACGTCCTACGACGTCGCGCTGACCGGCACCGCCACCGCGATCGCCGCGACCGCCGCCACCGGCGCGGCCAGTGCCGTCGGGCAGGATGCGGCCGCGCTGGCCGGCCTGGCCGAGCCCGGCGGCGGCGCCACCGACGTCTGGTTCGAGTACGGCACGACGACGGACTACGGCACCGCGACCACGCATCAACCGCTCGCCGCCGCCGCGGGCTCCACGGCCGTCACCGAGCAGCTGACCGGCCTGCAGCCGTCGACGACCTACCACTTCCGGCTCGTGGCGCAGAACGACGCGGGCACGACGCACGGCGCGGACGCGACGTTCACGACGGGCGACGCCCCGGTGCCGCCGGGCAACAACGACAACAACGGCGCCGACACGCCGGCCGCCGCGATCGCCTCGACGCCGACGACCACGACGACGCCCGTGACACCGCCGGCCCGGCTCGCCGCGCCGACGCTCACCACGCGCCCGCCCGCGCTCACGCGCTCGCACGACGTCGCGATCGCCTTCACCGTCCCGGCCTCCGGCGCCCAGTGCCGCCTCGACGCCGGCCCGTGGATCCCCTGCGCCTCGCCCTACCGCCTCAACGGCGTCGCCGCGGGCGACCACGTCCTCTCGGTGCGCTCGGTCGACGCGGCCGGGAAC
>DASYBY010000573.1:0-13910 GCA_036500525.1 Baekduia sp. | reverse complement strand
CGTCGCGGTGTTGTCGATGACGCTGAGCGGCGTGATCGCGGCGAGGCTCGGCGGGCGGGTCTCGGCGGTGAAGAGCTGGCTGATGCCGCCGTAGGAGATGCCCATCATGCCCGGCTTGTGGTGCAGGACCCAGGGCTGGCGCGCGACCGTCTCGATGACGTCGTAGCCGTCGAGCCCCTGAAGCGGCTCGAAGTAATCGAAGGCGCCGCCCGAGCAGCCGGTGCCGCGCATGTTGACGTCGACGACCGCGTAGCCGAGGAGGGTCGCGATGTCCGCGATCGAGCTCTCGCCGCCGTCCGGGTTGGCGTAGCCGTAGCCGGAGTACTCGACGAGCGTCGGGAACGGGCCCTTGCCGGTGGCGCCGGTCGGGAGGTGGACGTCGATGGCGAGCGTCGTGCCGTCGCGCGTGGTGAGGTAGCCGTAGCCGCTGGTGGGGAGCTTCTGGCGGTAGATCTTGGTGCTGATCGGCGGCGCGTGCTGGGAGCTGACGGTGAGGGGCTTGCTGGGCTTGGTGTTGCTGCCCGCGGTGACCCGATAGCCGCGGCCGGGCTTGACGTCGCGGAACACGACGCCGCCGAGGGAGCCGGCGCGCTGGCGGGCGACCCGCTTGCCGCGGTGGTCGGTCAACGTGACCAGCGCGTTGTGGCGGGCGCCGGTGACTTGGAGCTGCTCGACGCTGCCGCGGGCGAGGAGGTGGCTGCTGGCGGCCTGGGCGCTGGTGGTCGCGAGCGCGAGCGCGGCGAGGCCCAGCGCGGCGGCGAGCACCCACGCCATGAGCAGGTTGACATGACGAGTTCCCCCGGCGAACGGCTTCATCGGCGCACCCTCTCACGAAGCAGAGCCCCTGCGGGAATTTCCGGTACCGGCGCGTTCCGCTTGTGACGCGGGGGCCGGGTCGCTAGGCCATGAACAGCGTGAGATCGGGCTCGCGCTCGCCGCGCAGCACCGCGAGATCGACCTCGACGCACCGCATCCCGCGCGACTCCGCCAGCACCCGCGCCTGCGGCTTGATCTGCTGGGCGGCCAGCACGCCCTGGCATTCCGCCATCGCCGGATCCTCACGCAGCCGTTCCAGGTACCGCGTCAACTGCTCGACCGCATCGATCGTCGCGACGCGCTTGATCTCGACGGCGATCCACCCGTCCTCCTCGTCGCGACACATGAGGTCGACCGGCCCGATATCCGTCGGCCACTCCCGCCGCACGAGCCGAAACCCCTCGCCACACCAATGCGGCTGCTCCGCCAGCAGCTCCTGCAGATGCGCCTCGACGCCATCCTTCTCCAACGCCGCCGCCTCCCCCATGTCATGCGTGACATCGGAGACGACCTCGACGATCCGGATGTCCAGCCGATCCTCCGTCGCACCCGCCCGCTTGCGCACGACCATCCGCTCCAACGGCTCGCCCTCGGTCTCGATGACCGTGGGCGGGGTCATCCAGTTCTGGGGCTTGACGGATGACCCACCGTCATGCCAGATGGAGACGCCACCGTCGTTCTTGATCATCAACAGACGGACGGCCTCGGGGAGGTGGGTGGTCAAGCGGCCGGTGTAGTCGACGGAGCAGCGGGCAACGATGAGACGCATCGCGATGAACGGTACGTCGCCCGCCGGGCGGAAGGCGTGATCGTCTCCGCTCTCAGCGACCACTTTGCGAGCATCTGCCCCATCGAGCGCTTCGATCCTCGCCACCTGCCCGACGACTGGACCGCCGAGGACACGGCGCTGCTCCAGGCCGTCGACGACGCCACCGCGACACCGATCCACATCGCCTACCGGCTCGCGCCCGAGTGGGCAGAGGGCATCCACGCGGTGATCGACGACCTCGAGACGCTCACGGCGGGCCGGCCTCGCGTAGCGACCGAGCTGGTCGAGCACACCTTCACCCGACTCGATTAGGCCGACCTCGATGACTCAGACGGCTGGCCGATGCAGTTCTGCCGACGGCTGACCGTGGTGCACACCGAAGCCGCTGTGGCAGCCGGCCTGCCCGCTGACGAGATCGCCTTGCGCCGCACGCGCCTCCAATCGCTCGACCTCCGGCCGTTCGACGGCCTCGTCGATCTCGACTGACAGGCTCAGGGCTCCCACCATTCGATCGACGTCGCTCGCTTCAATCCCTTGTCGAACGAGAGAACGCGACCGACCCCGCTGGCTTCTGCCACCGCGACGAGCTGCGCCTCGGCAAAGTGCAGTCGATCCTGCTCGTAGACCTCCAGCGCTCGGAGGAGCACCGGCTGATCGGCGACCGTCACGGTCGGCATCGCCAGAAGCGCTCGCATCGTCGTCGCCACCTGCGGACGCGGCGCCTCGTAGAACGACTCGAGGACGAAGACGCACTCGGCGAAGACCACGTCGGTCACCAGGAGCTGCTCGGCTTCGGCCAGCACGGCCGTGGCCCGACGAGCCTGGCCCGGCGGATCACCGGTCAGGTGCCGGATCAGGACGTCGGTGTCGACGAACGCGGTCAGCGACGCGACTCCGCATGCGCACGATGCGTCTCGCGCAGCACCCGGTCCCACGACGTGCCCTGCCGTCCCGCCGGCACCGAGATCGTCCCGGCCAGCTCCAGGAAGTCTGGTGTCTTGGCCACGACCGCGCGATCACCATGGACCCGGAACACCACCTCGTCCCCGGGACGCAACGCCAGCGCATCGCGAACCGACTTCGGAACCGTGATCTGGCCCTTGCTCGTCAACTTCGCAGCGACGTCCATGTCCTTACCTTAGCAACGGGGTAAGGCGTCCGATGGGTCAGTCAGCCCCAGTTCTGGGGCTTGACCGATGCCCCCCCGTCGTGCCAGATGGAGACGCCGCCGTCGTTCTTGATCAAGAGGAGCCGGGCGGCTTCGGGGAGGTGGGTCGTGAGGCGGCCGGTGTAGTCGACGGAGCAGCGGGCAACGATGAGGCGCACATGCGGAACGTTACGACGTTGCGCGGATACTGAGGCGAAACTGATACCTGGTCGAATCTAACGGAGCATCAGTCTAAGATCAGATCGTGGCCTCAGAACTCGACCAAGTCCTTCCTCTCGTCGGAACCGCAGGCACAGCCGATGACTTCGAGTCGGAGACTCTCGATTTCAAGCGCGTAGCGTCGAATTTCAAGGAGACGCTCACGCTCGTTGCCGACGCTGCGGTCTGCTTTGCAAATGCACGAGGCGGCACGATTGTTCTCGGAATCGATGACAAGGCGAGCGAGCGGGCCACGGCGATGCTGGGCGTGGATGCGAGCTACACCATCGATGTCATCCGCAGAGGCATCTTCGATCGCACGTCGCCGCCACTAACAGTCTTCGCCAACGAGCGAGTCGAAGAAGGTACCCGCCTCGTGGTCATCCACGTACCGGCGGGAGTTCAGTTCGTATCGAGCACGGCGGGCACGACAACACGTCGTCTGGGCAAAGAATGCCGTCCCTTCACCGCGAGCCAGCAGCGAGAAGTCCTGATCGCTCGCGGGCAACTCGACTGGTCTGCAGAAGCATCGGAGATGCGAACGGAGGCTGCCGCGCCCACAGAGGTCGAACGTCTTCGACGTCTCCTACGTCGTGGCGGCTACGAAGACGTCGCCGAACTCACGGGCGACCAATTCCTCAATGCGCTACGCCTCATCGCCCCTGACGGACGGATGACCAACGCCGGCGCACTTCTCCTCGCCGACGACGAAGACCTAAGGCGACTGCTGCCCCAGCACGACTTCTCGTACCAGTACCGGCCAAGCCAAGGCAGCGAAGCGACCAATCGATTCCGCTCGAGCCGCTCACTTCTGTCCGCGATCGAGACGGTGATCGACGCCGTCGAGCTACGTCTCGAACACCGACCGCTTTCCGTCGCCGGCGGTGTTCAGCTCGACCTTGTCGACTACCCGTCGAAGGCGGTACGCGAGTTGGTGGTCAACGCGTTCATTCACCGGTCCTACCAAACGAACGGGTCTGTGGACGTTGAACACTCGCCAGAACGACTGGTGATCTCCAGCCCTGGTGGTCTTGTAGCCGGGGTAACCCAAGACAACATCCTCACGCACCCGTCCACACCGCGGAATCGCTTGCTATCCGAAGTCATCGCGATGTGCCGACTGGCGGAGAAGACCGGCCAGGGGATCGACCGCGCCTACCGAGAGATGCTTAGCGTCGGGAAAGAGCCGCCGAGCATCGAAGACGACGGCTTGCGTGTCCGAGCCCAGTTGTCGGGCGGCATTGGTAACGACACGTTCGTCCGGTTTGTGAAGGGTCTTCCCGACCCCCTCGCCCGCGACCTAGGTGTCCTCATCGCTCTCGCACTTTTGCGGACCAAGAGCACCATCGATGCAATGCAACTCGCCGAGGGCATTCAGCGATCAGCACCGGAGGCTCAAGCGGTCCTGAGCAAGCTGGCGGACGACGAGGCCGCGCTACTCGAACCAACACGTCGCACCATCCGCAAGGCGTTCCCGAGCTACCGGCTCCGGAATGCCCCCCTCGCGGAACTCGCGCGCGCCGTGAGCTATCGACGTCGAACCCTGGACGAGATCGATGCGAAGGTCGTCGAGCACATCGAGGAGTACGGCTTCGTCACCAACCGCACACTCCAACGGCTGTTTGACATCCACCTCTATGCCGCCCGGAACATGCTCGCCGATCTACGCGAACGGGGCATCGTGGACAAGATCGGAGCAGCGCGGGGAGGACCCGGCGTCCGTTACGGCCCAGGACCCAAGTTTCCCGGCAAGCGTCAAGCGCAACTGCCCCTCGACTGATCGGTCGGCACATCGCACGCCGCATCAGTTCCCGCTCAGTTCATCTCGCCGCGACTGCCCACAACGAACCGATCAAAGGCCTCGGGCCGCCAGTAGACCGCGTTTGCTCTAACGAGTGCCGCCAGCCGAGGCGTCGAAGGCGCGGTCAATCAGCCCCAGTTCTGGGGCTTGTACCCACCTGCGAGCCGCGCGCCCCCGGAACGCCGGGGGCGCGTTGACCCGATGGCCGGCGCCCTAGTGGGCGCGGGCGGTGGCGGGCTCGGGGAGGCCGAGGGCGTGCTCGGTGTCGAGCTCGAAGTACGTGTTCTCGGTCACGCCGGCGGTCGCGGGATCGAGGTAGTCGCGGAGCGCGGCCATCGAGCCCGTCTCCCACACGCAGAACGCCGCCGAGCCGTCCTTGGCCGGGAGGAACTGGCGTACCTCCGTGCCGGGTGGCCCACCTCCTCCGATCTCCGCCGCATCCATCGAGGCGAACTTCTCCGGATCGGTGATCCGATGCTGCACGACCACATGCATGGCCATCACCTCCGTTGAGGGTGAACCCCGACGGTACGCCGACTCGGACCCGCGCAGGGCTCTTCGGAGGGACTTGGCGCAGCGGACAGGGCCGGACGTGAACCACTTCCGCCGCCGCTCCACAAGATACGGTCGGCACCATGTCCGACTTCCGGACCGACTACGACTACGAGCTGCGCGCCTACAACGAGCGGTTGCGCGAGGCCGCGGGGTTGGTCGTGGGTGAGCATGTGCTGGATGTCGGCTGCGGTGCCGGGCAGTCGACGCGCGATGCGGCGCGTGCGGTGGCGCCGGGGCGGGTGCTCGGGATCGATCTCTCCGCACCGCTGCTCGACCGCGCGCGCCAAGCCACGGCGCAAGAGCGGCTCGACAACGTGCGCTATGTCCAAGCTGATGCACAAGTGCACCCCTTCGCGGCCGGGGAGTACGACGTCGCGATCAGCCGGTTCGGGGTGATGTTCTTCGCCGCTCCCGTCGCGGCCCTGCGCAACGTCGCGCACGCGCTGCGCCCGGGCGGTCGCCTGGTGCTGCTCGTCTGGCAGCGCCGCGAGGACAACACGTGGGTCACGGCGGTCGACCACGCGCTCGGCCGGACGGTCGCGCCCGGCGCAGCGCTCGATGCGTTCTCGCTCGGCGACCCCACCGCCACGCGCCGCCTCCTCGAAGCCGCCGGCCTCCACGACATCCACCTCGACGACATCCGCGAGCCCGTCTACTACGGGCGCGACACCGACAGCGCGATGGCGTGGGTGCAGGGCTTCTCGACCACGCAGGACGCGCTCGCCCGCCTGCCGCCCGACGAGGCCGACGCGGCGCTCGCACGCCTCCGCGCGACGCTCGACGCCCACCTCGATCCCGACGCCGGCGTCGTGCTCGACGCCCGCGCCTGGATGATCACGGCCCGCGTCAGCTCGTCGTGATCGTCGCGACGCGGATCGCCGACAGCGCGCTCGCGTAGCGCCGGATCGAGCTGGCCCCGTCCTGTCCGCACGCGAGGCTGACGGTGGTCGCGGTGTCGAGGCTGATCGTGCGCTCGACGGTGACCTGGCCGAAGCCGCCGACCGGGGCGTAGCTCACCGCGCGCTGGGACTGATCGGCGTCCGCGACCAGATCGCAGAGCACGCCGTCGGAGGCGGGCCCCTCGTTCTTGAAGGTCACGACACCCGAGATGAAGTACTTCCCGGCCGGGAGGTCCAGGGTGTGGACCGTGGCCTTGCTGGTCAGCGGCACCCCCGGCACGCCGGTGTAGGGCAGCTCGGTGGAGTAGGCGTCGCTGGGGCCGCGCTCGCCGGTGTCGCCCTTGGCGCCCGCGGCCCCTGGCGCACCCGCGGCGCCCGCCGCACCCGCGGCGCCCGCGGCACCCTTCGGACCTACCGCGCCGGCCAGCACGCCGCGCGCCAACCGGTCGGCGGTCAGCGAGCCCTTGGCGATGTCGGCGCCGGTCAGGCTGCCGTTCTTGACCTGCTTGCCGGTGATCGTGTTGCGCTTGATCTTGCTGCCGTTGATCATGTTCGTCGCCGCCCACGCGCCGCCGGTCGACACGGCGAACAGGAGCGCGATCGTCGCTACGACGTTGGCGTAGGTGAACCGCGAGAGGAGTCGGTGCATGGTGAGACCCTCTCACGTGTTCGCCTAGAAGTCACACGACTCGCGCCGGGGGTAGTCGAACAGCGAGTTGATGAGGCCGATGGCGACGGCGTGCGCCGAAGTGCGGGCGCCGAGCTTGCGGCGGACCTCCGAGAGGTGCGTCTTGACGGTCTCCTCACCGATCCCCATCTGCTCGGCGATCTGCTTGCGCTCCAGGCCCTGGGCGAGCAGCCGCAGCGCCGCCAGCTGCTTCGGCGGCAGCTCCTCGAAGTCGCGCCGGTCGGCGAGCGTGGCGAAGGCGGGCGAGGTGTAGGTCTTGCCCCGCGAGGCCAGGAGGACCGCACGCAGTAGGTCGCTCGGCTCGTCGGCCTTGGAGACCACGCCCTTCGCCCCCGCGGCCAGCGCGCGCTCGGCCAGCCCGAGCTCCATCATCCCCGTGTAGAACACCACCTCGACCCCGGGCTGCTCGGCCTGCAGCTGCTGGCACAGCTCGATGCCGTCGACCGCCGAGCCGTCGAGCGTGACGTCGACCACGGCGACCGCGGGCTGATGCTCGCGGCAGACCGCCAGCGCCTCCTCGCCGTCGTGCGCCCAGGCGACGATCTGCACCTCGCGCCGGGCGTGGAACAGGGTGCGGAGGCCGAGGACGACCATGTGATGGTCGTCGACCACCACGAGGCGCACGCCCAGGGACGGCGTCCGCTCCGTGGCTTCAGTGCGCGGCGTCATCGGTCGGCGGGGAAGAGGGACATCAGTGCCCCATCCTGATGGCCTTGGCCCGCCGCGCCGCCCGCCGCTCCCCCGTGCGGGGGACCCGGGCGTCACGGACGCGGCCCTGACGGCTCAGCGGGGAGCACGAGCTCGACCTGCAGGTGGCCGGCGCTGCCCTGGACCCCGGACGCCCAGCCGCCCGCGGCGACCGCGATCTGCCCCGCGACCACCAGCTCGCCAACCGCCGCCTCGCTCCAGGTGACGGCCTGTGCGCTGCTGTCGCGGCGCCCGGCGGTGACCGCCCAGCCGTCGGGGTGCGGGCTCACGGTGACCGCCGCGCGCTCGCCGCCGAGCCGCTCGTCGTGGGCGAGCGCGCCGGCGAGCCGCCGCGCGCAGGCGGCCCACCCGGCGCCGGGGATCCCGACCATCGGCCGCTCGCCCGCCGCGCCGGCGATCGCGACGCGCGCGCCGGCGCCGTCCAACTCCGCGCGCAGGGTCTCCTCCAAGGGCTCGGGCGGGCGGCGCGCCCCCGCGCCGCCCCCGCCCTCCAGCACCGGCATCACCTCGCGCACCGCCGACAGCCGGCGCTGCGCCGGCCCGCCGACGGCCGCCAGCCGGCCCGGGATCTCCACCAACTCGCTCTCCTCCAGCACGCCGCGCGCGAGCGCCTCGGCGAGCGTCTGGAGCGTGCTGACGTCCGTGCGCAGACCGTGGGTAAGGCCGTCCAGGAGATCGGCGCCCACGCCGGCGCCCCGCGCGACGAGCCGTTGCAGCACGAGCGCGCAGTGGCGATCGACCGTCCGCTGGAGCAGCTCGCGCACGCCCCGCTCGTCCTCCGGCGCGCGCCCCGCCAGCAGCCAGCCGACCGCGCCGCCGCACCGCGCCGAGGCCGACCACACCGCGACCGGCGCCGTCGACTCCGCATGCCGCGCGGCGACCGGCCCCCGCAACGCCCACAACCGCACCGCCGCCCGGCCGCTCACCGAGAACCGCAGCTCGAACGCCTCCCCCGCGAACAGCGCGCCCAACCCACGGACCGCCGCGCTCGACGGCAGGCCGACCACCGGATGGGACATCACGCCCGCCGACCCGCCGGCAACCGCAGGATGAACTCCGACCCCAACCCCGGCCCCGCCGACACGACCGAGATCGACCCCGACCGCCGCTCCAGGATCCGGCGGCACAGCGCCAGCCCCATGCCCGTCCCCGACGCACCCGGATGCGCGCGCCCGAAGATGGTGAAGATGTGCGAGTGATCGGTCTCCGCCAGCCCGATCCCGTCGTCGGCGATCCGGACCTCGACGTGGTCCCCCGCCACCGTGCCCGACAGCGTGATCCGCGGCCGCTGCCCCGGCCGCCGGTACTTGATGGCGTTGGCCAGCAGGTTCTGCAGGACGAGCGTAAGCTCGGCGCGCGGCACCGCGGCGCACGGGAGCGTGCCGTCGACCTCGATCACCGCCCCCGCCTCGCCGATCGCCGCGCGCAGCCCGTTGAGCGCGTCGTCGAGCGGCAGCTGCACCGGGACGAGCGTGTCGGGCCCCTCGCCCAGCGCGACCTGCGCGAGGTCCATCAGCGCCGCGACCTGCGCGCTCATCCGCGCCGCCGCCGCGTCGACGTGCGCCAGCAGCGCGCGCTCCTCCTCGTCGAGCCGCCCGGCGGCGGCGTGCAGCAGCGTCTCGGCCCCCATCTTGATCGAGCGCAGCGGCTCCTGCAGGTCGTGGCTGGCCGCGTAGGCGAACTCCTCGAGATCGGCGTTGGAGCGCTCCAGCTGGCCGGCCCGCTCGCGCAGGTCGAGCTCGGTCTCGGTCAGCTCGGTGATGTCGCGGACGATCGCCACCGCACCGGTCCGCGAGCCGTCGGCGGCGGTCAGCGCGGCGGTGGAGACCTCGGTCGGGAAGATCGACCCGTCGGCCCGGCGGCCGCCCATGCGCACGGTCACGGTCTGGCCCGCGAGGACCCGCGTGCGCAGCGCCCGGTAGGCGTCGCGCTCACCCGGCGGGACGACGACCTCGTCGTACGGACGCCCGACCGCCTCCGCCGCGGGCAGCCCGAACATCCGCTCGGCGCCGGGGTTCCACGTGGCGATGGTCGCGTCAGCGTCCTCGGTGATGATCGCCTCGGGCGCCGCCCGCACGAGCGCGGCCAGGCGCGCGCTGTCGGCCTCGCCGCGGCGCAGGACCGAGATGTCGGAGGCGACGACGCCCACGCCGTCGGGGGCGTCGTCGCCGCCGGGAATGGGGAACTTCGTCATGAGATAGCTGCGTGTGCCGCCGCCGCGGATCGGCACGTCCTTGGCGAACGTCATCGGCACGCCGGACTCCATGACCTGGCGATCCTCGGCGCGGATGCGCGCGCCCGCCGTCGGCCCGAACAGCTCGACGTCGGTGCAGCCGACGACCGCCTCGGGCTTGCGGCCCAGCGCGGCGGCGCCCTGGCGGTTGACGAGCCGGCAGCGGCCCTCGCGATCCTTGAACCACACCACGTTGGGCGCGTGGTCGACGACCCGCTGCAGCAGCTCGCGCGCCCGGGTCGCCTCGCGCTCGGCCCGCCGCCGGATCGAGATGTCCAGCCCCGTGATGACGGCCCCACCGTAGGTGCCGTCGGGCCCGATGATCGGGCTGCCGGTGAGGTGGACGGCCACGCGCCTGCCGTCGTCGCGCCGGATCACGGTCTCACGATGGACCGTGCGCCCGGCGTGCACGTCGGCGCGGAGATCGCGCGCCTGCAGGCGCGGATGGTCGCCGGTCAGCTGCCAGATCGACCCGCCGACCACCGCGTCCGCGCGCCGGCCGTAGAGCCGCTCGGCCGCCGGGCTGAAGAACCGGACGACGTCGTGCTCGTCGACGCCGACGATCGCCTCGGCCGACGCGTCGAAGATGGCGTGGAGCGCGGCCGCGCCGGCCTGCTGCGCGCGCAGCGCGGTGACGTCCCGGACGACGCCCGCGACGCCCACGACCGCCCCGCCGGGATCGCGGACGGGCGAGAGGCTGACCTCGGCCTCGAACACCGTCCCGTCGGCGCGCCGGTGCCGGTGCCGGGCGAGCAGCAGCGGCCCGCCGGCCAGCTGGACCGCCTCCGGGTCCGACGGCCAGCGGTCGGCCTCGTCGGGCAGGACGAGCACGTCGGCGACGTGGCGGCCCGTGACGTCGGCCGCCGCCACGCCGTAGAGCCGCTCCGCCGCGCCGTTGAACAGCACGACGCGCCCAGCGGCGTCGGCGACGACCACCGCCTCCGACAAGCCCGCGAGGACGGTCGTGGCGAACTCGGCGTTCGCCTCCTCCCGGCGGCGGACGAACCGCCCCAACCCTGCGCGTGACGTGATGCTCACGCTCCGGTCAGGCGCGTCAGCGCCGCCAGCACGTCGTCGACGCGACTCTTGAGCACGACCGCATCGACCATCTCGCGCACCGCGTCGACGCTCGGCGTGTCGTCGGCCGCGGAGTGGAGGATCAGCGGGACGCCGCAGCCGAGGGCCCGGAACGCGCTCACCATGTCCGGACCGACCATGTCGGGCAGGTGCAGATCGAGCAGCACGGCGTCCTGGCCCGCGAGCTTGCGCAGGCCCTCGGCGCCGGTCGCCGCGCTGTCGGTGACGGCGAAGCGGCCGTCCAGGCGGAAGGCGAGGCGCAGCGCGAGCGAGACGGCCGGGTGGTCGTCGACGACCAGCACCCGCTTGATCGACGGCTCCGTGGCCGACGGGGCTTCTGTCATGGTGACCATGCGCGGACATAGATACTGGACTTCCGCGGGTTCTCCGGGCCGATGGAGACTTTGCACGAACATCCAGAATATGGAGGCCTTTCACTGTAAACCGGTGCGAGCGTTGGAGCGCTATCGGGCCGCCGCCCGCCGGTGCGCGATCCGCGCCGTCGTCAGGTTCGGCCAGAAGGTTGCCGGCTCGCGCCCGAGCGAGAACAGGCCGATCCAGCGGGCTCCCGCGGCCCGCGCGGCGCGGGCGCGGGCGCGCAGCCCGGCCGCCGTCTCGTAGACCACCACGTCGGAGCCGACGCGAAAGCTCTCGGAGCCGTCGGACCGGATGGCGGTGGTTCCCGCGCCGCTGGTGCGCAGCCGCTGGGCCTCGACCGAGGAGACGAGCTGGCCGGCGCTGCCCGGCGACCACCGGTAGCCGAACGCGCCGAGGACCGGGACGGCCTTGGCCGGGCCGACCAGCTGCAGCGCCTGCGTGAGGACGGTGCCGAAGCCGCCCGCGGTCGTGGTCGGCCCAGGTGGGCCGCCGGCCCAGTGCTCGTTGTAGCCGGAGCAGAGGACGAGGTCGGCGGAGGCGGCGAGCGCGGGCCAGTCGTAGACGGCGGCGCTCGGCGGGCCGGGGCGGGAGACGTAGACGGCCAGATGGCGCCCGGTCGCGTGGACGCGGGCCGCGGCGGCGCGGACGAGCGCGGTGAACGCAGGACCCTGCTCGGGGAGCAACTCCTCCATGTCGAGCGTGACGCCGGCGGCGCCGGGGCGGTGGGCGGCGGCCGAGAGGGCGCGGACGATGCGGGCCTGGACGCCGGGCGCCGTCCAGGCCGGCGATCCGCCGGTGCGCGCGTTGACCGTGGGCCACACGGCGACGCCGGCGCGGCGGGCGGCATCCAGGAGCGGGCGGGTGCCCTGCGCGACACGGAGCGCGCCGGTCGTGGCGTCGAGGGCGTACCAGTTGGGGGCGATCACGTCGATGCGGGGGCCGAAGCGCTGGAGCTGCCGAATCTCAGCGCCGCCGAGGCCGGAGACGAAGGCGAACACCTTGGGCGGCGGGCCGGCGCGGGTGCCGTCGGGGTCGGGCGCCGCGCCGGGGGCGGCGACGAGGGCGAGGAGCGCCGCGAGCGCGAGCACCGCGCCGCCCGCGACGACGCGGCGATGCGGGCCGCGGCCGGCGGCGTGGAGGCGCAGCGCGACCGTCGCCACCCCGACGACGACGCGACGCCGGCGCCGCCGCCCGCCCGACAGCACGTCCAGCCGCGGTCTTCCCGCCCCCGGCACGCGTCAGCCCGCCGCCGGCAGGCGCGGATCGGACCAGATCGCCTCGTCCTCCTGGCCGATGCGCCAGAAGCCGACGCCCAGCCCCTGCTCCCGCGCGAGCGCCACGCGGTCGCCGACCGCCGCCGCGTCGCTGTACCAGACGTCGTGCGGCACGCCGGCGTCGTCGGTGTAGGTCAGGTGCCAGGAGTCCTGCGTGGGATCGAAGACCGACGCCGCGCCGAAGCGCCCGGCCAGCGCCTGGATCTCGCTGTACTGCAGCCCCTGCCCGCCGTGGTCGGGTCCGCCGCCCGCCGGCCAGTCCATCCCGTACAACATGGTCCCCATGACGAACTTCTGCTTCTGCGGCATGGTCGCCACGTAGTCGCGGATCTGGCGCACCCAGGTGAGGTCGTCCTGGGCGCCCGGGGCGCTCGTCGCCCAGTGGACGCCCCACGCCATGACGAAGATGTAGTCGTCGTACTGGGCGAGCGCCGGGTAGTCGAAGACGCCCGACCGCGGATGGTCGGGGATGTCGCGCACCTTCGCCGACACCGCCTGCGACAGCAGCTTGCCCTGGGCGTGCAGCCGGTCCGACAGCTCGGCCATGAACGAGGTCAACGCATCGCGGTCGGTCGCCGCCGCGGCCTCGAAGTCGATGTTGACGCCGTCCCAGCCGTTCTGGTCGACCATGTCGACGGTCGTCTGCAGCCACTGCTCCCGCATCGCCGGGTCGGTGAGGATCCGGTGCAGGATCGCGGTGCGCTGGCAGTAGAACCGCGGCATGACCTTCACCTTGCGATCCTGGGCGAAGCTGACGATCGCCGGGTTGTTGGTGCCCTCGATCAGGCCGCTGGCCGCGTTGCAGTCGAAGAACGTCGGGTACACGACGCCGATCTGCCGGTAGTGCTCGCGGAACGCCGCGAACGACGCGTCGGTCGACGCCAGCAGGTACGCGTGAACCCCGCCGGTGGTCGGCGGCGGATCGGACTGCACGACGCGGGTGGCCGGCGACGGCGCGGACGCCTGGCCCTGCGTGTCGACGGCGGCGACCGTCCAGTCGTGCGTGGACTTGGGTGCGAGGTTGCCGATGTCGGCCGACTGCGCGGCGACCTGCGTGATGACCTCGCCGTCGCGCATCAGGCGGTAGCCGCGCAGCTGGGAGCCGGCCGGCAGCGCCGACGCGTCCCAGGCCAGCGACACGGAGGTGTCGCCGACCGTCGTGGCGCGCGGCGCCCCCGGCGGTCCGGGCGCCCCCCGGAAGCCCGGGACCGCCGGCGATGCGGGCGCGCGCCGACCGGTCGTGACCTTCACGCTCTGCGATGGCTCGGAGGTCCAGCCGAGCGTGTCGACGGCGACGATCCGGTAAGTGTGGGACTGCGCGAGCGGCAGCCCGGTGAGGTGCGCGA
>DASYBY010000572.1:0-3218 GCA_036500525.1 Baekduia sp. | reverse complement strand
ATGACCTGCGGGAGGTCGGCGTAGGTGAGGCGGCGGATTGTCGGGGAGGCTGGGTCGGGCACCGTGGTCAGCGGCGGTCGGCTGAGGGAATCGCGTCGGGCGCCCGGACGTACTCCGGGACGAGGGCGTCGCGATCCACCGGTGGGGCCTCGGCGGCGAGCCGGCACAGGGGTCCGGCGCTCACCCGGTGCAGGTCTGCGTCGTCCGCTGCCACCGCGACGCCCGCCGCTTCGAGCTCCGCGCGGAAGCGTAGCGCCCCGTCCCCCACGGCTTGCCAGGGTCCGGGGGCGAGATCGACGGCGTCGGCCAGGCGCTCGGGCCGCCAGGCGGCGGGCGCGAGCAGCTCGGTGCCGTCGGCGGCGTAGGCGGCGACGTAGGCCTCGCCGCGACGGGCGTCGAGGACGGCGAGGACGGGGCCGCCGGCCTGCGGGCCGAGGGCGAGCGCGCGGAGCGTCGGGATCGCGACGACCTCGACGTCCAGGCCCTGCGCGAGCGCGCGCGCCGTCGCGACGCCGATCCGCAGACCGGTGAACGTCCCCGGCCCGACGCCGGTGCCGAGGCGGGTGATCGCGCTCCAGGGGGCGCCGGCTTCGGTGAGCGCCACGTGGGCGAGCGCGAGCAGCTGCTGCGCGTGGCCCGGCCGCTCCCCCTCGCCCGGGTCGTGACGGCCCTGGGCGACCAGCGTGCCGTCGGGCCGGGCGACGCCGACGACCGTGGACGGCGTGGCCGTGTCGAAGGCGAGGATCATGGCGAAGCCTCGCCCAGAGGGCTCGTTTCGCGGCGGCTGCACGCCGCGGAAGCCTCGCCCAGGGGGCTCGTTTCCGGGAGGCTCGCACCCGCGGCCGTCGAGGGCGCAGCGGTCATTGATCGGATGATGACGTGACGGCGATGGTGCGCCGGTCGCCGCCCGCGTGCTCCAGGCGGACGCGGGCGCGGATGCGCTGGAGCTCGGGCTCGGCGACCGCGGGCCACTCGACGAAGGCGATCGCGTCGGGCGTCAGGTAGTCGTCCAGCAGCGCGGGATCCTCGTCGGCCAGGCCGCCGAGGCGGTGCAGGTCGAGGTGCGCGATCGGGATGCGGCCTTCGTAGCGCCGGCCGATCGTGAAGGTCGGGCTCGTCACGGGGCCGTCGAAGCCCAGCGCGCGGGCGGCGCCGCGGACGAACGTGGTCTTGCCTGCGCCCATCTCGCCCTCGATCAGGACGACGTCGCCCGGGTGCAGCTCAGCCGCCAGCGCGGCGCCGGCGGACTCGGTCTGAGCCGCCGTCGTGGTCGTGCGGGTGAAGTTAGAACCGCTCAGGAGCGGAGCGCAGCCGCAGGCCGAGGCCGGCGAGCAGGAGCACCGCTCCGGCCAGCAGCACGACGCGGGTGTCGAGGCCGGTGTTGGGCAGGCTGCCGGTCGCCTGCGGCGAGGTGCTCGGCGCAGGCGCGGCGGGGGTCGCGGTGCCGGCGCTGCTCCCCGATCCCGAGGACGACGAGCCGCTGGACGAGCCGCCGGCGTTCTGCGGGCTGGGCGACAGCGGCTCGATGCTGCCGTCGGAGCCCGTCTTGGTCTTCGATCCGCCGGAGTCCTTGGAGCCCGACGAGCCCGACCCGGAGTCCGAGCCCGCGAACGGGTCCTGGTACTGCTGATCGCCCGCTCCCTGAGCCAGGGCGGCGGACACGGGGACACCCACCCCGGCGAAGACACCCAGGGCGAGGACAGCGACGAGCGCTGCGATCCGGCGGCAAACGGACGGCACGAAGACGCATTCTACGGAGACCACGGACGACCTCCCCTCCGACCGAAGAGGTAGCCTCGCGCCGTTCGTGCCCCACGCCGAGCTTTCCCCCAGCAATCCGCGGCACATCCTGCTGCTCACCGACCGCGACTGGACGCACCCCCAGGGCGGAGGAACCGGCACGAACCTGTACGGCCAGGTGTCGCGCTGGATCGCCTGGGGCCATCGCGTCACGGTCATCGCCGGCTCCTACCCGGGCGCGGCCAAGGTCGAGTCGCCGCACGAGCGGCTGACCATCCATCGCATGGGCGGCCGGATGACCGTCTTCGGCCGCGCGGCGCTCGCCTCGCTGCGGGGCGTCGGGCGCGACGCCGACGTCGTGCTGGAGGTCGTCAACGGCATCGCGTTCTTCACGCCGCTGTGGTGGTGGCTGCGCACGCCGCGCGTGACGCTCGTCCACCATGTCCACCAGGATCACTACGTCGCCGAGATGGGGACCGCCGGCCGCGTCGCCGCGCTGCTGGCCGAGCGCCTGCCGCTGCAGACGTTCTACCGCCACCATCCGTTCCTGACGATCTCGGACTCCGCCCGGGTCGACATGATGGCCTTGGGCATCCCGGCCGCGCAGATCCACGTGGCCTACCTCGGCGTCGAGCCGGACGCGTTCACCGAGACGCGCCGCGACGCGACCCCGACGCTCCTCTACCTGGGGCGCATCAAGCAGTACAAGCGCCTGGAGATCCTGCTCGACGTGCTGGAGGGCATCCCCGGCGCGGTGCTGGAGGTCGCCGGCGAGGGCGATCACCGCCCGGTGCTGGAGGCCGAGATCGACCGCCGCGGGCTGCACGACCGCGTGATCCTCCACGGGTTCGTGTCCGAGGACGAGAAGCGCGACCTCTACGCGCGCTCGTGGGTGAACCTGACCGCGTCGTCGGCCGAGGGCTGGTGCCTGACGGTCATGGAGGCCGCGGCGGCCGGCACGCCGAGCGCGGCGATGGCGGTCGGCGGGCTGCCCGAGTCGATCGTCGACGAGCAGACGGGGCTGTTGGCCGACACACCCGGCGAGCTGGTCAGCAAGGTCGCCGCGCTGGTCGCCGATCCGGTCCGGCGCGACGAGCTGGGCGACGCCGCCCGCGCCCGGGCCCGCGGCTTCACCTGGGACGCGACCGCCGCCTCCAACCTCGCGGTCTTGGAGCACGTCGCCGAGGCCGAGCGCCCGCGGCTGCGCGACGCGCTGCGCCACTCCGAGACCGGCGCGGCCGCCGGCCTGGCGGGCGCGACGCTGCTCAACAACGCGATCCAGCTGGTCTTCGTCGTGCTGTTCACGCGCCTGCTCGGCGCCGACAGCTACGGCGCGCTGGCCGCGATCATCTCGGGCTTCCTGATCCTGATGGTCGGCGGGCAGTCGATCCAGGTCGCGGCCGCGCGCGAGGCGACGCTCGGCCACCTGGGGACCGACGGCCGGCTGCGGGCGACGCTGCGCACGTGGACGCGGCAGC
>DASYBY010000571.1:0-2105 GCA_036500525.1 Baekduia sp. | reverse complement strand
CGGCCGCGGCTGGCTCGCCGACGCGGTCGCGGGCGTGCCCGGCCTGGCGGCGGCGATCGAGGCCAACGGCGTGAGCACCCACCCGTACGGCGCGGTCGGCACCAACGGCGCCGACGAGGAGGGGACCGGCGCGGTCGCCGGCCAGGAGGCGGCCGCCGAGGCGGCGCTCGGCAGCATCCCGCCCTTCTACGTCACCGAGGACGGCTACAACCTCGACCTCTGCGGCGACGACGTGGGCGCCTGCTCGGAGAGCGACCAGGCCGACGAAGTCGGCGACGCCATGGACGTGTTCCTCTCCGACGACAACGTCGTGGGCGTCTGGTGGTTCCAGGCGTGGGACTACGGCACCAGCGACGCGTGGGGCCTGCTCGACACGCCCGAGCAGGCCGACGATTCCGCCGGCGCGGTGCGGCCGGCGTTCACCACGCTCTCAGACCTGGCCCAGGAGTACGGCCAGTAGCGGACGGACGGCGCGCAGCGGGGCGTCGCCGGGAGCGGCGCCCCGTTGCCGCCGCGCTGCTGCTGCTCAGCTCGCGGTGCGCAGCAGCGCGGTGGCGCAGCGCGACACGAGGCGGGCGCGCAGGGTGGTGCGGGGCTCGGCGGCGTCGTCCTCGGCGGCGCGCGGCGCCGACAGCTTCTCGTCCTCGCGCAGCGAGCACAGGGAGGTCTCGTACCGGAAGGCGTGCTCGTAGGAGAAGGGCATGTCTCCCTTAACGGCTCTGCGCGGCCAAGGCTCCATCCCGAAACGAGGGGATCCCTCGATCGGGTCAGGCAGGTGACCGCGTCCACCGCCTGACCGATGGGCGATCGCGCCGGGTTCCGCGCCGGCCGGCGTGGGCATAGGGCCGACCGGGAGTCGCCGCCGCGAGCCGGCGGCTCGGTCCACCGGGGAGGCGAAGGCGATGAGAACGGGCCAGAGGTCGTCGCGACGCACGAGCGCATGGGGGTGCGCCGCTGCCACCGCGGCGGCCCTGAGCCTCGCGCTCGGGGCCACGCCGGCGGACGCGCAGTGGCCGACGCCGCCGCCGGTCCCCGCCGCGCTGCCTGCGCCCGCTCACGGCGCCCCGCCGACCCACACCGCCCCGCCCGCCCCCGACCTCCACCGCTACGCCGCCGACACCTGGCGCTCGTTCGTCGCGATGACCGATCCCGACTCGGGCCTGCCCGCCGACAGCCTCGACGCCGACGGCACGACCAGCGTCCAGACCTCGACGACGAACATCGGCGCCTACCTCTGGAGCACGTACGTCGCGCAGCGGCTCGGGATCATCGGCCACCACGAGATGGTCGACCGCATGGCTCGGACGATCGGGACGCTCGAGCACCTGGAGCGCCATCAGCCCAGCGGGCAGTTCTACAACTGGTACGACCACCACACCGGCGCCAAGCTCACGACCTGGCCGCCGACCGGCGCGCCGCTGCAGCCGATCCTGTCGTCGGTCGACAACGCGTGGCTGGCGACCGGGCTGCGGATCGTGCGCGGCGGCGTCCCCGAGCTCGCCGCCCGCGCCGGCGCCCTCTACGACAGCATGGACTTCGGCTTCTACTACCGGCCCGACGCCAACCGCGTGCTGTTCCACTATGTGCCCGACACCGGTGAGGCGCCCTGCTGCTACGACACCGTCGTCAGCGAGAGCCGGATGGTCGACTACCTCGGGATCGCCAAGGGTGAGATCCCCCAGCGCGCCTACTTCGGCCGCTGGCGCACCTTCCCCGACACGCCCTGCGACGCCAACGGCTTCCAGGAGACCAAGCCGATCGGCCGGTGGCGCACGTACTACGGCGTCGACGTCTTCGAGGGCGCCTACCCCTACAACAACACCCGCGTGGTCCCCTCCTGGGGCGGGAGCATGTTCGAGGCCTTGATGCCCGCGCTCTTCGTCCCCGAGGAGCGCTGGGGCCGGCGGAGCTGGGCGATCAACCTCCCGCTGACCGTCCGGGCCCAGATCCACCACGGCCTCACCGAGGCCGGCTACGGCTACTGGGGGTTCTCACCGTCCAACACGCCCGAGGGCGGCTACGGCACCTACGGCGTCGACGCGATCGGGATGGACCCCAACGGCAACGCGTCCAACGAGGACCACACGCTCGTCGACCACGGCTTC
>DASYBY010000570.1:0-1718 GCA_036500525.1 Baekduia sp. | reverse complement strand
GTCGGCGAACGCGGCGACCTGGGGCAGGTGGGTGACCACGATGACCTGGGCGAGCCGGGCCAGCTTGGCGAGCCGGCGGCCGATCTCGACCGCGGCCTTGCCGCCCACGCCCGCGTCCACCTCGTCGAAGACGAACGTCGGCACCGGGTCCGCGCCCGCGAAGACCACCTCGATCGCGAGCATCACCCGGGACAGTTCACCGCCGGAGGCGCCCTTGTGCAGCGGCAGCGACGGCGCGCCGGGATTGGAGGCGAGGCGGATCTCCACGTCGTCGGCCCCGTGCGGCCCCGGCTCGGCAAGCGGGGTGAGCACGACGGAGATCCGGGCGTGCGGCATGGCCAGCGCGGTCAGCTCGGCGGTGACGTCGTCGGCGAACCGCTCCCCCGCCTCGGCGCGCAGCCGGGTGAGCCGCCCGGCCAGGTCGGTGACCTGCGCGGCCAGCTCGGTTTCCTCGGCGGTGAGCGCGGCGATCGTGTCGTCGTCGTTGTCGAGCTCGGCGACCCTGGCCGCGGCCAGGCGCGCCCACTCAAGGACGTACGCGGTCTCGTCGGGCTCCTCGGCCGCGAAAAGCGTGTCGGGACCGGCGGCGCCGGCCTCTGCCGCCGGGTCGGCGGCGGTGGCGTCGCCATCCTGGCCCGTGCCGTCGGGGGCGGTGCCGTCCGGAGCCTCGCCGTCCGGCGCCGTTGACGACGATCCCGGCGCCGCCAGCTGCACCGGGGTCCCGTCGATTTGGGCGTTGACGCCGCCGGGCCCGTAGAGGCGGATGACGCGGGCCAGCGTGGCGCGCCGCTCCTGGACAGCCGCGAGGCGGGCCGGGTCGGCGTCGATGCCCTGGATGTAGGAGGCGAGCTCGCCGGCGACCTCGGAGACCAGGTAAGCGGCGTCCGTCAGCCGGGTGGCCACGCCGTCGATCTCCGTGTCGTGGCGCCGGACGGCGTCGAGGGCCCGGCGCGCGTGGCCGAGCAGGGTCACGGCGTCCACGCCGTCGGTGCCCGCGGTCGGGTCGCCGAGCAGCGCTTCGTGCGCGGTCGTGGCGCCGGCGTGCAGCGCGTCGGCGTTGGCCAGCCGGTCCTCCTCCGCGCGCAGCGCCGCCGACTCGCCCGCCACCGGGTTGAGCTTCTCGATGTCGGTGAGACCCGCCCGCAGGTCCGCGGCCTCGGCGGCGCGGGCCCGCGCCTGCGTCGTCAGCGTGGTGAGCTCGTCAAGCACCTTGCGGTGCCGCCCGTAGACGCGCTGGTAGTCGGCGAGCACCGCGGCGAGGACGCCGCCCGCGTACTTGTCGAGCGACTCCCGTTGCCGGCCGGCCTTGAGCAGTTGCTGCTGGTCGGACTGGCCGTGCACGGCGACCAGGTCGTCGGCCAGGTACGTCAGCAGCGACACCGGGACCGAGCGACCGCCGGCGAACGCCCGGGACCGCCCCTCCCCCGACACCGTCCTGGTCAGGACCAGGGTGCCGTCGTCGTCGAGGTCGCCGCCCGCCTCCTCGACCTGCTGGGCGACCTTCCCGCGCGGGTCGGTGCGCAGCCGCCCCTCGACCGAGGCGCGCTGCGCGCCCGGCCGGACCCGAGAGGGGTCCCCGCGGCCGCCGAACAGCAGCCCGAGCCCGGTCACGACCATGGTCTTGCCGGCGCCGGTCTCGCCGGTCAGCGCGGTGAAGCCGGGCGAGAGCTCGAGCAGCGCGTCATTGATGACCCCGAGCCCGGTGATGCGCACTTCCT
>DASYBY010000569.1:0-19315 GCA_036500525.1 Baekduia sp. | reverse complement strand
CCTCGTGACGCTCGGCGCCGAGTGCTTCGCCTACCACCACCCGGACCTCATCGACCGCTGGGACGACTTCGGCGCCCACACCCGCGCGATGATCGCCGCGGGCGCGCTGCTCTCGGGCGGCGACTACGTGCAGGCCCAGCGCGTCCGCCGCGTCGGGATGCGGGCGATGGCGCAGCAGTTCGAGGCGGTCGACGTGATCGCCACGCCGACCGCGCTCTGCGGCGCGCTGGGCTACGACGGCGACCAGCCGCCGCCGCTGGAGCAGATCTTCGGCTCGCCCTGCACGCACTACTGGAACCCGTTCGGCAACCCGGCGATCGCGCTGCCGATGGGCTACACCGCCGCGGGGCTGCCGCTGTCGCTGCACCTCGCCGGCCGCCCGTTCGACGAGGCGACGCTGATCGCCGCCGGCGTCGCCTACCAGTCGAGCACGACCTGGCACGCCGACGTGCCGCCGCTGCTGCGGGAAGGAGCGTCGGCATGAGCGCCGAGCAGACCAAGGCCTACGCCATCGCCTGCCTGGAGAAGGCGGGGATCAAGGTGAGCGACGCCGAGCTGGAGCAGGTGCTGGCCTTCCACTCGCCCGCGGCGCTGGCGCTGCTGCGCGGGGTGGAGGCGGCGCGCTATGAGGTGCCGGCCCTCGGCTTCGACCCGGTCCAGTCGCTGCGGACGTGGCCCGGCCCTGAATGAGCGGTCCGTACGCGGGGATCCAGGTCTTCGACCTGAGCCACGTCATCGCCGGCCCGTTCTGCACCCGGCTCATGGCCGACATGGGCGCGGACGTCATCCGCGTCGAGCAGCCCGCCGGCGACATGATGCGCCAGATCCCGTACGCCTTCGACGGCGATCTCAGCAGCGCCTACGCCCAGTACAACAACGGCAAGCGCGCGGTCGGGCTCGACCTGAAGTCCGAGGCGGGCCGCGAGCTGGCGCTGCGCCTCGTGGAGTGGTCAGACATCGTGGTGCAGAACTTCCGGCCCGGCGTCATGGCCTCGTTGGGCTTGTCCTACGAGGACTTGTGCGCGCGGTCGCCCGACGTGATCCTCTGCTCGCTGTCGACCTTCGGCGCCGTCGGGCCGTACGCGCACCTCTCCGGCTTCGGCCTCGTGGCGGAGGCCTACTCGGGGTTGATGTCGCTCAACGGCGAGGACGGCGGCCCGCCGATGCACTTCGGCACCGCGCTGTCGGACGTCAACTCCGGCGTCCACGCGCTGGCCGCGATCGGCGCCGCGCTGCACCATCGGTCGCAGACCGGCGAGGGCACGCACATCGACATCTCGGCGTTCGACACGCTGCACGCGATGATCGACCAGGCCCACGCGCTCGGCGCGTTCACCCACGGCGAGCGCGCGGGCGGCCGCTACGGACGCCGCCACGCGACGAGCGTGCCGTCCGGCGTCGTGCAGACCGCCGACGGCCGCTACGTCAGCTACGGCATGAGCGGCGACGTCTACTGGGCCAAGATGGCCGCCGCGATGGGGCGCCCCGAGCTGCGCGACGACCCGCGCTTCGCCGGCATGGACGCGCGGCTGGCCAACGCGCCCGCGGCCTACGATCTGATCGAGGCGTGGGCGGCGGAGTTCGCCACGGCCGACGCGCTGGTCGACCACCTCCTGGCCCACGGCCTCTCGGCCGCCCGCGTGCGCACCGTCGCCGAGAACCTCGCCGACCCGCACCTCGTCGCGCGCGGATCGCTGGCGCCGGTCGCCTTCGACGGCGCCGGCGAGGTCCTGATGCAGACCGCGCCCTACCGTTTCTCCGGGCTCGACGTTCGCCCGGGCGCTCCCGCCGGGCACGTCGGCGAGCAGACCGCAGACGTGCTGCGCGACGTGTTGGGCCTCGACGACGCGGCGATCAAGACATTGTTCAAGGCCGGCTCGGTGCACGGCACCGGCGGCGAAGAGAAGGAGGCGGCCCAGTGCTCGTAGGCGAC
Source organism: Baekduia sp. (assembly GCA_036500525.1). Lineage (GTDB taxonomy): Bacteria > Actinomycetota > Thermoleophilia > Solirubrobacterales > Solirubrobacteraceae > Baekduia. The sequence goes on along the minus strand of DASYBY010000569.1, from coordinate 17,382 downwards.
ATCATCCGGCTCAACGCCCGATCCCGTCCGCGGGACGTGGCGATCGTGGCGCAGGGCGAGGAGATCACCGCGCCCGACCTCGACCGCCGGATCAACATGGTGGCGTCGGCGCTGACAGCCGGCGGCGTGTCCAAGGGCGACCGCGTGGCCGTCCTGGGCCGCAACTCGCTGGAGTACTTCCTCCTGTACTTCGCCACGGCCAAGCTCGGCGCCCTGCTGGTGCCGCTGAACTTCTGGCACCGCTCGCCCGAGCACTGCTACACGGTCGGCGACTGCACGCCGCGGATGCTGTTCGTCGATCCCGAGTTCGACGAGGTCGTGGCCGCGGCCGTCGCGGCGGCCGAGCACCCGCTGGAGGTCGTCGCCCTGCCGGGCGTGCACCAGGCCGACGGCTCGTGGCGCGCGTTCGTGCAGCGCGGGATCACCGACGCGCAGCCCGACGCCGAGGTCGGCGAGGACGACCCGCACATGATCGTCTACACCTCGGGGACGACCGGGCGGCCCAAGGGCGCGGTGCTCACCCACCGGCGCACGATGGCCGACGCGTTCTCGATGTCCGGCGCCCTCGGCCTGCATGCCGGCGACGTGTTCCTCAACTACTTCCCGCCGTTCCACGTCGGCAACTGGGACCACATGAAGCTGTTCCTGCTCGTGGGGGCGAAGGTCGTCCTGCTCCCCGAGTTCGACGCCGGCCACGTGCTGGCCCAGATCGAGGAGCACGGGGTGACGGTGATCCTCGGCGTCCCGACGATGTTGCACGCGTTGATCGAGCACCCCGACTTCGCCGGGACCGACCGCGCGTCGGTGCGGCTCATCTACTACGGGGCCTACGATCCGAGCGGCATCATGGAGCGCACGGCCGACGCCTTCGGCGCGCACGAGGGCCGCGTCCAGATGGCGCACACCTACGGCCTGACCGAGGGCGGCTGCTTCGTCACGGTCTGCCCGCCCGAGCACGTCTTCGCCCAGTGGGGCTCGATCGGCCGCGCGCTGACGGGCATCGAGATCTCGCTGCAGGACGACGAGGGCGCCGAGGTGCCCGTCGGCGAGCCGGGCGAGATCTGCGTGCGCGGCGCCCGCATGTCGGGCTACTGGAACAAGCCCCAGGAGACGGCCGAGGCGCTGGCCGGCGACTGGCTGCACACCGGCGACGTCGCGGTCGCCAACGAGGACGGCTTCCTGCGGATCGTCGATCGCAAGAAGGACATGATCCGCTCGGGCGGCCAGAACGTGTACTCCAAGGAGGTGGAGGACTGCCTGGCCGGACACCCGGCGGTCCTCGAGGTCGCGGTCGTCGGCCTGCCCGACCCGGTCTACGAGGAGCGCGTCTGCGCGGTCGTCGTGCTCGCTCCCGGCGCCACGCCGGGCGACGCGCTCGCCGGCGAGCTGACGGCGTACGTGCGCGAGCGGCTCGCCGGGTACAACGCCCCGCGGACGATCGAGTTCCTCGACGAGCTGCCCAAGACGGCGGTCGGCAAGATCCAGAAGCACCGCGTGCGCGAGCAGTTCGGCTCGATGTTCGACGCGCCCGCCCAGGGCGGCGCGCTGCGCTCGTAGCGGGCTCTCGGATGTCCTCATCTTTGATCGATCCCCAGCGGTCGCGGGCGGGCGCTGGAGGACACGACAAATTTCGTCCCGGCGCGGATCGGAATGATGCGCTCGCCTCCGAATACTCATCCCGATGACCGGGCCATCGTCCATCACCCCACCGGCCGAGCTCGACGTCGGGCGCGTCGCCGCGTGGCTGTCGGCGAACGTCGACGTGCTCCAGCCGCCGTACACCTTCGAGCTGCTCACCGGCGGCCGGTCGAACCTCACCTTCCGCGGGATCGACGGCACCGGCCGCACGTTCGTGCTGCGCCGCCCGCCGCTCGGCCACACGCTGCGCACGGCCCACGACATGGGCCGCGAGCACCGCATCCTCGAGGCGCTGCACGGCAGCGGCGTGCCGGTGCCCGAGACCTATGGGTTGTGCGACGACCCCGACGTCATCGGCGCGCCGTTCTACGTGATGGAGTTGGTCGAGGGGCCGGTCCTGCGCACTCCGGAGGACGTCACCGCAGCGTTCGCCGAGGACCAGCGCGCGGAGTTGGCGACCTCGCTGATCGACGTGCTCGCCGCGATCCACGGGCAGGACCCCGACGCCGTCGGGCTCGGGCAGCTCGGCCGCAAGGACGGCTACCTCGAGCGCCAGCTCAAGCGGTGGAAGCGCCAGTACGACGAGGTGCGCAGCCGGGACCTGCCGGCGATAGAGGAGGTCCACCGCCGGCTCGTCGCCGCGCGGCCCGAGCAGCAGCGGCCCGGGATCGTCCACGGCGACTACCGCATGGAGAACGTCATCTACGGCACCGAGCCGCAGGTGCGCGCCGTCCTGGACTGGGAGCTGTGCACGCTCGGCGACCCGCTGGCCGACCTCGGTGGCCTGCTCGTCTGGTGGGTCGAGGCGGGCGAGGACGGCGGCCACGTCCTCGGTCGCACGCCGACGGTGCTGCCGGGCTTCCCGAACCGCGCCGCGATCGTCGAGCGCTACGCGCAGCGCACGGGCTTCGACGTGTCGGGCATCGACTACTACGAGGCCTTCGCGCTCTGGCGGCTGGCGTGCATCGCCGAGGGCGTCTACGCGCGCTACCGCGACGGCGCGATGGGCGACGACATCGACGTCCCGATCGAGATGCTCGGCGACCAGGTGCTGATGCTCGCCGACCGCGCGCTGCAGTCGATCGAGCAGGTCACGACGTGACGGCACCGCCCAGGGCCGGCTCCGGCCTCGTGCCGGGCACCTGGGCGGACGCCGAGGCGCTCGTCGGCACGGTGCTGGCCGAGTTCGAGGGCGCCGACCCGGTCTCGCTCCCCGACATCCGCCGTCGGCTGGAAGTGCTGCAACTCGACTGCCCGCTGCACCACGACGCGGACGTCGCGCGCGAGCAGGGCTACCGCGACGTCGTGAGCCCGGCGTCGATGATCCGCGCGTGGGCGACGCCGGCCTATTGGCGCCCGGGCGAGCCGCCGACGGGCACGCGCGCGCTGTACGCGCCGGTGCCCGCCTCGAACATCCCGGCGCCCGGCGACCGGCAGTTCGCGACGGGGAGCAAGACCACGCACGTGCTGCCGGTCCACCCCGGCGACAGGATCTCCGGCATCGCGGTGCTCAAGAGCCTCACGCGCAAGTCCATCAGCGTGGGCGACGGCGCGTTCATGGTGATCGAGACGACGTTCCGCAACCAGCACGGCGAGACCGTCGCCCGCGACGAGATCACCGTCTTCCGCTTCACCGCCCACGGCGAGGACGGCCACGCGTGAGCGCGCCGACCGCCTGGACCGCTCGCGACCCCGCCGCCATCGCGGTCGACGACCGGCTGCCCGAGCACATCATGCCGATCACGCTGCAGCGGCTGGTCATGGAGGCCGGGGCCGACCGCGACTTCTCGCCGATCCACATCGACCGCGAGGCCGGGCGCGCCTCCGGAGCCACCGACGCCTACGCCAACACGATCCTCATCGAGGGCCTGCTGGAGGCGGCGATCCGCCGCTGGGCGGGGCTCAACGGGCGGCTGCGCGAGATCGCCTTCACCATGCGCGGGTTCAACTGCGTCGGCGACACCGTCGCGGCCTCGGGCCAGGTCACCGGCCGGGAGGCGGGGGAGGACGGCGAGGCGCTCGTCCACCTGGACGTCTGGCTGGAGTCGCACCGCGGCCGGACGGTCGAGGGCACGGCGGTGGTGGCGTTCCCTACGGCGCCAGCGCCCGGCCGACCCGCTGCCGGGCGATGACGAGCTTCATGATCTGCGCGGTGCCGTCGCCGACCTGCAGCCCCATCACATCGCGCAGCCGCTGCTGCAGCGGGAGGTCGGTGCGGTAGCCCAGCTGCCCGTGCAGGAGCAGGCACTCCTGGATGATGTCGGTGCTGATCTTCGGCGCCCACCACTTGCACATCGCGGCCTCGGCGGTGTGGGGCAGGTTGTTGTCCTTGCGCCAGAGCGTCTGCCGGCAGAGCAGGCGTGCGGCGGCGAGCAGCGTCTCGGCCTCGGCCAGCGGGAACGACACGCCCTGGAACGTGCTCAGCGGGCGGTCGAAGGCCTCGCGCTCCGAGACGTAGCGCCACGTCTCGTCGACCGACGCCTGCGCGGCGCCGATGCACTGCAGGCCGATGAGCGCGCGGCTGAAGTCGAAGCCCTGCATGACCTGTGAGAAGCCCCGGCCCTCCTCGCCCAGCCGCTGGCCGGCGGGCACGCGGACGGCGGCGAAGTGCGCGGCGCCGCGGCCGACGGCGCGCGTGCCGAGGTCGTCGAAGCGCTCGCGGGTGACGCCCGGCGCGTCCAAGTCCACCAGGAACGCGCTGATGCCCTTGCCGCGCGCCTCGTCGGTGCCGGTGCGGGCGAAGACGACGGCCGCGGCGGCCTGGTCGCAGAACGACAGCGACTTCTGGCCGTCGAGCACGTAGGCGTCGGCGTCGCGGCGGGCGCGCAGCCGCGGCATGCCCGCGTCGGAGCCGGCGTGCGGCTCGGAGAGGCCGATGCCGACGATCGCGTCGCCGCTGCAGATCCGCGGCACCCAGGCCTCGGCGAGCTCGGGGTGGGCGTGGCCGGCCAGGATCTGCGCGACCAGCGAGCCGACCACCTGGAGGTAGGCCACGTTGAAGTCGCCGCGGGCGATCTCCTCGGTCACGACGCCGGAGGTGACCCGGTCGGTCCCGCGCCCGCCGAGGCGCTCGGGGATCTCGGGCGCGATGAGCCCCTGGGCGCCGAGCGCGAGCCGGACGTCGCGGCCGATCGTGCCCGCGCGCTCCCGCGCCTGGTAGTCGGGGGCGAGCAGCTCCTCGGCGATCTGCCGCGCCCGCTCGCCGTACGCGGCCTGGGCGTCGCTGGGCTCGAAGTCCATTTGTCGGCGAGTGTAACGACCGTTACCATGGCGATCAACGCAACCCCGAGGAGACGACATGGACACCGCAGGCCGGGCGGCGGGCCGCCCGCTGGACGACGTCACGTACGAGACCGACGACGGGGTGGCCTGGGTCACCATCGCGCGGCCGGAGCGCTACAACGCGTTCCGCAGCCAGACCGTCGACGAGCTGATCCACTGCTTCAAGCTCGCCTGGGCCGACGCGACCGTCGGCGTCGTCGTGCTCACCGGCACCGGCGACAAGGCGTTCTGCGCCGGCGGCGACCAGAAGCAGCGCGCCGAGACCGGCGACTACGGGCCGTCGGACTACGGCCTCTTCGAGGTCGAGCAGCTGCACCGCATCATCCGCGCGATCCCCAAGCCGGTGATCGCCGCGGTCAACGGCGTGGCGATCGGCGGCGGCCACGTGCTGCACGTGCTCGCCGACCTGACGATCGCCGCCGACCACGCGCGCTTCGGCCAGAACGGCCCGCGCGTCGGGTCGTTCGACGCGGGCTTCGGGACCGCCTACCTCGCGCGCATCGTCGGCGAGAAGCGCGCGCGGGAGATCTGGTTCCTCTGCCGCCAGTACGACGCCGAGACCGCCGAGCGGTGGGGGCTGGTCAACCGCGTGGTGCCGCTGGCGGAGCTGCGCGCCGAGGTGCGGCGGTGGGCCGACGAGATGCTCGCGCTGTCGCCGACCTCGCTGCGCTTCCTCAAGCAGTCCTTCAACGCCGACAGCGAGCAGATCGGCGGCATCGCCAGCGTGGCGTTCAGCGGGCTGCACCAGTTCGTCGAGTCCGACGAGGCGGCCGAGGGCGTCGAGGCGTTCGCGGCCAAGCGGCCGGCCGACTTCGGCGCGTTCCGCGGGGCCGCGTCGGTCTGAGGGTGCGGGTCAGTCGCCCGCGGCGAGGCCGTGCAGGACGTCGCGGGCGATCAAGGCCTCCAACCCGGGCGCGGCGAGCAGGGCGCGCGGCCAGCGGATGACCGACTGGATGTGGCCGATCGCGCCGTGGGCGGCGGCCTCCAGCTCGACCGCGCCGCGGCCGGGGTAGCGGCGGGCCAGCACCGTCGTCCAGCGCTCGATGTAGGCGCGCTGGCGGCGGCGGGTCCGGCGCTGGTCGGCCTCGCGCAGCGAGCGGGCCTCCTGCGCGTAGACCGACAACAGCGCGCGGTCGCCGAGCGCGAAGCGCACGTGGCCGCGCACGAGGCGCTCGAGCTCCTCGGCCGGCTCCTCGGTCGTGGCGGCAGTGAGGCTCAGCAGGCGGTCCATCGCCTGGTCGACGAGCGTCGCCAGCAGCTCGTCCTTGCCGCTGAAGTGGCGGTAGATGTGGGGGCCGGGGACGCCGGCGCGCCGGCCGATCCGATCGACGCCGACGGCGGCGAAGCCGTGCTCGCTGAAGAGCTCCAGCGCGGCGTCGAGGATCGCCTGGGGCCGGTCGGTCGCACGGCCGGATGGCTGACGGTCCAGCTTGGCACCGTGGGGCATGTCGATTAGGGTAGCGGTCGTTACCGATACGTCGACGCTGGGAGGCGCGAAGTGAGCGAAGTCACGCGGACAGCGGTCGTCACGGGTGGGGCGGGCGGCATCGGGCGTTCGATCGCCTTCGCGCTCGCGGAACGCGGGATCCGCGTCGCGGTCACCGACCTGGAGGCCGCCGCGGCCGAGCGGGTCGCGGCCGAGGTGCGGGCCGCGGGCGGCGAGGCGACGGGCATCGCGCTCGACGTCACCTCCGGCGCGTCGGTCGCCGAGGCGGCGAGCGAGGTCGAGCGCCGGCTGGGGGCGGCCGACATCGTGGTCAACAACGCGGGCTGGGACGAGCTGCGCGCGTTCGTCGAGACCGACGAGCGGTTCTGGCAGCGGGTCGTGGACATCAACTACCTCGGGGCGCTGCGGGTCACGCGCGAGTTCCTGCCGTCGATGATCGACCGCGGCTGGGGCCGCGTCGTGAGCACCAGCTCCGACGCGGCGCGGGTCGGGTCGTCGCTGGAGTCGGTCTACGCCGGGGCCAAGGCGGGGGTCATCGGCTTCACGAAGTCGCTGGCGCGCGAGATGGCGACCAAGGGCGTGACGGCCAACGTCGTCTGCCCGGGGCCGACCGAGACCGCGCTGCTGGCCGGCATGGTCGGCGAGGACGACCGCGGTGCCAAGGTCATCGCGGCGATGACTCGCGCGGTCCCGATGAAGCGCCTCGGGCAGCCGACCGACGTCGCGGTGGCGGTCGCGTTCTTCGCCTCCGAGGAGGCGTCGTTCGTCACGGGCCAGACGCTGTCGGTGAGCGGCGGGCTGACGATGGCCTGAGCGGCGCGCTCACCGCCTGCGCGGTCGGCTCGAAGGTGGGACTGTGATAAGAACAAGTCTCATTCCTACTTCGAGGTTCTTCCCCATGCGTCTCAGAGCTCTTCCCCCCGCCTTGGTCGTCGCCGGCATCGCCGTGCTGGTCGCCGGATGCGGGTCCGACAACGACAACAACGCCGCGACCGGCGAGGCGCCGTCCGCGGTGCCGCGCATCGAGGTCGTCGCGACCTCCACGCAGCTCGGCGACTTCGTGCGGTCCATCGGCGGGTCCGCGGTGGACGTCCACCAGATCCTCAAGCCGAACACCGATCCGCACGACTACGAGCCGCGGCCCGACGACATCGAGAAGACCACGGGCGCCAAGCTGGTGGTCACCAGCGGCGACAACCTCGACAAGTGGATGGCGGAGATCGTCAAGAACGCCGGGGGCGATCCGGCGCAGCTGGACGCGGGCGCCGGGCGGCCCGTGACGCTGCCGGGGGAGACGTCGGGGCCGGAGGCCTCGCGCTTCGACCCGCACTGGTGGCACGACCCCAGCAACGCCGAGTACGCCGTCGGGCGGATCCAGGCCGCGCTGGTGAAGGCCGACCCGCAGGCGAAGGCGACCATCGACCGGGGCGCCGCGGCGTACCAGGCCAAGTTGCAGGTGTTGGACGCCGGGATCAAGGGCTGCATCGACCAGGTGCCGGCCGCCGCGCGCAAGCTGGTCACCGACCACGACGCGTTCGGGTACTTCGCCAAGCGCTATGACATCGACGTGGTCGGCGCGGTCATCCCGTCGCAGACCACGCAGGCCCAGCCGTCGGCGGGCGACCTGGCGCAGCTCGCGGCGATCATCAAGCGCGAGCACGTCACCGCCGTCTTCCCGGAGAGCTCGATCAACCCCAAGTTGGCCCAGGCCATCGCCCACGAGACCGGCGCCACCGCCGACCACACGCTCTACGGCGACACCCTCGGCCCCGCCGGCTCCCCCGGCGCGACCTACCTTTCGATGGAGCAGGCCAACGCCGACGCGATGGTCGCGGGCTTCACCGGCGGCCAGGACCACTGCACGATCGCGGGGCTCTAGGCGGTGTAGACCTCGTCCTCGCCGAACGTCCACGCGGCGAGCCCGAGGGGGCGCAGGGTGGTGTTGGCGTCGGAGTGGATGGCCAGGGCGCCGGCCGCCTGCGCGCCGACCGACGCGGTCGCGGCGGCGTGAAGGGCCGGCCAGGGCGTCCGCGTGGTGTGGTTGAGCCAGCAGGCCGGGGCGTCGTCGACGAGGACGAGGTGGCAGTGGTGGGCGTGGGTGAGGCCCTCCGGGGCCGGCGGCGCCGCCCGCGTGCGGCCGAGGGCCGGCTCGATGGCGAGCCGCGCGCGGAGGTCGTCGGCGCGTGGCCCGCTCGGCGCGCCGGCGCGGACGCTGGCGGCGACGAGCCAGGCGAGGCCTTTGGTGAACGCCGGGCGGTGGTGGAGGGGGTCGAGGTCGAAGAAGCGCGCGCGGCCGCCGGTGGGTGGCGCCTCGTCGCCGGCGGCGACGGAGGTGCGGATGAGCGCTCCGGCGATGTCGGTCCGGTGGACGTAGACCAACGCGACGACCCCGACCGCCGCCGCTCCACCGCACCGCGGCCACAGCGTCTCCTCCAGCAGCCGTCCCTGCGTGGTCGCCGGCAGCGGGCCGGCGCGGAGGTCGGGTGCGCCGCCGCCGAACCACGTCATCGTCGGCGCGAAGTGGTGGCGGCCGGTGGCGGTGAGGTCACCGCTCGTCGCCGCCGTCCCGCCTCCGCTCGGCGATGGCGAGACCAAGACGGTGGAGAACAGGAACGTCGAGTCGACGATCGCGGTCAGCGCCTCGGCGGACGTCGCGGCGATCGCCCCGGCGCCGACGCCCCAGCCCTCGGGCGTGACGTCGACCAGCCGCTGCGCCGTGCAGCGGCGGTCCAGGACGTCGCCGAGGTTCCCGGCGACCGTGAAGTGCCGCCGGTCAGCGTTCACGGACCGGCAGGCGCAGGACACGCGCCACGTAGTCGCTCAGGTACAGCTCGGCCGTGTGCCCGAGCTCGTCGCGGTAGGCGGCGGCGAAGTCGCCCTCGACCAGCTCCCGCCGGCGCGCGGCGGCGATCTGCGCGCCGAGCCAGTCCATCACCTCGCCGTCGTGCCGGGCCAGCAGCGCCTCGACCAGCGCGCACTGCTGCTGCTTGAGGCCCATCGGCTCGCCGGTGGCGAACAGGCGGTCGACGAGGTGCGCGCCCAGCTCGCGGGCCTCGTCGGGCCGCTGGTCCACCGCGAACCGGAACATGTCGCACAACCCGGAGAAGGCCCACCAGCGCACGATCCACAGGTCGTGGGTCAGCGCGCCGAGGACGAACGCGCTGAGGTCGAGGCTCCCGCCGTCGCGGAAGGCGCTGGCGCTCAGCCCGAGGCTCGTCTCCCAGCACTCCAGCAGCAGCTCGGACGGCTTGTCGGCCGCGCCGTCGCCCTCGCGCAGCGCCGGGTCGGCCGCGATCGCCGACATCGTCGCGGTGGCCGTGGGCCACGACCGCCGGCGGCCGGTGCGCGCGCTCACGATCAGCGCGGTCAGCGCGTCGGAGACCGCGGCCTGCAACGCCCGGTGGATGCGCGGGGCGCCGGGCGGCAACGGTGCGCCCCCCGCGGCCACGACCCGCTCCGCGGCCGCCAGCGCCTTGGCCCGCGCATCGCCGTCGACGTGGTGCAGCACGTGCTCGACGATCTGGGCCTGGTGGTAGCGCAGGTGCAGGTTCGGGTTGCCCGCGTCCATCGCGACGGCGATCTGCGCGACGCACGCCCGCTGATCGGCGGTGAGGTCGGCCGGGAGCCGCTGCAGCCAGGCGAGCAGCAGGTAGGCGGCCTGGCTCTCGACCAGCGGCGTCTCGCCGTCCATCAGGCTCAGCAGCGGCGCGACCGCGCGGTGCCCGACGCCCGAGATCAGCGCGAAGAGCTGGTCGAGCACCGGGTCGGCGCGGGTGCGCTCCTCGGTCCGGCGGGCGCTGAGGATCGCTGCGCGGCAGGTGTGCCGGCGGTCGCGGTCGATCGCGTCGATGATCGAGCGGAACAGCTCCACCTCGATCCCCAGCGCGGTCGGCGGCGCGTCGTCGGCCAGCACGACGCGGCCGTAGAAGGAGTACGGGACGACCTCGCCGGCGGGCCGGTCGTCGCGCGCGATCTCGTGGCCGATGTGGTGCTCGATCACCTGGTCGAGCGGGTCGTCGGGCGCCAGCCAGCGCAGCGCCCAGGGGACGAACGGCGCGGCGACGTCGTAGATGGTGCGGCCGCTCAGCCGCGTCGGGGGATCGCCGTTGAGCAGCCGGTGAGCGACGTAGAGCGCGCCGAGGACGCGGATCGCCGCCTCGCTGTCGATGCGCACCGTGTCGTCGGAGACCCGCAGCCGGTTGCCCAGCAGCGTGCCCGAGAACGTGTCCTTGGCGGTGCGCAGCTGCCGCGCGGGCTTGGGGATCTCGGACGCCAGCGCGGCGCAGCTGCTCAGCGTCGCCTCGCGGCCGAGCATCTCGAACGCGGCGGTGGCGACGTCCAGGAGCGAGGTCAGCTCCTCGTGCATCGCGGGCGTGACGTAGCGGTCCGCGATCAGCTCGGCGGGGGCGGGCGCGTCGTCGAGGTGCGCCTCGGGGTGCGCGGCCAGCCAGCGCATGAGCGCCGCGCCGTCGCGGCGGGTCATCGGCCAGCCCGGGTGCGCGGTGACGTAGCCGTCCAGCGAGCGCTGCAGCGCCGGCGGGTAGAACCCCAGCGCGACGCGCGATCCCGCCAGCGGCGCGAGCGCGAGCGGCTCCGGGTCCGCGATCCCGATCGACGCCAGGCCGCGCACCAGCTCGCCCGCGTAGGAGCGATGGCGGTGGCTGAAGAGGAACAGCAGGCGCACGTCGTGGCGGCGCAGCGCGGGGAGGTGCCGGCCGACGGTGGCGACGACCATGTCGATGCTGTGGGTCTCGTTGACCCCGTCGAGCATGATCAGCGGCGCGACCTTCAGGCTGCGCCCGGCGGCGTCGCGCGCGTCGTCGAGCCCCTGCATCCAGCGGTCCAGCCGCGTCGCGTAGCTCTGGTCGGCGACGTCGAGGTAGAGCGGCGCCAGCGGCCGCCGGTCGCCACCGGGGCAGTGCAGGGCCTGGACGAGCGCGAACGTCGTCTTCCCCTCACCCGACGGCGCGTCGAGCAGGAAGGTGCGCGACGGCCGGGCGGCGAGCCGCTCCAGGAGCTCCTCGCCGCCGGCGAGGTCGTCGTCCCCCGGGACCGCGATACGGAACGACGCGTGCAGCGCGGCGATGTCCGCCTCGGAGATCCTCCGCCGCCGCGCGGTGACGGGGAAGCCGTCCTCGACCAGCTTGTCGTGCAGCCGGCGCTGCAGGAACCGCCGCTGCCGGCGGGCGATCCGCGGGGCGACGAGGCGATGGCGGCGGCGGTCGTACCGCTGGGCGACCGCTGAGAGGGCCTTCGTGCCGGGGGCCAGGAGGATCGTCGGCGATGGGAGCGGCATGCGCGCTGCACGATATAGACTGCTCAGCACTCCGGGTCGGGGTCCGGGGGTCGTTGGGCGCGATCGCCCCGGGGGTGGCGCCCTGGGCCCCGGCGTGGGACGCTGGCCGACCATGTCGGAGATGTGGAACAGCGTGGCTCCCGCTTGGGAGCGCAATGCGGCCTTCGTGGACGAGCAGCTCGGCGCGGCCACCGCGGTGCTGCTCGACCTGGCCGGGGTGTCGCCAGGCGATGCGGTGCTGGAGCTGGCCTGCGGACCGGGCAGCACGGGGCTGGCCGCGGCCGACCGCGTCGGACCGCAGGGGCGCGTGGTGCTCTCCGACGTCGCCCCCGAGATGGTGGCGATCGCCGAGCGGCGCGCCGCCGGCCGGCCGGCGGTGAGCACGGCGGTCTTCGACCAGAGCGCGATCGCGGCGCCCGACGCGAGCTTCGACGCCGTCGTCATCCGGCTCGGGCTGATGTTCGCCGACGACGGCGCGGCGGCGGTGCGCGAGGCCGTGCGCGTCCTGCGCCCCGGCGGCGCCTACGCCGCGATGGCGTGGGACCGGCGCGCGGCGAACCCGTGGCTCGGCCTGGTCCTCGACGCCGTGGGCGCGCAGTTCGGCATGTCGTTCCCGCCGCCCGGCGTCGCCGGCCCGTTCGCGCTCGACCATCCAGACCTGCTCACCGCGCCCCTGCGCGACGGCGGGCTGGAGGCCGTCGAGGTCCGCGCGGTGGCGACGCCGATGACCGCCGCCTCGCTGGACGAGTGGTGGGACCGCGTGCCGCAGCTGGCCGGCCCGCTGGCCCAGGCGCTGGCCGCCATGGAGCCCGAGGTCCGCGACGCCATCCGCCGCCGCTCGCTGGACTTCGCCGAGGCCGCCGTGCGGCGCACCGGCGCCGGGATCGTGCTCGACGGCGCGGTCCTGATCGCCGCGGGACGCCGGCCCGCCTGAGCGCTCACCGGTTCACCCACCGCGGGTGACGCCGGATCATCCCGAGGGTGGGGAAGGTCGTGTCTCGCGACCGGGGCAGTGGCTGCCGGTCGGTCGATCTCGAACAGGAGCTGGCGTCGTGATCCTCGCGGCCGACTACCCCTTCCTCGATGTGCTCTGGAGCATGATCATCTTCTTCGCGTGGGTGATCTGGATCTGGATGATCATCACGATCCTCGCCGACGTCTTCTCGCGGCGCGACATCTCCGGATGGAGCAAGGCCCTGTGGACGGTCTTCCTCATCATCCTGCCGTTCCTCGGCGTGCTGATCTACCTGATCGCCAACCACGACGGCATGACCGACCGCAGCGAGGCACGCGCCAACAAGCAGCGGGCGCAGGTCGACGACTACGTGCGCTCGGTCGGCGGCGGTGGCGCGGCCGAGATCGACAAGGCCAAGCAGCTGCTCGACAGCGGGGCGATCACGCCCGACGAGTTCGCGACGCTGAAGGCCAAGGCGCTGGCCGCGGCGTGACCGCGCCGGCGGCGCTCAGTCGAGCTGGATGTGATCGGCCTCGGCGGCGCCGCCGAAGGGACGCGTGAGGCCGTAGTGGTTGAGCGTCGCCTCGGGGACGCCTTCGACGCCCGGGGTGTCGGAGGCGCGGCCCTGCGTGTGTGGGTCGTCGGCGAACCCGCCGACCTCGATCGAGTGCTGCGGCGTGCGGTAGCCGGAGATCCCGATCAAGTGCAGGTGCAGGGCCTTGCCGAGGACGTCGAGGCGTGCGGCGAGGGTCGGCTCGACGCCGACGGAGTAGTTGGTGCCCGCGGCCGGGAAGAAGCCGAACGCGCCGCCGTGGCCGCCGAAGGCGGGGGCGCCGCCGGCGGGGAGGCCGGGGCCGGCGCCGCCGAGGCCCGCGGCGCGCGCCTGGATGCTGGCGAGCTTGCTCTCGAGCTTCTTGCGGTCGGCGCGCAGCGAGGCGAGCTGGGCGCGCTTGGTCGCCTGGGCGCGCTTGACGCCGACCTCGCGGTCGATCAGCGCCTCCTTGAGCGAGTCGACCTCGTCGCGCTGCGTGAGCGACGCGGCCGTGACGCGCTCCTGCTGGGCGGTGAGGACGGACAGGCGCTTGGTCTGCGCCGTGACCTCGGTGCGCTCGTGGGTGACGCGGTCGGTGACCGAGGCGTTGTGGTTGGCGACCGCGTGCAGGCTGTCGGCGGTCTCCAGCAGGGCGGCGAAGCTGCGCGAGGCGAGGACGACCGAGGCCAGGTCGGGCTTCTGCACCTCGTACTGGGCGACGAGCTGGCGGGCGAGCAGGGCGCGGTCGTGCACGTAGGCGATGCGCAGCTTGGCGAGCCGCGAGCGGGCGGAGCGCAGCCGGCTCTGCAGCGAGTCGAGCTGGGCGCGCTCGACGTCGAGGCTGTGCTGCAGCGCGCCGAGGCGCTCCTGCAGGTCGCCGATGCGCCCCTCGAACCCGGCGATCGTGTGCGCGTCGGCGCCGATCTGACCCTGGAGCGCCTTGTCCTTGCCCTGCGAGGACTGGATCTGGCCGTTCAGGTCGGCGGTGGCCGGGGCGGCGAGCATCAGCGCGGACACGAGGACCGCGCCGGCGGCGCGCAGGGGAGGGCGAAGACCGACCATCAGCTGCGCGACGGTAGCCGCTCGGGGTGCCGTGGCCTGCGATCCGGCTTGCAGCGGGTCAGCGGACGGGGTCCGGCGCGGCCGTCTCCGACAGCCACGAGAGGACCTCGTCGAGCACCGCGCCCTGCCCGGCGGGCGCGCCGTCGGTGGCCGCGCGGACCAGCTCCCGCTTGCGGTCGATCACGGCCGCGATCTGCTCGTCGATGGTGTCGGCGGCCAGCAGGTACCAGGCCGTGACGGCGTCGTCCTGGCCGATCCGGTGCACGCGGTCCTCGGCCTGGTCGTGCGCCGCGGGCGTCCAGCCCAGCTCGACGAACGCGACGTTCGAGGCCGCCGTCATCGTCAGGCCCACGCCGGCCGCGTCGAGCGAGCAGACGATGAGCCGGCACGCGTCGTCGGTCTGGAAGCGGGCGACCTCCTCGGCGCGGTGGTCGGCGTCGAGCCGGCCGGTCGCGCACGCGGCGCCGGGGAAGGCCTCCAACAACGCGTCGCCGATCTCGCGGTGGCGGGTGAAGACCACCAACTTCTCGCCGGTCTCCAGGAAGGTGGAGATCCACTCGGTGGCGGCGCCGAGCTTGCCGCGCGCGGCGACCAGCGCGAGCTGCGCGATCCGCACGAGCGCCTCGGCGCGGCGCGCGCGCTGCTCGGCCTCGCGGCCGCGGGCGGCGACCGCGATGGCGCGCTCCTCCTCGTCGAGCCCCGCGACGTCCTGGGCGAAGCGCGCGTCGGCCTCGGCCTGATCGCGGACCCAGCGCGCGACGTCGGACTGCGCGGCCTTGTACTCGGATGGGTTCGCGATGCTCACCGGCACGATCGTGCGCTGCTTGGCCGGGAGGTGGCGCAGCACGTCGGCCTTGCGGCGGCGGACGAAGCAGGTGCGGCGCAGCCGGCGGTTGAGCGTCGCGAGCTCCTGGCCGCGGCCGTAGACGCGGGCGAAGCGGCGCGCGCCGCCGATGGCGTCGAGGCGGCCGAGGATCTTCAGCTGCGGCGCGAGCTCCTCGGGGCGGTTGAGCACGGGCGTGCCGGAGAGCAGGAGGACGATGGCGTCGTCGGGGAGCGCGGTGGCGATCGTGGTGACCGCGCGGGTGCGGCGCGCCGTCGGGTTCTTGCAGAAGTGCGACTCGTCGAGGACGAGGGCCGCGGGCGGCTGGGCGACGGCGCCGTCGACGAGCGTGTGGACGATGTCGTAGCTGGCGACCGCGAGGTCGGCGTCGCCGATCGCGTCGCCGGTCGAGAGGCCCTGGCGCGTGCGGTGCGGAAGCCAGCGCTCGGCCTCGCGCAGCCAGTTCAGGCGCAGCGACGCCGGGCAGACGATGAGCGCGGGGAAGGCGCCGGCGGCCTCCAGGGTGGCGAGGGCCTGGATCGTCTTGCCGAGGCCGGGCTCGTCGGAGAGGAACGTGCGGCGGGTGCGGAGCGCGTAGTCGACGGCCGCGCCCTGGAACGGGCGCAGCGGGCCGGACAGGCCGGCGACCTCGACGCGGCCCTCCTCGGCGGCCGACAGCTTCTCCAGCTCGTCGGCCGCGCCGGCGCGGACACTGGCGGCGTCGAGCGCGGGGAGGAGGTCGGCGCCGCCCTGCAGCTCGGGGCGCGCGACGAGCAGCGCGCGCAGCCCGCCGCCGCCGTCGATCGGCACCCACCAGGAGTGCAGCGAGCGGGTGACCTCGCCGAGGGGCTCGAGGAGCGGCTGCAGGTCGGGGTGGCAGCGCCGGCACAGGCGCAGGCCGATCTCGCCCGTGGCGTTCTCGGCGACGCCGACGTCGCAGCGGTGCTCGACGTCGCGGACGGCCTCCATGGAGAGCGACGGCTGCTCGAAGCGGCCGAGCTTCTCCCGGACCGCGGGCGTGGCGGTGAGCGATCCCACGCGGTCGAGCTGCTCGCCGAGCGCGTCCAGCGACGCCTCGCGCGCGGGGATCCACCAGCGGTCGAGGGTCGGGTCGTGGCGGCGGTCGGGCAGCGTGGCGAGGGCGGCGGCCATCGCCGGATCGGGCGTCGTCGCGATGATGACGCCGACCGTCCCCGGCCGGTGCTCGCACAGGTGGGCGACGGCGGTCGCGGTGGCGGGCAGCCGCTCAACGGTCTTCAGCAACCGCTCGGCGTCGGGATGGACGGTGATGATCGGGTGGGCATCGACCAGCGCGCGGACGGCGACGGCCACGGCCGGGATCGCCGGAGCGCTCCAGCGGTGCGCGTTGTCGCCCCGCCCGCCGACGGCGTACGGCAGCTCGGCCAGCGGCTCGGCGAGGTCGTATCCGAGGGCGGCCGTCACGACGAAGTGCGACCCCATCGGCTCGATCTCGACCGTCGCGATCGGTGGTGGGGTCCGCGACGCCATCGACCCACCACACTAGCCGGGGTCGCTCGTCAACCACCCGCCGCGTTGGCGATCGTGGCCGGACAGGGGCCGCCGGGGGTCGTGACGCGCTCGAAGTGCCATATCTCGTTGGCGTAGATCTGGCACAACCCGTAGGCGTTGCCGTGCTGGGCGAGCCAGCTGTCGGCGTCGGTCGGGCCGACGTCGACGGCCCGGCCTGTCACGTGGGTCGAGTCCTGGGGCGTGTTGACGTACTGGCGGGCGACCTGCTCGCTGCCGTAGGTCGCGATCGCGCGGTCGAGGAGGACCTGCTGGTAGCGCGCGCTGCGCCAGCCGCTGTCGATGCGCAGCGTGACGCCGGCGGCGCGGGCGTCGACGGCCGCGCGCTGGATCGCGTGGCGCAGCGCGGGCTGCAGGTTGGCGATCGCGGGGTGGCCGCCGTCGAAGGGGGAGATCGACCGGCCCTCGGCGACGTAGCCGTCGGCGCGGCCGGGGACGCCGCCGGCGGGGTGGTCTTCCGGGGCGATGTGGCGCGCCACCGCGGCGCGGATCGTCGCGACGGGGTCGCGGCCCGCGCCGCCGTGGGACCCGAGCAGGAGCAGCAGCGCGACGACGGCGAGGCCCGTCGCGGCCGCGGCGGCGATCCGGCGGCGCGCGGCGATTCGGTGGGGGGAGGGATGCATCGCCGAGGCAGATCACCAAGGCCCGTGTTGCGCCGGCGTATGCGGATCGCCATACGTTTCCGCAACACCCCTGCGGCCTACAGTGGGGCGGATGCGGGTGCTGATCGTCGAGGACGAGCGCTTCCTGGCCGAGGCGCTGCAGGCCGGGCTGCGCCACGAGGCGATCGCGGCGGACG
>DASYBY010000568.1:0-2208 GCA_036500525.1 Baekduia sp. | reverse complement strand
CCGCCGCCGACGCAGTACCCGTGGACCTGCGCGATGACCGGCTTGGGCGAGCGCCAGATGGACATGAACTTCTGCGTCGGCGCCAGCTCCGGCGCGGTCGCCATCGTGAAGTCCTTGCCCGGATCCCAGCGTCCGTTGGTGTTCATGGCGTCGCCCCAGTGCTCGAAGCCGCCGCCGAAGTCGTAGCCCGCGCAGAACGCCCGCCCGGCGCCGCGCAGCACGATCACCTTGACCGCGCCGTCGGCGATCGCCAGCCCGACCGCGGCCTCGACCTCGTCGGGCATCGGCGGCACGATCGTGTTCAACCGCTCGGGGCGGTTGAGCGTGATCGTGGCCACGGGCCCGTCGACGGCGTAGAGGATCGTCTCGAAGTCCGCGGGGGTGCTCATACCGGCATCTGATCCCGCCCGGGGCCGCGCGTCAAGCGGGAACCGCACCGCGAGGCCGCGGTTAGGCTGCCCCGCATGAGCGACGACCAGCCGACCATCGCCTACGCCGTCGACGGGCCGATCGCCCGGATCACGCTCGATCGGCCGGCCCGCGGCAACGGCCTCACCATGCCGCTGATCGCCGAGCTCGAAGCCTGCGTCACGCGCGCCGACGCCGATCCCGCCGTCCGCGTCCTCCTCCTCTCCGGCAACGGCAAGGGCTTCTGCGGCGGCTACGACCTCGTCGACAGCGCCGAGGCGACGCTCCCCAACCACGATCCCTCCCAGCCCTGGGACCCGATGGTCGACTACGCGATGATGAGCCGCAACGTCAAGGCCTTCATGTCGCTCTTTCACTGCACCAAGCCGGTGGTCTGCAAGGTCCACGGGTTCTGCGTCGCCGGCGGGACCGACCTCGCGCTGTGCTCGGACCTCCTGATCATCGAGGACACCGCCAAGATCGGGTACCCGCCCGCGCGTGTATGGGGTTCGCCGACCACGTCGATGTGGGCGACGCGCCTCGGCCCCCAGCGCGCCAAGCGCCTCCTGTTCACCGGCGACTGCCTGAGCGGCGCCGAGGCGCTGGAGTGGGGGCTGGCGATCGAGGCGCCGCCCGCCGCCGAGCTGGACGAGCGCACCGAGGACCTCGTCGCCCGGATCGCCCGCACGCCCACCAACCAGCTGCAGATGATGAAGCTGCTCGTCAACCAGCAGACGATGGCCCAGGGCCTGCCGGCCACGCAGGTCCTCGGCACCGTCTTCGACGGCATGACGCGCCACACAGCCGAGGGCTACGCCTTCCAGGCCCGCGCCGCGGAGGCCGGCTTCAAGCAGGCGGTGCGAGAGCGCGACGAGCCGTTCGGCGACTTCGGCGGCCAGACCTCGGGCGTGATCCGGTGAGCGATCCGCAGCAGCTGCTCTTCGACCACCAGCCCTACCTGCGCTACGACTCGCAGGAGGCGTACTTCGCCGACTCCGCCGCCGAGATGACCGACAGCCCGGGGGACACGCTCAAGCAGGCCGGCGGCACCGTGCTCGCCACCGCGGGCGCCGGCCTGTCGCTCGCGCTGCTCGGCCCGCAGCACTACGCCGACGCGCCCCACACGCCGGCGGCCGCGACCGACCTGCTGAGCGTCGCCGACAAGGACTACCGCTCGCGCGCGCAGGCGCTGCACGCCCGCCCGGAGTACGCCAACGTCGTCTACGGCCACGTCGCCACCGACCGCGAGGGCGCGGTGTGGCTGCAGTACTGGTGCTTCTACTTCTTCAACGACTACAACCTGATCGGCCACCTCGTCAAGGCCGGGCTGCACGAGGGCGACTGGGAGATGGTCCAGGTCCGCCTCGGCGCAGGCGGGCAGCCCGACCACGCCGTCTACGCCCAGCACGCGCACGCGTCGGGCCGGCCGTGGGACCAGGTCGAGTGCGTGCCGGGCACGTCGCGGCCGGTGGTCTACGTCGCGCGCGGGTCGCACGCCTCCTACTTCGAGCCGGGCACGCACTGGACCGGCACGTGGCTGGACTACGCCGACGGCAAGCGCCAGAGCCCGCAGCGCCAGCGGCTGGAGACGATCGCCGACGGCGATCCCCGCTACCACTGGGTGAGCTGGCCCGGCCGCTGGGGCGACACGCCCAAGCGCGGCGGGATCGCGCCGGCCGACAGCCCGCGCTCGCCCGGCGTCCGCGGCCACTGGCGCGACCCGCTGAAGCTGCTCGACGTCGCGGCGGCCACCGCCGGCGCGCCGCTGCCCACGCGCCCGCTCCCGCCGCCCGCGCCCGA
>DASYBY010000567.1:0-4284 GCA_036500525.1 Baekduia sp. | reverse complement strand
TGCGGGAACGAACCGAATACCATCGCCGCCATGGCCTCCGAGACCTCACCCGAGGCGCTGACCGCGCCCGGGGCCGTCCGCATCCAGCGCGCCCTCCTGTCGGTCTCCGACAAGCGCGGCATCGTCGACTTCGCCCGCGGGCTCGCGGAGCTGGGCGTGGAGATCGTCTCCACGGGCGGCACCGCGTCGGCGCTGATCGAGGCCGGCATCGACGTCCGCCCGATCGGCGACTACACCGGCTTCCCCGAGATCATGGACGGGCGCGTCAAGACGCTGCACCCCAAGCTCTACGCCGGCCTGCTCGCCGTCCGCGACAACGAGCAGCACCTCGCGCAGGCCGAGGAGCAGAAGATCGAGTTCGTCGACCTTGTCTGCGTGAACCTCTACCCGTTCGAGCGCACGGCCGCCAAGCGCGGTGTGGGGGAGGCCGAGGTCATCGAGAACATCGACATCGGCGGCCCGACCATGCTGCGCGCCGCGGCCAAGAACCACGCCTACGCCGCGGTCGTCGTCAAGCCCGAGTCCTACGACGCCGTCCTCGAGGAGCTCCGCGACGCCGGCGGGACTCTCTCGATGCCCACCCGTGAGTCGCTCGCCGCCGAGGCCTTCGCCTACACCGCGCGCTACGACACCGCCATCGCCCGCTGGTTCGCCGAGAAGAGCGATGACTTCCCGCCGCTGGTCATCCGCGCGTTCGAGAAGGTCGTCGACCTGCCCTACGGCGAGAACCCGCACCAGCGCGCGGCGTACTACTCGCAGATCGGCACGCGCATGAACGTGCTGTCGCAGATCAAGCAGCACCACGGCAAGCAGATCTCCTACAACAACATCCTGGACCTCGACGCCGCCCGCACGATGGTGCGCGAGTTCGAGGTCCCCGCGTGCGTGATCGTCAAGCACAACAACCCGTGCGGCGCCGCGCTCGGCGCCACCGCGCTGGCCGCCTACGAGCAGGCCTTCGCGTGCGATCCACTCAGCGCCTACGGCGGGATCATCGCCTTCAACCGCAAGGTCGACAAGGCCACCGCCGAGCGGCTGCACCAGCAGTTCATCGAGGTCCTGATCGCGCCGTCCTACGACGACGACGCCCTCGAGGTCCTCCAGCAGAAGCAGAACATCCGCATCCTGGAGGACACCGAGCGGCGCCTGCCCGCGCTCGGCGAGCCCGAGATCCGCCAGGTCACCGGCGGCCTGCTCATCCAGGATCGCGACAACGGCCACGACGACCGCGAGTCGATGGAGGTCGTCACCCAGCGCCGCCCGACCGAGGAGGAGTGGGCCGACCTGCTCTTCGCCTGGCGGATCGCGCGCCACGTGAAGTCCAACGCGATCGTCCTGACCCGCGGCCTGGCCACGCTCGGCATCGGGGCCGGCCAGATGAGCCGCGTCGACTCCGTGCGGCTGTCGGTCGAGAAGTCCCAGGCCGACACGCTGCAGGGCGCCTCGCTGGCCTCCGACGCGTTCTTCCCGTTCGCCGACGGCCCGCAGCTGGCCATCGACGCCGGCATCACCGCGGTCATCCAGCCCGGCGGCTCGGTCCGCGACGACGAGGTCGTCGCGGCGGCCGAGGAGGCCGGCGTGGCGATGGTCCTGACCAAGCGCCGGCACTTCCGCCACTAAGTGGGTCGCCCGGAAATGTTCGGCCGGGAATCCGGCCCGGCGATCACCGCCCGGCGGCGTCCTCGAACCTCGATGTGCCAGGGGCACACCTTCGGTCCTGCGTCCTTGCCGGATCGGCGCCGCCGAGCCGGATTCCCTGGCAAACCATCCCGGGCGACCCACTGATGACCGAGCGCCTCGGCTCCGACCCGCCGGGTCCCTACGAGGAGGTCGTCGGGTACTCGCGCGTCGTGCGCGCCGGGGCGCACGTCTGGGTCGCCGGCTGCACGTCGGTCAGCGAGGACGGGGTCGTCGAGGGCACCACCGCCGGCGACCAGATGCGGCTGGCGATCGCCAACCTCGTCACGGCGCTGGAGCGGGTCGGCGCGTCCGCGGGCGACGTCGTGCGGACCCGCATGTACACCACCGACATCACGCGCTGGGAGGAGATCGGCCGCGCCCACGGCGAGGTCTTCGGCACCATCCGGCCGGTCACCGCGATGATCGGCGTCGCCGCGTTCATCGACCCGAGAATGATCGTCGAGATCGAAGCCGACGCCTACGTGAACCCCGATTCTGCGCGTTGATGGCGGTTGCGGCATTCGCGCGGCGCGTGCTCGCACGCCGGCCGGCGCTGGATCGCCACCCGATCCCTTGACGATCCAACCAGGATCGCCTGCGGAATCGTGCGGCGCCCAGCATCCGCCCGACGCACGATCACGACCACGCTCGATGCCGCAACCACCATCTAGCAGGGCCTTCGCCTTCCGTCCGGTCCGTGGCCCAATCTTGGCCGCCGCGTGAGCGCCGCCCAGACCACTGCCAGCAACGGATTGCGGGCGTGGCAGGTCTCCGCGCTCGAGGCGATGAGCACATGGGAGTCGGGTCCCTTCCTGATCTCGGCTGCGCCGGGCGCGGGCAAGACCCGCCCGTCCATCGAGATCGCGCGGGAGCTCCTGCGCCGCAAGGTGATCGACCGCGTGGCGGTCGTCTGCCCGACCACGCCGCTGACCCGCCAGTGGGCCGAGGCCGCCGGCCGGCTCGGCCTGCAGCTCGTGCCCGACGCGGCCGAGCTCGTGCCGCCGCGCGACTTCCACGGCGTCGCGGTGACCTACGCCAAGGTGTCGTCGGTCGCCATCAAGTGGGGCGCGCAGTGCACCGGCCGCACGCTGGTCATCGCCGACGAGGCGCACCACCTCGGCGAGGAGCTGGCGTGGGGCGAGGGCTTCGCGCTCGCGTTCCGCAACGCCGCCCGCTGGCTGCTGCTCTCCGGCACGCCGTTTCGCTCCGACACCACCCCGATCCCCGGCGTCCGCTACGACGCCGAGGGCGTCGCGGTCGCCGACGTGGCCTACACCTACGCCGAGGCGGTCCGCGACGGCATCTGCCGGCCGGTCACCTTCATCCCCTACGACGGCACGCTGTCGTGGCGCTCGGGCGACGACGTCATCGAGGCCGGCTTCGACACCATCCTCACCTCGCGCGAGGCCTCGCGCCGCTACCGCACCGCGATCTCCGCCGAGCTGGCCGACGGCCTCCCGCGCATCCTCGCCGCCGCCCACGCCAAGCTGCGCGAGGCGCGCGACAGCGGCCACCGCGACGCCGGCGGCCTCGTCGTGGCGGCCGACTCCGACCACGCCCGCAAGATCGCCAAGCTGCTGAAGGACGTCAGCGGCAAGAGCCCGCTCGTGGTGCTTCACACCGAGGTCGGCGCGCACAAGAAGCTGGCGGCGTTCCGCGAGTCGCGCGACGAGTGGATCGTCGCGGTCAACATGGTGTCCGAGGGCGTCGACATCCCGCGCCTGCGCGTCGGCGTGTACGCCAGCGCCGCCAAGACGCCGCTGATCTTCCGCCAGGTCGTCGGCCGCTTCGTGCGGACGATCCAGGGCCGGCCGGCCGACATGTCGTGGCTGTACCTGCCGGGCGACACGATCCTGCGCCGCCACGCCGCCGACGTCGAGGGCGAGCTGCGCCACGTGCTCCGCTACCGCGAGAGCGACGAGGAGTTCGACGAGCGCCCGGAGCGGACCGAGACCGAGAAGTCCGAGGCCGTGGAGTTCGTGGCGCTGTCGGCCGACGTCGCGCCCACGTCGCAGATGTCGCTCTTCGGCGGCCCCGCGGTCGTGCCGCCGACCGCGCCGGTCGTGCACGGCCTCATCGCCGCGTTCGAGTCCGCCGTGCCCGACGCGGAGCCCGAGCCGACCTCGCGCCTCAGCGCGTTCGAGCGGCGCAACATCCTCCGCGACAAGCGCCACCGCCTGGTCGGCGACCTCGGCCGGCGCGACCGCCGCCCGCACCGCGAGATCAACGCGTGGCTGAACCAGTCGGTCGGCGTGACGCGCGTCGAGGACGCCACGATCGACCAGCTGGAGCGCTCCATCGGCCTGCTGCTCGACGCGCTGTCGGGCAAGACCGTCGCCCGGTAGCGGCCTGGACGTGCGGCGGGCGGCCGGTAAGGTCCGCGCGGTGAGCGACGTCGCCGAACTCCGCGCCCGCGCCGAGGAGCTGCGCCGGCTGCACACCGACCCCGCGATCCTCGTGCTGGTCAACGTCTGGGACGCGGCCAGCGCGCGCACCGTCGCCTCGCTGCCGGGCTGCCGCGCGATCGCGACGGCCTCCTGGGCGATCGCCGCCGCCCGCGGCCTGGCCGACGGCGAGGCCATCGGCCGCGAGGGGATGCTCGAG
>DASYBY010000566.1:0-2228 GCA_036500525.1 Baekduia sp. | reverse complement strand
GGCCCGCTGCCGGCGCCGATCCAGTACCCGGGCGTCGCGAGCCTGACCGTCGACCCGCAGTACAACGCCGACACCGGCGCGCACGACGAGGCGATCCTGACGCTCGCCACCCCGCTGGACTTCAGCGGCCCGGCCGTGCAGCCGATCCCGCTCGTGCCCGTCGGTTGGCAGCCCACTGCCCAGACGCGGTTCACGCTGAGCGGCTGGGGCAAGACCGCGGTCAACCAGCCCGGTGAGGACAACTCGTCCGACCCCGCCCCCGACCAGCTGCAGCTCAACGGCAACATCAAGTGGAGCGCGAGCGGCTGCAACGTGTACGTGTCGTCGACCACCCACCAGCGCATCTTCGACTCGTCGCTCATGCTCTGCGCCGGGCAGGCCGGCAACGACGCCTGTCAGGGCGACAGCGGCGGCCCGCTCGCCGTGCAGGTCAACGGCGTCTGGAGCCTGGCGGGGATCGTGAGCAGCGGCGCCGGCTGCGGCGCGGGCACCCCGGGTCTCTACACGCGCGTGGCGTCGTCGGCGATCAACGGCTTCGTCGCCTCGCGCGGCGCGGTGAACACGCCGCCCGACCCCTACACGCCCCCGGTCCCGGACCCGCCCGCGCCGCCCGTCGTGACCCCGGTGCCGCCGCCGCTCGCCGTCCCGGTCGCGATCCCGAAGGATCCCGCCACGCCGATCGCCAAGCCGACCAAGGTGACCGACACCCTCGCGCCGGCGGCCAAGATCACCAAGATCCGCTGCACGAAGACGGTGTGCACGCTGGACGTGCGGGTCACCGACCCGTCGCCCAGCTCCGGCGTCGCCCGCCTCGACGCCCAGGTCACCACGAGCTATCAGGCGACCTGCACCAAGGCGGGCAAGCACCGCGCCTGCACCAAGCGCGTGGTGCACAAGCTCAAGGCCACCAAGCAGAAGGCGGCCGGCACGTACCGCGTCGTGACGCCCAAGCTCCGCAAGGGCACACAGACCTTCAGCCTGACCGCCGCCGACGCCGCCGGCAACCGCCAGCGCAAGCCGACGGTGCTCACGCGGCGCCTGGGCTAGGCCATCTAGGCGTACACCTCGTCCAGCCACGCCTTGAGCGCGGCCTCCTGCGCCGCGGCGTCGACGCCGTCGGCGAACAGGTGCCCGCTCATCCCGACGACGCTGCCGTAGTGGTTGCGCCCGAAGAAGCGGTACAGGCCGTCGGCGGTGCGGACGCCCAGGAACTCCGGCGTCGCGTAGTCGATGGTCCCGTCGAGCGGGCCGGCGGCGCCGAGGGTGGCGTGGACCGGATCGCCCACGCGCGCGTCGGGGCTCACGCCGAGGGCGGCGCGCAGGGTGTTCATAGCGTCCGGTGTGCCGGCAGTCTCGGGCCCCTCGATGCCCGACGACGGCTGCCCGACGTAGGTGACCGTGCGGCCGTTGAAGTGCTCGAGGTACTGCCCGAGCGTGTGGAGGTAGAAGTCGGTGTGGCCGCCGATCGCGTCGTACTGGTCCTCCCACTCGTCGGCGAGGATCCCGCTGTGGACGTAATGCAGGTGGGCGGTGCCGCCGGCGCGCGCCTCGATCACGTACTCGAGCGCGTTGAAGCTCCCGTCGGGCGCCTCCATGCGGACCACGAAGTGATGCGGCGGGTCCCAGGTCGTGACCGGCGACCCCTCGGGCGGCGCGGCGCCGGCGGCGATCTCCATCCCGGTCGGGAACTGCCAGGCCGCGTTCGCAGCGGTGGTCGCGGTCCAGACGTCGTCGGGGGCGGCGGGCAGGTCGACGTCGCGGATGACTTCGAACTCACGGCTCATGGTCGGGGCTCCTCGTTGTTGTCGTTGTTGGTGATGGTCGGGTGCAGCGCGACGACGAAGCGGTGCGAGCGACCGCCCGGCGCGGCCTCGTCGTGGTACTTGGCGACGAGGCCGTTGACGGCCTCGGCCAGCTCGGCGGCGAACGCGGCCCGGTCCTTGGCGGACGCGAACCGCACCTCGCTGTCGATCCCCAGGGTCGCCAGCGGCTTGCCCACCGCGCTCGCCCGGGCGATCAGCTCGCCGACCTCGCCGACGAGCCGCCCGGCGACCGCGAGCAGCCAGCGCGCGGAGCGCTGGTCGGGCGCGCGCGACGGATCGGGCGCGACCGCCGACAGGGCGGTCGGCGAGATCACGTAGGACGCGGCGGTCGCCTGGAGCACGCGCTCGGTGCAGTTGCCCTTGCGGCGCTCCTCGACGAGCTCCACCAGGCCGTGGCGCTCCAGC
>DASYBY010000565.1:0-3817 GCA_036500525.1 Baekduia sp. | reverse complement strand
CGACCACGTCGCCGGCACCGACCGCTCCGTGGTCCTGCGCGTGCTCGGCGAGCCGCGCGGCGCGATCGTCAACGACAACATCCGCCCGCAGGTCCTCCTGCTCACGTTCCTGCTGGCGTTCGGCGTCGCGCTGTCGGTGCTGCTGCTCGCGCCGCGGGTGCGCCGTGGCTGGATCGCCGGACGCGCGGACGAGGGCGGCGAGGGCGCCGGCGCGGTCACCGCGCCGCGAGAGGCCGCTCCGCTGCGCCGCGGGGAGGACCAGCGCGGGCTCGCCGCGCGCCTCACCGACGACTGGCCGCGCACGTCGCGCCCGCTGCCGTGGCTGATCGCGGCGTTCATCGCGATGCTCTGGCTGGTCCCGTTCAACGTCATCCAGCTCAACGCGTCGCTGCCGATCGACCTCAAGCTCGACCGCCTCGTGCTGCCGATCGTCTTCGTCGTGTGGGTGCTGGCGCTGGCCGTCGGCGGCGTCCGCGCGCCACGGGTGCGGCTGACCCTGATCCACGTCGGGATCGCCGGCTTCGTGATCGCCGCGTGCTTCAGCGTCGTCCACGACGCGGGCTACCTCAACCAGACGCTCGAGTTCCAGCTGGCCACCAAGAAGGTCACGCTGCTGCTGTCCTACGCGCTGTTCTTCGTGCTCGTGGCCAGCGTGGTACGGCCCAGCGAGGTCCAGGCGTACCTGAAGTACATCCTCTGGCTGGCGGTCGTCTGCGCGATCGGGACGATCTGGCAGTACCGCTTCCACTACGACGTGTTCTACGACGTCGCGCAGAAGGCGCTGCCGGGCGTGTTCTCGGTGGGGACCGCGTCGGAGGGCGTCGACGACCTCGGCCGCTTCATGACCCAGGGCCCGGCCGAGCATCCGCTGGAGGCCGTGGCGATGATGTCGATGGCCTTGCCGATCGCGCTCGTCGGGCTGATGCGCAGCAACGAGCGGCGCAGCCGCCTGCTCTACGGCCTGGCCGCGTGCATCCTGCTCGGCGCGGCGATCTCGACCTACCGCAAGAGCGCGCTCCTCGGACCCGTCGCGATCATCCTGACGCTCGCCTACTATCAGCGCGGCCAGCTGCTGCGGCTGGCGCCGCTGGCGCTCGTGTCGTTCGTCGTCGTCCACATCATCTCGCCGGGCGCGCTGGGCTCCGTGCTGTTCCAGTTCCAGCCCAGTCGCCTGGGGGTGAGCACCGTCAGCGACCGGGCGTCGGACTACGACGCGGTGCGCCCGGACCTCTGGAGCCACCTGCCGTTCGGGCTCGGGTACGGCAGCTACGACCACACGGCCTATCGCGTGCTGGACTCCGAGATCCTCAACCGCGTCGTCGACGTGGGCGTCGTCGGCGTCCTGGCCTTCACCTTGATGGTGCTGTCGATGGTCGTGGCGGCCAACGGGCCGATCCGCACGCGCGACCCGCGTTGGGCGCCGGTGGGCCTGGCCGTCGGGCCGGCGGCGATCGCGTACTTCGTCCTGTGCTTCCTGTTCGACGTGGACTCGTTCCCGCACACGCCCTACATCCTGATGTCGCTCGCGGGGCTGCTGGCGGTGCGCGCCAACGACCTGCCCGTCCGTGGCCGGCGCCGCGTCGCGGCGGCCCGGGCCCCCACGCGCCGGCGCGAGGGCGACCACGGACGCCCCGCGGGGCGGCCGCTGGTCGGCGTCGAGGCGGGCGATCGCGTCTTCGAGCTGGGCGAGCACCACTAGATGGGCTCCTAGCGCCCCGGAAGTTCGCGGCCCGCGCGGGCGTTCGTCCCGTGGAGCCTCCGCTCCCGCACCGCCCACCATGCTCACCAGCGACCACCCGATCCCCGAGCCCGCCGCCGCCGTGGCCGCGGCCGGCGCGCCGCAGCCCGCCGGCGGCTGGGCAGCCGCCCACGCGCGCACGCGCTGGCTGGACGGCCTGCGCGGCCTCGCCGCCCTGTTTGTGGTCCTGCACCACCTGTGGCTGGCCAGCTGGCCGTTCTTCCCGAACGATCGCGGCCCGTGGTTCCTGGGCTGGCTGCTCTACGGCCACCTCGGCGTGGCGGTCTTCATCGTCGTCTCGGGCTACTCGCTGACGCTCGCCCCGCTGCGGGCGGGCGGCGCGCTGGTCGGCGGCCCGCAGCGCTTCCTGCGCCGCCGCGCGTGGCGGATCCTCCCGGCCTACTGGGCGGCGCTGGTGCTCTCGACGATCGCCTACGCGGTGATCCTGCATCCCGAGGCCGGCGGCGGGACCGTCGCGCGGTCGTTCGCGATCCACGCGACGCTGCTGCAGGACGTCTTCGGCAACACGCCGGTCAACGGGACCTTCTGGTCGGTCGCCGTGGAGTGGCAGATCTACTTCCTCTTCCCGCTGATCCTCCTGGCCGCGTGGCGCTGGTCGATGGCCGCGGCGGTCGCGCTGACGACGTTTGTCGTCCTCGGCGCGCACGAGCTCGCCGAGCACGGCGGGTCGTTCGCGGACAAGATCAACCACCTCAGCCCGCAGTTCTTGGCGCTCTTCGGCTTCGGCGTGCTGGCGGCGTGGATGGCCAACGGGCCGTGGGCCGTGGTGGCGCCGCGCGCAGCGCGCACGGTGGTCCGCGGCGTGGGGATCGCCGCCGCCGCGGGGGTCATCGCGCTCGCGCTGGGCCAGGGCTCGCCGTGGATGACCGAGCATTGGTTCTGGGTGGACTTGCTCTTCGGCGTGGCGGTCGCGTGCGGGCTGTACCTCACGACGCGGACCGCGAGCCCGGCGCGTGACCGCGTCTTCGCGTCGCGCCCGCTGCTGGTGCTCGGCAGCTTCTCCTACAGCCTGTACTTGATCCACGCGCCGCTGGTGGAGGGCCTTCAGCGGTGGGTGGTCGGGCCGCTCGCGGACTCGCCCGGCGCGAACTTCGCGCTGCTGCTGGCCATCGGCCTGCCGGTCGTCCTGGTCTGCGCCTACGGGTTCTTCGTGGTCTTCGAGCGCCCGTTCCTGGATCGCCGCGACCTCGCGTCGCTGCGGACGCTGCCGCTCGTGCGGTGGCTCGGCGGAGGCGGCGGGCCGACGCCGGCGCCCGCGCCCGCGCCGACCCCGGCGGCCGACCCCGGCGCCCCGGTCCGCTTCTCGGTCGTCGTCCCCGCCTACAACGCCGAGCGCGTCGTCGGCTACGCGCTGGACGCGGCGCTCGCGCAGACGGTCGCGCCGCACGAGATCCTCGTCTACGACGACGGCAGCAGCGACGGCACGGCCGCGGTGCTCGCCGCCTACGGCGCGCGCATCCGCGTCTTCACCGGGCCCAACGGCGGCGTCGCCCGCGCGCGCAACCTGCTGTGCCGGGAGGCCACGGGCGACGTCATCGCGTTCCTCGACGCCGACGACGTCTGGCACCCGCGCTACCTCGAGACCCAGCAGGCGCAGCTGCGCGCCCACCCGCACACGGTCGCCTCGTTCACCGACCACGTGGACTTCGTCGGGCACGAGGCGTTCGCCTTCGACGACGGCCCCGTGCCGACCACCGCTCAGGAGCTCGGAGCGCGCGCGTTCCTCGAGGCGTACAACCGCACGCCGATGCGCTTCCAGATGAGCTGCTTCTGCCTGCCGGTGGCCGTGCTGGACCGCCTCGGCGAGGCGCCGTTCTACGAGGGCGCCAGCGGCGCGGACGACACCTACGTCCACAACCTGCTGCCGCTGCTCGGCCCGGTCGTCGCGACGTCGGCCCCGCTCGTGGCCTACCGGATCATCGCCGGCTCGATCTCCTCCAACCAGCTGCGGATGTCGGCGCTGGTCGTCGACGTCTTCCGCGAGCTGGCCGCGCGCTACGACGAGGCCGCGCCGCCGCGCGAGCTCACGCGCAGCTTCGCCGCGGCGTCGGCGTCGCG
>DASYBY010000564.1:0-2862 GCA_036500525.1 Baekduia sp. | reverse complement strand
CCAGCGCGAGGGCGACGATGGCGAGGACGTAGCGGGCGCGGGGACCGCCCACACGCGCGGGCATCAGCCCTTCGGGGCGACCGCGCCGCTGCCGTTGGCCAGCACCGCCGTCTTCTGCGCGGTGAACTCCGCGTCGCTGAGCACGCCGTGGTCGTGCAGGGCGGCGAGGCGCTCGAGCTGGTCGAGCGGGACGACGGACGATGCCGCCGCCGGGGCGGGCTCGGGCTCCGCCGGCCGCCGGCGCAGGGCATGGAGCGCACGGCTCGCGTGGTCCTGCAGCGCGGCCCGCGCCTCGCCGTGCTCGGCCTCGGGGAACTCGGCCGCCACCTCGCGGCGCAGCACGGCCGTCCCGAAGAAGGCGAGGATGATCATGAACAACACGGGGATCGGCATGCGCGCGGCGGGGATCGGCGCCCAGGCGATGATGAGCAGCAGCACCACGCCGACCAGCGCGTAGGCGAGGCCGGGGCGCTCGCGCAGCGTCGGCGCGGCGGCGCGGCGCACCGCGATCGCGGGCCGGTACGGGCCGGCGACCCACGCGGCGGCGACGAGCGGGATGCCGATGACGACGGTCGCCTGCGCGACGTCGCGGAGCATCCGCGTGGCGATCGCCCACGCGTCCTGCACCGCCGGCCGCACGCCGTCGGTGCTCGCCAGCTGGTCGACGACGTAGTTGCCGGCGATGCTGCGCAGCACGAGCACGACCAGGCCGGCGCCCATCAGGCACAGCCCGGCGACCAGCAGCGTCTCGCGGCGGCGCCCGCGCGCGAGGTACACGGCGAGGGCGAGCAGCGCGAGGGCCAGGGCCGGGAGCACGATCGCGAGCCCCTTGACCCAGGACACCACGTCCTTGAGCGTGCTGACCTGGCTGTTGGACAAGATGGTGATGTGCCCGGCGTCGGGCGGGATCTTGTCGCCCAGCGAGCGCGGCAGGCCGATCCGGGCGATCAGGTCGATGACCAGCGCACGCAGGTCGAGGACCACGGCATTGCCCGAGCTCGTGACGAACTTGGAGTCGCCCTCGGCGATGTTGATGAACTGCTGGGCGGTCAGCCGGTTGGCCTCCTCCCACGCCGTCTGGATGCGCGGGCGGCCGAGCGCCCGGTCGGTCGTCCGCTGGGCGAAGTCGCGCAGGGCTCCGGTGGCCGGGCCGGCGAGCGGCTTCAGCCGCGGCGGCAGCGCCGCGCCGAGCTGGCCCGCGACGTCGACGTTGGCGTACACCTCGTCGACCAGGTAGCCGGAGATCTGCGTGCGGATCGCGCTGTTGTCGAGCATCGCCGAGCTGGTGTCGGCCCAGTTGTCGGCGTCGAGCACCTGGCGGTTGGCCCACACCGCGAAGATCGACAGCGCGGCCAGGACG
The DNA here is from genome assembly GCA_036500525.1 of Baekduia sp. Lineage (GTDB taxonomy): Bacteria > Actinomycetota > Thermoleophilia > Solirubrobacterales > Solirubrobacteraceae > Baekduia. The sequence continues at coordinate 1,502 of DASYBY010000564.1, read as the reverse complement.
GCCGAGACGGCGAGCAGCCCGCGGACCGCGTAGCGCCGGCCGCGGGGAAGGGTGGCGGCCCCGCCGCCGGCGCCCGTCGCCGGGGGATCCTCGGCGTCGGGCGTGGGGGGAGCGGTGTCGGACGTGGTCACGAGTGGCCTCGGCGCCCACGCTCGCAGCGGTCCGTGATGGCCGCAACGGCGCGCGCCTGTGGGTGGGGGGAGGTGGGCACCCACGGCCGGAGGATGCCCGCACCCGCGCCCCTATCGGTGGCGGCCCGCCGGGTCTACAGTGGGCGCATGACCGTCCGGGTCGCGCTCGCCGAGGACAGCTTCATCGTTCGGGAGGGCATCGCGCAGGTCCTGTCCTCCGATCCCGGTGAGGACATCGACGTGGTGGCGCTGTGCGACGACGCCGACTCGCTGATGCGCGCGATCGAGACCGAGCGGCCCCACGTCGTGGTCACCGACATCCGCATGCCGCCGACCAACACCGATGAGGGCATCCGCGTGGCGGCGCGGCTGCGCGAGACGCACCCGGAGATCGGCGTCGTCGTGCTCAGCAACTACGCCGACCCCGCCTATGCGCTCGCGCTCCTGGAGTCCGGCTCCGAAGCGCGGTCCTACCTGCTCAAGGAGCGCGTCCACGACCGCTCGCAGCTCGTCTCGGCGATCCACACGGTCGCCGTCGGCGGCTCGATGATGGACCCCAAGATCATCGAGCCGCTGATGCACCTGCACTCGCGCACCGAGCGCTCGCCGCTGGCCGACCTGACCTCGCGTGAGCGTGAGGTGCTGGCCCAGATCGCGCAGGGCATGAGCAACGCGGCGGTCGCCGAGTCGCTGGTGCTGACCAAGCGCGCGGTCGAGAAGCACATCAACTCGATCTTCCTGAAGCTCAACCTCTCCGGGGCCGAGGACGTCAGCAAGCGCGTCAAGGCGACGCTGCTGTTCCTCGCGGAGGTCGACCAGCCGTCGCCGTCGGCCTGACCGGCGGCCGGTTCATCTGGTTCGGGTGATGCACCGCCGCGGCGCCGACGGTTGCATCAGGCATCGTGTCTCCGCTCGCGGCCACCACCGTGGATCTCGCCCGGCTCCAGTTCGCGACGACGTCGATCTACCACTTCCTCTTCGTCCCGCTGACCCTGGGACTCGCCCCGCTCGTGGCGATCATGCAGACCAAGTGGCACCGCAGCGGCGACGAGGCGTGGTTGCGGCTGACGCGCTTCTTCGGCACGCTGTTGTTGATCAACTTCGCCATCGGCGTCGCGACCGGGCTGGTGCAGGAGTTCCAGTTCGGGATGAACTGGTCGGTGTACTCGACCTTCGTCGGCGGCGTGTTCGGCGCGCCGTTGGCCATCGAGGGGCTGGCGGCGTTCTTCCTGGAGTCGACGTTCCTCGGCCTGTGGATCTTCGGGTGGAACCGGCTGTCGCCTCGGCTGCACCTGGCGACGATCTGGCTCGTGGTGCTCGGCACCTGGATGTCGGCCTACTTCATCCTGGTGGCCAACTCGTGGATGCAGC
>DASYBY010000563.1:0-2490 GCA_036500525.1 Baekduia sp. | reverse complement strand
CGCGCGGCGTCGTCGATGTGCGTGAACGACATGTGCCCGCCGCCGTCGCCGATCACCGGCAGCCGGCGCTTGCGCACGAGCGCGGTCAGCTCGCCGTCGGCCGACAGGCTCGTCTCCGGCCCGTAGAGCCCGCCGTAGCGCAGCACGACGCCCTCGATCGCCGGCCCCGCGCCGGTCACCATCGCCTCCAGCTCCCTGATCGCCGCCAGCGACGCCCGCTGCGCCCGGGGCGGCTCCGGATCCAGCGGCGCCTCCTCGTCCTTGACCGGCCCGCCCGTCCGCGCGAACGGCCAGCCCGTGAAGCTCTGGGCGATCAGCCGCCTCGTCCCGGCCGCGCGCGCCGCCTCCAGCAGGTGCGCCGTGCCCTCGGTCCGCAGCCGGTTGGTGGTGGCGAACTGGCGGTCGAAGTGCCGCAGGTCGGTCTCGCCCGACAGCGCGGTCATCTGGTGGACGATCACGTCGGGCTGGGCGCCGACCACCGCGCCGAGGACCGCCTCGCGGTCGAGCCCGTCGGCGACCACCGGCAGCGCGCCGGCCGCCCGCAGCCCCTCGGCCTTGGCGGCCGTCCGCGTCATCGCCACGACCTCGTGTCCCTCGTCGATCAGCAGGGGGACGAGCCGCTTGCCCACCGCGCCCGTCGCGCCGGCCAGGAAGATCCGCATGGTCATCTCGCTCCTTCTCGTTGCTGTCAGATGGTCTGCGCACCCTGAGACGCAGCTGACGCCCGGCCTGTGACATGTCACAGTCGAGCGGTCCCGATCGTCTGCCCCTGCATGCCCACCACGAACTCCGCCGACCTCTTCACCGAGCTCCGCCCGCTCGTGTTCTCGATCGGCTACCGCATGCTGGGCTCGGTCGCCGAGGCCGAGGACATCGTGCAGGAGACGATGCTGCGCGCCCACCGCGAGCTGCGGGCCGGCACCGAGCTGGCGTCGCCCAAGGCCTACATCACGGCGGTCGCGACGCGGCTGGCGATCGACCAGCTGCGCTCCGCGCGCGTGCAGCGCGAGACCTACGTCGGCCCGTGGCTGCCCGAGCCGCTGCTGACCGACACGTCGCCGGGCGCCGACGTCGCCGCCACCGCCGAGCTCGCCGACTCGTTGTCGATGGCCTTCCTGCTCGTGCTCGAACGGCTCACGCCGGTGGAGCGCGCGGTCTTCCTGCTGCGCGAGGCCTTCGACTACGGCTACGACGAGATCGCGTCGGTCGTCGGCAAGAGCGAGGACAACTGCCGGCAGATCGCGGTGCGGGCGCGCCGCCACGTCGACGCGGAGCGCCCGCGCTTCGAGCCGTCGGCCGCGGCGCGCGACGAGCTGGCCGCGCGCTTCTTCGCCGCCGCGCAGGAGGGCGAGCTGGCCGGCCTGGAGGAGCTGCTGGCCGCCGGCGCGACGCTGACCGGCGACGGCGGCGGGAAGGCCCACGCGTTCCCGGCGCCGCTGGTCGGCCGCGAGCGCGTCGCCCACGCGCTGCGCGCGATCTTCCGCCAGGGCGCGCGGCTGGGCGCCACGGCCGAGGCGGTCCACGTCAACGGCCAGCCGGGGATCGTCGCGCGCGACGCCGGCGGCGCGATCGTCTCGGTCCTGACGCTGGAGATCGCCGGCGGCGTGGTGACCGCGATCCGCTCGGTCGTCAACCCCGACAAGCTCGGCCACCTCGGGCCACTGTCGGACGTCGGGCGCCGCCGGCGTCCGCGCGCCCCCGGCGCCTAGGAGATCGCGTAGACCGGGTTGGGGAGCTTGACGGTGGCCTTGGCGGCGCCGCCCGCGAGGTCGCTGGCCTGGTCGCCGATGTTGAGGACGATCGTCGCGCCCTGCTTCTGCAGCGCCTTGCGCGCCTTGGACTTGTAGGGCACGACTGAGTCGGTGGTGTCGCCCGGCTGGCGGCAGGTCAGGCTGAACGGCATCGCGATCCCCTGCGCCACCAGGTTCGTCTTGCGAGCGCCGCAGACGACCTGCGGGGCGCCGGTGATGAAGGCGATCGCGACCTTCTCGGCCCGCGCGTGCTTGATGAAGGCCTTGGCGGCGGGGAAGACCACCGACTTGCTGCCGACGACGCACGTCGCCAGCCCGCCGAGGTCGAAGTCGACCGCGTCGAGGCAGGTCCAGTTCGACATGGTGGTCTCGTCGATGTCGAGGACCACGGTCGGCTTCTTGGGGTGCTTCTTGAGCTGGTGGTCGAGCGACTTGGTGGCCTTGGCGAAGCCGGCGCCGACCGCCTTCGCGTAGGCGGGGTAGCCGGCGCGCAGCTGCGCGGGCGTCGCGGCGGTCCGGACGGTCGCGGCCGAGGCGCCGGCGGCGAGGGCGAGGGTGAGCAGGGCGGCGAGCGCGAGCGCGCGGGACAGGGAGCGGATCACGCCCGGCAGGCTACTCGTAGACCACCACGTCGGGCCGCGGCGTGAGGGCCATGACCTGGCGCGGCGTCATGGTCTGCGCGTCCTCCTTGTAGAACAGCTTGAAGCCGCGGCGCATCTGCGGCGTGCCGGCGACGAAG
>DASYBY010000562.1:0-1766 GCA_036500525.1 Baekduia sp. | reverse complement strand
GTACTGGCCGCGCGTGCGGAAGGACCCCGACCCATTGCCCCACAGCTTGCGCGACTTCGGCTTCTTGGCCGCCGACCGCGCCTTCGCCTTCGCGCACGGCGCGAGCGACTCCGACAGCGTCAGGTCCGTGGTCGTCTTGCTCTGCCCGATCTTGAAGATGCCGTCATAGAAGTTGGCGGTATCCGGCTTGCCGCCCTGCTTGAGCAGCGCGGTGATCTTCACCTGCCCCTGCTTGGTGTCGACGGTCGACCCGACGGGGATCGGCTGGGTCGGGTCCAGGTCCACGAAGTCATTGCTGCCCGGCTTGCGCACGCGCACCTTCCCGCTCACGACCTGACCCGCGACCGACTGCTGCGGCACCGGCGTCGCGACGGACGGCGGCGGGGGCGGCGGCGGAGGCGGTGGCTGGGCGGGCGGCACCGGAAGCTGGAAGCCGGTCACCGGAGGCGCCACCGCACCCTCCTCGAACGCCCCGGCGTCGCAGGCGCCGCTGACGTTGCGCTGCGCGAGGCGCTGGTCGAACGCGTCGTCGCACGGGCTCACGAAGCCCTTCGCGAGGCTCGTCGCCGGGATCGTGAGGACCGGCGTGTGGCCGCCCTGGTCGCTCAGCGCGCTGGACAGCCCGGTGCCGGTGATGCCGCTCGCGTCGAACCCGCAGCCGGCGCCGTCCTCGATGCTGCCGGTGCCCGACGACGCCTGGGTGCCGCAGTTCGACGGGGTGTTGCCGACGAACAGCGATCCGGACGCCGTCCAGGTGCCACCGGTGATCCCGAGCCCGCCCGGGTTCTGCGTGCCGGTGCCGACGTTGTTGTACGCGACCGTGACGTGCGTCAGCGAGAGACCGCCGCCGGATGCGGAGATGCCCGCCGCGACGCTCGCGTGGTTGTCGAAGATCGTCGCATCGCTGATCGTGACGCTCGCGTTGGACGCCGAGATCCCGCCGCCCGGCCCCGTGGCCGTGTTGCCGTCGATCAGCGACGAGACGATCTGCACGGTCCCGGTCGTGCCGATGCCGGCGCCGGTCGCGGCGCCGCCGCCGGTGACGCGCACGTTGAACAGCACGAGCGAGCCCGCGTTGAGGATGTTGCCGCCATTCGCGCCCGGCGCGCGTCCGCCGCTGATCGTGACGCCCGAGATCCCGACGTCGACCCCGGCGCCCACGGAGATCACACGATCCGTGCCGCCGCCCTGGATCACGGTGTCGTGCGCGTTGCCGCCGATGAGGTTGGTGGACTTGGTGAGCGACAGCGCACCCTGGCTGAGCGTGTACGTCCCGCTCGGCAGCCCGATGGCGTCGTCGGAGCCGGAGCCGTCCACCGCGGCGCGGAGGGTCGTGCAGGCGAAGAAGCCCGGAACGCCGGGATACGGACCGCACGCGCCCGCTCCGTCGCCGGTTCCCGTGACGATGTAGACGACGCCGTCCGCGCGGGCGGGCGCGACGGCGACCAGCGCCGCAGCGGCGCCGAGCAGCAGGGCGAGGATGGCACGGCGCAGCATCGGCCGACCCTAACCGCTAGCGGCGGGGCCTTGCCAGGTATTTCTTCCCCGCTCGCAGGACGATCGTCCTGCGCGTCACGTCGTCGTGCACGCTGACCGCGCCCTTGCTCACCCGCGTCAGCGTCCCGGCGCAGGTGTCCTGCACGAGCCAGCGCGTGCCGCGGACGGTGGCCGAGCTGTACTGGCCGCGGGTGCGGAAGGAGCCGGAGCCGTCGCCCCAGAGCTTGCGCGACTTGGGCTTCTTGGCCGCCGCCCGGGCGCGCTTGCCG
>DASYBY010000561.1:0-8145 GCA_036500525.1 Baekduia sp. | reverse complement strand
GGGTCGGGACCGAGGATGCCGCTGGCGATCACCAGCGCGGCGGTCGCCGAGACGTGCGGGACCGCCATCGACGTCCCCTCGTAGCCGCTGGGGATCCCGAACGCCGTGCGGTGGTCGCCGACCAGCGTCTCCTGGGCGATGTTGCGGCCGACGGGGTGGGCGGCGCAGCCGGGGTCGCTGAGCGGCGCGTCGGAGCCGCCGCCGGGCGCGACCAGGTCGAGGCCCGCGCCCTGGTTGGAGAAGTCCGAGAGGCAGGCGTGCTCGGTCGTGGCGCCGACCGAGATCACGTTGACGTTGCGCGCCGGGTAGGCGACCGAGGTGCTCGCCTCGTTGCCCGAGGCGGCGACGACGACCGCGCCCTCGCGGCGCGCCTCGCGGATCGCGTCGATCAGCTCGGGGATCTGCTGCCAGCCGACGTCCTCGGTGAACTCGAGGCTCAGGTTGATGACCTTGGCGCCGTGGGAGGCGGCGAAGCGCACGCCCTTGGCGATGACGGCGACGTCGCCCTCGCCCGCATCGTCGAGGACCTTGACCGGCATGATCTTGGCGCCGTAGGCCAGGCCGGTGAGGCCGATGCCGTTGTTGGTGGCCTCGGCGATGGTCGAGGCGACGTGCGTGCCGTGGCCGTTGCGGTCGTTGGCGTAGGGGTCGTCGCCGACGAAGTCGTAGCCGGCGGCGATCTTCGTGCCCGCGAGATCGGGGGACGCGGGCGTCTTGCGGAAGCGCCGGTAGGCGACGCCGGTGTCGAGCACGGCGACGGTGACGCCCGCGCCGCCGGGGTGGCCCGCGGCGATGAGGTGGCCCCACGCATCGGGCGCGTTGACGCTCGCGGGGCCGATGAAGTTCCACTGGACGGTCTGCCAGGCGCCGGGCACCGTGCCGCGGCCGGGGTCGTCGGGGAGGTAGGCGCCGGCGGCGTGGGCGATGACGTTGCGGACCGCGTAGCGGACGTCATGGCGGGCGCGCAGGCGGCGCAGCGTGGCCGCGACGTCGCGGACGTGGAGGACCTTCGGGGTGGGCGTGGCCGCGCCGGTGCTGGCCGCGTGGGCGCTCGTGGGGGCGCGGTAGCCGACGACGACCTCGCCGGGAACGCTCGGCGCGGCATGGGCGCTCGCGGCCGTCACGGTGAGCGTGGCGGCGGCGGCGAGGATCCCCGCGAGGGCGCGGAGCGGGAGGCGGGCGGGCACGGGGAAGGGCACGGGGTTGCAGCAGGAACCCTCGTGGAGGGCGGAAGTTCCACCATGATGACGGCTCGATGTGGTCCTTGGACGATGAACGGTGGATGCGGGCGGCGCTGGACGAGGCGCGAGCGGCCGCGGAGCACGGCGACGTGCCGATCGGCGCGGTGGTCGTCAGCGACGGCGCGATCATCGGCCGGGGGCGCAACGAGCGCGAGCTGCGGGAGGATCCGACGGCCCACGCCGAGGTGCTCGCGCTGCGCGAGGCGGCCGCGGCGCTCGGCTCCTGGCGCGTGCTGGACAGCACGCTCTACGTGAGTCTGGAGCCCTGCACGATGTGCGCCGGGGCGATCGTCCTCTCTCGCGTGCCCCGCGTCGTCTTCGCCACCGACGACCCGAAGGCGGGCGCCGCCGGCAGCGTCCTCGACGTCCTCGCCGAGCCGCGGCTGAACCATCGGCCCGAGGTCGTTGGCGGCGTCCTTGCCGCCGAGGCAGCGGAGCTGCTGCGGTCCTTCTTCCGGGCGCGGCGCTAGCCGCTAGGCTCTGGCGCGGCAGCGCCTTGGAGGGGTGCCAGAGCGGTTGAATGGGGCGGTCTCGAAAACCGTTGTGCGGCTTCGTCGTACCGAGGGTTCGAATCCCTCCCCCTCCGTCGGGTGTGATGCCGGCCCGGCTCGTGCATCGCGGGCCGGCGCGCACCATGTGCGCGACCTTCGGGCCGCCCGCTCGTTGAGATAGCCGACACGGGCCTGAGCAAACGGATCACCGCACCGGTGCGTCACGCTCAGGCCGACTCCGGCTGCCCTGGGGGCCCCGATGATCACGCAAGCCTCGCTTGCCGCCTCCCGGCGGACGGTGCGCTCTGCCCATGCCGGACTCGCGCTCGCGCTGGCGCTCGCCGCCGCGCTGACCGCCGTGCGCTGGCATCAGGACTGGAACGGCTCGGAAGGGACCTATGCCCTGACCGCTCGGTCGCTCCTCAACGGTGGCGATCTCTACGGGCACACGGTGGTCGCCCAGCCGCCGGCGCTCTTCGTCCTCGGTGCGGGCGTCCTGGCGCTCGGCGACTCGCTCGACCTGCTGCGCGTGGTGATGGTGGTCTTGCAGGTCGTCGCCCTCGCGCTCCTGGCGCTCGCGGTCCGGCGCATGACCGGCTCGTGGTGGGCGACGGCCGCCACGGCGCCGATCGGCGTCGTCCTTCCGTGGAGCGTGCACGAGCAGGGGATCTTCCAGCCCGAGGCGCTGGCGCTGCCGTGCCTGGCGGGCGCGCTCGTCCTCGCGCCGGGGCGGCGCGGCGCGGGGTGGGCGGGTGTGCTCCTCGCGCTCGCGGTCGGCGCCAAGCTGCCGATGGCGCTCCCGGCGCTGGCCGGCGTGTGGGCGGCGGCGGACCGTCGCGCCGCCGCGGGCGGCTTCGTCGCGACCGGCGCGGTGCTGGCGATCGCCTCGCTCGCGGCCTTCGGCTCGGGCGTCGCGGACGATGCCGTGGTGGCGCAGCTCGACGTCGGGCGCCATGGCCTGCGCTACCTGGCGGAGATGGGCGTCCAGGGCGCCTGGAACCTGGCGCCGCTCGTGCTCGGCGTGGCCGCGGCGGCCGTCGCGTGGCGGCGCGGGTGGCGTCCGCCGGACCGGGCGCAGTGGCGGGTCGCGGTGGCCCTCGCGGCGGGGACGGCGCTGACGCTCGCCTCGACGACGAAGGTCGGCACCTCGCTGACGGTCATGCCGCCGGTGGAGGCGATGCTGCTCCCGGTGGCGGTCGCCGGGGCCGTTGCGTGGACGGACGACATCAGCGTGTTCCGTGGCGCGGCGCTCCGGCGTCGCTTGGTGGCCGTGGCGGCGGTGGCGTTCCTCCTGGCGCAGTCGCTCTCGCTCGTCGCCCAGCCGCGCCGGGGCGGAGCGATCTTCCTGCGGCCGCTCTCGGCACCGGCGTGGAACGTCCGGCTCACCGGGCCGGAGGTCGACGCGCACGTCTCCGCGCTGTCGAACTGCCCTCCGTCGCAGCCGTCGGGCGACGGGACCGTCGTCACGTTCCGCGCGGGCCGGCGGATGCCCGGCGACCAGCCCGACGTCTTCCTGCCGGAGCACGCACACCGGCTCGCCGGCGTGGCACGCGAGGTCGCGGCCGATCGGCGGCGATGCCCGTGATCCATCGGCGGTTCCGGGCAGGATGTGGGCCATGCCCGCCTTCGTCTGCGTCACCTGCGGCGTCCAGTTCGCCGAGACCGAGGTCCCGCCCGCCCGGTGTCCGATCTGTGAGGACCCGCGGCAGTATGTGCCCGAGAGTGGGCAGGGGTGGACGACGATGCAGGAGTTGGCGGAGGGGCATGCCAACCGGGTCGCGCCCGAGGTGGAGCTGACGGGGATCGGGACCGAGCCGGGGTTCGCGATCGGGCAGCGGGCGTTGCTGGTGCCGTTCGGCGATCACCGGGTGTTGTGGGACTGCATCACGCTGCTCGACGAGGCGACGGCGGAGGAGGTCGAGCGGCGCGGTGGGCTGGCCGCGATCGCGATCTCGCACCCGCACTACTACTCGGCGATGGTCGCATGGGCGCACCGGTTCGACTGCCCGGTGTACCTCCACGCCGACGACGCGGAGTGGATCATGCGCCCGGATCCGGCGATCGAGCTGTGGGAGGGCGAGCGCAAGGAGCTGGGCCATGGCCTCACGCTCGTGCGGTGCGGCGGGCACTTCGCCGGCGGCACGGTGCTGCACTGGACCGACGGCGCCGGTGGCGCGGGGGCGCTGCTGAGCGGCGACATCGTCCAGGTGATCCCCGACCGCCGACACGTCGGGTTCATGTACAGCTACCCGAACCTGATCCCGCTGCCGGCGCGCGCGGTGCAGGGGATCGTCGACGCGCTCGGCGCGCTGCCCTTCGACACCATCTACGGCGCCTGGTGGGACCGGATCGTGCGCCGCGACGGCCGCGGGGCCGTGGAGCGCTCCGCCGCCCGCTACGTCGCGGCGCTCGACCGCTAGGCGGCCTTGGCCTTGGCGCGCGCCTTGGCCTGCGTCTTCTTCGTCACGCTGCCCTTGCCGTGCTTGCCGACCACCCGGAAGGCGCCGCGCATGAACGGGTGGATCCGGCAGAAGTACGTGTAGGTGCCCGCCGCGAGGTCCTTGGGCGTCGTCCACGTGTTGCGGTTGGCGGCGGGGGTGAACTTCCCGCCGTAGCCCTGGAGGTTGAGGTCCGGGCCGTAGCCGAGCTCGCCGGAGTCGAACTGGACGTTGGCGTTGGCGAGCGGGTAGGCGATGCCCGTGGTGCCGGTGCAGGGCTGCTTGCAGGCCGTGATCGTGTGGTAGGCCGAAGCCTCCGGCGTCAGGCTCTTGGTCGCGTCCAAGTTGGTGAACTTCAGCGACTGCCCGGCGTGGATGACCGGCGGGCGGCCGTCGGGGCCGGTCAGGTTGAGGTCGCCCTTGCCGTAGATGAAGCCCTTGATGTTGACGTTCGACGGCGCGGACCCGTCGAGCAGGTCGGTGGCGTCCGGCAGGCCGGAGTCCGGGCCGCCGCCGTGGTTGTCGTTCTCGTGCAGGTGGCCGTGCGTGACCAGGCCGTGCCAGTCGGGCTTCTGCACGAACGGGTCCTTGGCCTCGGGCCGGATGCCGTCGGCGTAGAACACCACCATGATCCCCATCGACTCGTACCACGACGCCTGGCTCGTGTCGTAGGTGACGGTCGTCTTGATGGTGTCGCCGGCCTTGATGCCGATCCGCCAGTCGGGCTTCGTCCCGGTCAGCGCCACGTCCCACGACACCGCGCCCGCCGGCTCGAAGTACTTGGCCTCGGATCTGAACAGCTCCTGGGTCTTGCCGGCCCGGGTGTCGGTCAAGTCGTTGTACAACCCGCCGGGATGCAGGTGGCCGGCGGTCGAGACCAAGGTGATGTCCTGCGGGGCCGTCCACTGGTGCGCGATGCCGATGTCCTTGCGCGCCGCGCCCTTGGCGTCGGTCGGGAAGGTGTACTTGCCGTTCTTGCCCGAGCCCTTGAGCGCGTCGAAGACGGGGTAGGGCTTGATGCCCGAGACGTCCATCCACAGCGGCTTGACGTTGGTGATCCCCGCCGCGGCCGGCTGGCTGTCGGGCACGAAGTCCAGCTCGTACTTGATGTAGACCTTGGTCTCGTTCGGCGTGAGGTTGTGGATCATGTAGTTCATGATCCAGCCGTCGCTCGGGTTGTAGTGGTACCCGTAGCCCTGAGGGACGTTGAAGATCGTCTTCTCCTCGCCCGCCGCGAACGTCGGGTAGATGTTGCCGTCGCGCGCGACCAGCCAGACGCCGTGGTGCAGGTGGATGACGTCGACCCGCGGCGTGTCGTGGCCGCCCTGCGCGTTGACCTTGGCGTACACCAGGTCGGGCGAGAAGCGCGTGATGAAGCCGGGGACCTGCGGCTTCATCGTGTTGGCCTGGGCCTCGATCGTGTTCATGCCGGGGGTGATCGTGATCGGCCCGTACATGTAGGTGAGGTGCTGCTGGCCGGGGTAGGTCGCCGAGGGGATCGTCTGCAGCGCGGAGATGTGCGCGCCGGGCAGGGCGGTGGCGGCGGCCGAGGCGGTGCCGCCGAGGGCGGCGAAGACGAGCAGTGCCGTCAGCGCGGTCAGGGCGCGGGCGGGCAGGAGCGGACGGTGCGTCATGGGACGAGGACGGGTCCTTGCGAGATGGCAGTCGAGAGTTGACCGGGCGGTCAGCAGTGCCGGGGCAGGCTAACGCCTTGTTGACCGCACGGTCAACTCCGCGTACGGTCACGCACCGGTGACGCCCGCGAAGAGCACCCGCCTCCCACACGACGAGCGCCGCGAGCAGCTCGTGGCCCTCGGCCTGGAGCTGCTCGGCCGCACGCCGCACGATCAGGTCTCGATCGGCGAGATCGCGCGCGCCGCCGGGATCTCCAAGGGCCTGCTCTACCACTACTTCCCGACCAAGAGCGACTTCGTGGTGGCGGTGCTGCGCGCGTCGCGCGACGAGCTGGAGCGCCGGATGGCGCCCGATCTCTCGGTGCCGATGAGCGTGGGGGAGCGGCTGGACGCGAGCATCGACGCGTTCCTGGGGTACGTCGAGGCGCACGCGACCGGGTACGTCGCGCTCGCCCGGGCGCGCGCCGGCGAGGACGAGGCGATCCGCGACGTGCTCCAGGAGGGGCGCGCGCGCCGGGTCAGCCGGATGGTCGACTTCGCCGCCGCCCTGGCGTCGGTCCCGCGCGACGCCATCGCGTCACCGGCGCTGACGGCCGCGATCGAGGGTTGGCTCGCGTTCTGCGAGGGCGTGATCGTGCATTGGCTGGCCGCGGGCGACCTGCCGCGCGCCGACGTCCTGCATCTCGTGCGCCAGAACCTGCTGGCGGTCTACGAGTCGGTGGCGGGCGTGGACGATCGGCCGGCGGTCGCCGAGCTGGCGGCGGCGGCCGCGGCGCTGGCGCAGCGCCCGGCGCCGGCCGCGCGGCGCTGACGCCCGGGGGTCGACGCCCGGGGGTCTGACCCCTTTTCGCAGTGCCCGTGCAGAAAGGGGTCAGACCCCTTTTCGCACTTTTCGCAGTGCCCGTGCGGAAAGGGGTCAGACCCCTTTGGCGCGGGCGGGGAGCGGCGTGGCGCGGGGTGGATCGATCGTCGTCGTGGGCGGCGCGGGCCTGCGGCGGGCCGCGGCGAAGACCCAGGTCTTGAGCGCCACGTAGCGCGTGACCGTCGCCGCGAGGCTGGCGAGGACGAGCACGGCCAGCTCGACGCTCCGCGACGCGCCCGGCGCCAGGCCGTGCAGGACGTCGAGCGCGCCCGCGGTCAGCCCGAGTGTGATCGCGTAGACGATCGCGCCGGCCGCGTGCTGGCGCAGGAGCCCGTGGCGGCCCTGGACGCCGAAGGTCAGCCGCCGGTTGGCCGCCGTGTTGGCGACCGCGGTGATCGCGAGCGCCAAAGCGTTCGCGCCGCCCGCGCCGAGCGACCCCCGGAGCAGCAGGAAGAGCAAGGCATAGGCGATGGTCGACAGCACGCCGACGCCCGCGAACCGCACGATCGGCGCGGCCACCGCCAGCCGTGTGACGCCCTTGAGGTCCTCGACCGCCGTGCGCACGATGTCCACGCGCGAGTCGGGATCGTCGACCCAGTCGACCGGCACCTCGTGGATGCGCAGCCCCGCACGGCCGGCGAGGACGAGCAGCTCGGTGTCGAAGAACCAGCCGTCGTCGCGGATCTGCGGCAGCAGCTCGACCGCCGCCGCCCGCGTGACCGCCTTGAACCCGCACTGCGCGTCGGTGAAGTGCACGCGCAGCGCCGCGTGCAGGATCTTGTTGTAGGTCCTGGAGATGACCTCGCGCTTGGGCCCGCGCACGACCTGCGCGCCGTGCGCCAGCCGCGATCCGATCGCGACGTCGCTGTGGCCCGACAGCAGCGGCGCGACGAGCGGCAGCAGCGCGCGCAGGTCGGTCGACAGGTCGACGTCCATGTAGGAGACGACGCGCGCGCGGCTGCCCGACCATGCCTCGCGCAGCGCCAGCCCGCGGCCCTTGCGCTCCAGGCGCAGGTGCACGACGCCGGGCAGCTGCAGGGCGAGCGCCCGGGCGATCTGCGGCGTGGCGTCGGTGCTGGCGTTGTCGGCCACCACGATGCGCCAGGAGAACGGGAAGTCGCCGGAGAGGAACGCGTGCAGCCGCCGGATGCTCCGCTCCAGCGTGGCCTGCTCGTTGTAGACCGGGACGACGACGTCGACGTCGACGCGCGGGCGCTCCGGTCCGGCGAGAGGGAGATGGCTCATGGGAGAGACCATCGACGCGCCGGGTGAGCGCCAGGTCGGATCTCCCTGAGAGCTGGCTGGGAGCGGGCCTCCCAGCAACGTCCCAGGAAGTGTTGAAGGTCGGCTCAGGGCCGGCGCCGATGCTCCCGGCATGTCGATTGCGACCCCTGCCGAGGCGCGTGCCCCGCGCGCCACCACCCCCGTCCGGGAGCGTCTGCGCGCGCTGCGCATCCCTGCTCCCGCCCCGGAGCTGGC
>DASYBY010000560.1:0-34976 GCA_036500525.1 Baekduia sp. | reverse complement strand
GTCGGCCAGGACCTGCTCGCGCTGGGCGGGGTCCTGGTCCAGCAGCTGGATCGTGAAGGCCATCAGGTTGGCGGTCGTATCCGTACCGCCGAAGATGAACTCCGTCATGTGCGTGACCAGACGCTGGGTGTCGAAGACGTGGCTGCCGTCCTCGTTCCTGGTCCCCGACAGCACCGACACCATGTCCTCGCCCGGGTTCGCGCGCCGCTCCTCGACCATCTCGGTGAAGTACTCCCGCACCTCGACCATGCGCGCCCAGCGCTCGTGGCGCTCGTCGGGAGGCATCGGGTCGATCCCGTCCTGGACGATGGACGGGAAGTCCTCGGCCAGCAGCCGCATGATCTCCATCTTCCCGACCGGAATGTCGAGCAACTGCATGATCGTGCGGACGGTCAGCGCGTAGCCGTACTCGTGCATGAAGTCGCAGCCGCCGCGGTCGGCGAACCCGTCGATCAGCTCGTTGGCGATCGCCCGGATCGGCTCCTCGAGCTCCTTCATCCGCCCGCGCGTGAAGCCGCGGTTGCCCTCCTTGCGGTACTTGGTGTGCTCCGGCGGGTCCATGGCGATGAACGCCTTGGAGAAGAAGCCGTCGGGCACGCGGGCGGCCAGATCCTCGGGGATCGGCGGGAAGCGGACACTCGCGTTGGAGAACGTCTCGAAGTCCGCCAGTGCCGGCGCGATGTCGTCGTAGCGCATCACGCCCCAGAAGCCCAGCTCCGGCGAGAAGAACACCGGGCACTCCTCGCTCAGGCGCTTGAGCATCGGGTAGGGATCGGCGAGGAACGCCTGGTCGATCGGGTTGAACTCGGCCGGCGGGCGCGGGGCCGCCGCGATCGCGTCAACGGTCATTCTGGTCTCCCTCGAGCTGGGGCAATTCTATGCTAACCATGTGTATGCTAGTGCATCATATGACGACGCACGACCTACCCCGGATGGGCCGCATCTCCGGCTCGCGCCTCGAGGGCAAGCAGGCCATCATCAGCGGCGGAGCACGCGGCCTCGGCGCCAGCATCGCCCGCCTCTACGCGCTCGAGGGCGCCACCGTCCTGGTGACCGACATCCTCGACGAGCTGGGCGAGCAGACCGCCGCCGCGATCCGCGACGAGGGCGGCCAGGCCATCTACCAGCACTTGGACGTGACCAGCGAGTCCGACTGGACCGCCGCCGTCGAGCGCTGTGCCGCGGAGTTCGGACCGGTCAACCTGCTCGTCAGCAACGCGTTCCGCTTCGGTGGCCCCGCGCTGGCTGACACCGCCACCGACGAGTGGCGCAAGGGCCTCGAGGTCAACCTCACCGGGCCGTTCTTCGGCATGCGCGCCGTCCTGCCGACGATGCGCGCCAACCGCGACGGCACGATCGTGGCGATCGCCTCCAGCGACGGCCCCGACGCCTCGCTGCCGACCCACGCCGACTACCAGGCGGCCAAGGCCGGGACGACCGCGCTCGTGCGCCACGTCGCAGTCACCTACGGCCGCGAGGGCATCCGCGCCAACGCCGTCCACCCCGGCCCGATCCGGACGCCTGTCCTGATCGACCAGGGATTCGTCCCCATCGTCGAGAAGGTGGCGGCCGGCTTCCCCATCGGGCGCATCGCCGAGCCCGAGGAGGTCGCGTGGGTCGCCGTCTTCCTCGGCTCCGACGAGAGCAGCTACGTCACCGGCGCGCGCTACCTCGTCGAAGGCGGCTCGACCGTGACGATCGCGCCCGTCGGCACCGCCGACGGGCACTAGGTCGCGGCGACGGGCTCCGGCGGATCGATCGACCACGTCTCGTACGTGGCGGGCGTGCACAGCTCGAGGATCTTGAAGCCGGGCCCGATGTTGGCGACGTTGTGGCACATGCCGCGCCCGGCGCCGATGCACAGCGCGTCGCCCGGCTCCACGCGATAGCGCGGATGGTCGCGGACCTCGACGTCGGCCCAGCCGTCGAGCACGATGAACCACTGCGCCATGTCGTGGAAGTGCCAGATCAGCATGTCGGTCACCGGCTCCTCGGCCTGGTTGACCTGCATGCGGATCCGGCCGCCGGTCGCCGCTGCTGTGCCGAGGTCGCGGTAGATCACGTTGGGCCGCGGCCCGGCGCCGAGCACCGAGGCCTCGGGCGTGTCGAACGCGTAGAGCGCCGCGCGCCGCGCACCGCGGTCCTGGCGGTCCGGACCGCGCTCGGTCAGCTCGACGGCCTCGAGGTCGTCGGTCGGCTCGGTCAGCGCGAAGCGCGACCCCGCCGGGTGATGGACCGCGTCGTCGGGCCCGAGCCGCGTCGACGTCCCGTCGGCCTCGACGACCGTCACCGCACCACGGCGCACGTAGATCATGTGGAACGGGACGCCGAGCTCGCGCGCCACGTCGGAGCCCACGCCGCCGCCGACACGCAGCGCCCACGCGCCGAACAGCCCCGACGACGACTCGTCGAGCCCGAGCGAGCGCGCCTCCAGGCCGGGCCAGGCCGACGCGCTCCAGGCGCCGTCGGCCTGCCCGACGTATCGAGCCTGGATCGACTCCAGCTCGGCGTCGGAGTAGCGGTTGGGCGGGGTCATCGCGACACCGCCACGCGCGTCTCGCTGAGCTCCAGCAGGGGCGCTAGCCGCGAGATGTCGGGCTCGAACGCGGTGCCGAGCTCGGCGAACGCGTCGACGATGGCGTCGTTGAGTGGCGTCTCGATGCCGAGCCGCCGGCCCTCCTGCGCCACGAAGCCGTTCAGCTGGTCGACCTCGCTGCGGCGTTGCTTGCGCACGTCCTGCAGCATCGACGGCCAGCCGTTGCCGCGGACCGCCGCCCCGTCGCCGATCGTCGCCATGACCTCGGCGAGCCCCTCACCGCGCGAGGCGGCGACGATCCGGTCGGGCTCGATCCGGAAGACCGACTCGACCTCGTGCCCGGATGCGCGGCCGACCTCGATCGCCTCGGCCCCGAGGCAAACGCCGATCTGCTGGGTGTGCGGGTTGGAGCGCACGTCGGCGGCGCCGAGCCCGCTGACCGCGGCGAGTGGGTTGACCATGCAGTTGAGCGCCAGCTTGGACCAGCGCTCGCCCCAGAGGTTGGACGTCACCACGCCGGGTGCGACGCTGGAGAAGATCTCCACCAGCCGCCGCGCCCGCTCGGTCTCGACGCCGTCGAGCTCGCCGATCTTGAAGCCGAGGCTGTCGGAGTCGGTCTTCATGGCCGCGCCGGGGCCGTCCATCGCGACGCCGATCAGCGTGACGCAGCCCATCGTGCGCCGCTCGCCCACGATCGCCGCCACGCGCGGATCGTTGATCCCGTTCTGCAGGGTGACCACCACCCCGTCCTCGGCCAGGTAGCGGGCGGCGAGCGTCGTCGCCCAGTCCGTGTCATAGGACTTGACCGCCAGCAGGACGACGTCGAACGGCACGGTCACCGACTGCAGCTGGTGGATGTGCAGCGCCGGCACCGCCACCTGCCGCTCGCCGCAGGTTCCACTGAGCCCGAGGCCGTTGGCCTGGATGAGCTCGACGTTCTCGGGCCACTGGTCGATCAGCGTCACGTCGTGACCGCCGTCGGCCAGCAGGCCGCCGACGACCGAGCCGACTGCCCCGACACCGAGCACGGCGATCCGGGGGGAGTCACCGAGAGCCCTGGCTGCACCGCTCATCGTTCAGTCCTTCTTCCCGGGAACGTTGATCGTCGCGACCGAGCCGCCGTCGATGACCAGCTCGGTCGCGGTCGTGTAGCTGCTCTCGTCGGACGCGAGGTACACGGCCGCCCAGGCGACCTCGGACGGCTCGGCGAGCCGCTGGATCGGGAAGCCGGTCGCGATGAACTCGGCCATGTCCATGAAGTCCTGCTCGACGAGGCCGGGCGTGCGGATCGGGCCCGGGTGGATCGAGTTGGCGCGGATGCCGTCGGCCGCGTAGGCGACGGCGATGTGGCGCGTGACCGCGGTCAGGCCGGCCTTGGCGGCCTGGTAGGCGACCTGCGCCGGCAGCGACATCTCGTTGCCGTTGGAGGAGGAGATCGTCACGAACGTGCCGTCGTGGCGCTCGCGCATCCGCGGCAGGACCGCGCGGAAGCCGTGGAACGGGCCGTTGAGGTTGACGTCGATGTTGCGGCTCCACTCCTCCCAGGAGACGTCGGCGATCGACGGCTGGCTGTAGATGAAGGCGTTGTTGACGAGGACGTTGCAGGGCCCGAGCTCGCTCTCGCACCGCTCCACCGCCGCCGCCCACTCGTCGGGGCTCGTCACGTCGAGGTGCTGGTAGGCGGCCGTGCCGCCGGCGTCGCGAATGGCCGCGGCGACCGCCTCGCCCTCGTCGTCACGCACGTCGGTCAGGAGGACCTTCGCGCCCTCGCCCGTGTACAGCTCCGCGATCGAGGCGCCGAGCCCGCGTGCCGCCCCGGTCACGATCGCCACCTTGCCGTCGAGGCGGTTGCCTCCAGCCCTTGAACCGTTGTCAGCCACGTTGCTCCTCCTGGCGGCCAAGCGCCGCCGTCGACCCGGTAATCCTCGCTTCTATACATATCATATCCAGCTTCTGAAACCGCCCAGCGAAAAGCGCGCGCCGCCGGTACGGCGACGCGCGCTCGGGTCCTGCTCAGCGGGAGGCGCGGGCTACTGGATCCAGCGCACGGGGCGCGAGATCACATCGGAGAAGCGCCGGTGCCAGTACGTGTTGGCCTCGGAGAGGTGCTTGCGCATGGCCAGCTCGGCCTTGTCCGCGTCGTGGGCCCGCAACGCGTCGATGACGAGCTGGTGGGAGTCGGCGATGGCGAGGATCTGCTTGCGCGGATAGCCGATGCCGACCGAACGACCGTCGCCGATCGTCAGGATGGTCTCGGAGAAGATCCGCAGCACGACGCTGCCGGACTCCTCGGCGATGATCGAGTGGAAGCGGCGGTTGGAGGCCGACATGACGTCCTCGTCGCCGGCCGACTGGCGCATCGTGTCGTTGAGCTCCTGCAGCGCGTCGATCGCCTCCTCGGAGATCCCGGCCGCGGCCGAGCGGGCCACGGTCGGCTCCAGCCACAGGCGGGCGTCCATGACCTCCTTGAAGGTCGCCGACTCGAACTGCAGGATCAGCGTGAGCGCCTCGGTGAGGTCGCTGGGCCGCGGACGGCGCACCACGGGCCCGCCACCGGGGCCCGAGCGAATCGTCAGCACGCCGCGCGTCTCCAGCAGGCGCAGGGCCTCGCGCATGGTCGTCCGCCCTACGCCGAGCGACTCCGCCATGACGCGCTCGGTCGGCAGCATGGTGCCTTCCTCCATGGCGGCATCCGCGATCTGCGCGGCGAGATCGCGCGCCACGATCTCCGAGGTCTTGGGGTTACGAGCACGGGACCCCAAGGTCAGCGATGCCCGCTCGGGCAGCTTGCGCTCGGGCTTGACCGGCGGTCGCTCCGCCTTGGGCGCGGTCTTCTTCGTTGGCATCATTGGGTACTATACGTCCGTCGTCGGGCGTCTCGGCGGCCGACGGACAACCGCTCCGGCGGTGCTACTGATGATCGTCGGCGACCGTGATCAGCGGAGCCTGCTCCGCGTCCGGCTCGAAGGGCTCGGCCCCCGCGTCCATCGCGAAGCCGAACATCCGCCCATGGAAGTCGTCGGGGCCGTCGGGGAAGATCAGCCCGTCGCGCGCCGTGATCTGGTCAAGATGCTCGGTGAAGTCCTCGGCCGTCATGTCGAGCTTGGTGAAGCCGCTGGTCTCGGCGATCAGGACCTCGGCCATGTGGGGCCCGAAGGCCTCGAAGATGCGCCCGGTCGCCGTGCAGTCCTGGTGCAGGAGCGAGACCGCCGCGGCGGCGGGCAGCTCCGGCTTCATGTAACGCTGGAACCACGCGTGGAGGTTGGGCGTGTCCTCCATCCAGTCCATCATGCGCGTCGCGGCCGCCACGGCCAGCGCGTTGACGCGGATGCCGGCCTCGTTGCCCTCGGTCGCCGCGCAGCGCATCAGGCCGACGAGGCCGACCTTCGCGGCCGCGTAGCCGACCAGCGTCGGCACGCCGTAGAGCCCGGCGCCCGAGGTGATGTAGACGATGCTGCCGCCGCGCTGCGCCAGATGCGGCCACGCCTGCTGGGTGAGGTTGAACCCACCGTGCAGGTGGACGCGCAGGACCTCGTCGAACGAGGGCTCGTCGGTCTCGGCGATCGGCGTGAAGCGCGCGATCCCCGCGTTGTGGACGACGCCGTCGAGGCGGCCGAAGGCGTCCACGGCGGAGGAGATCAGCGACGCGCAGCCCTCGGCCGTCGACACGTCGTCCCCGTTGGCGAGCGCGTCGCCCCCCGCGGCGCGGATCTGCTGCGCCATCTGCTCGGCGGGCTCGCTGCTGGCGCCCTCGCCGAACATGTCGCCGCCGAGGTCGTTGACCATGACCTTGGCGCCGCGGGCCGCGAGCTCGGCGGCATGCGCCGCGCCCATGCCGCGGCCTGCGCCGGTGACCACCATGACCCGCCCGTCGAACTTCAACCTGTCCATTGCGTTCCCTCGTTCTTATCGGTGTTCTGACCCGTCATGACCCACGCGCCCTATGCGGCGCCCTCGGCCGGGGCGCCGAGCCCCTCGAACAGCTTCGTCAGATTGGGGTAGCCGACCGTGCGGTGGCCTCCGTCGACCAGGAGGTTCACGCCCGTGATCCACGATGCCTCGTCGCTGGCCAAGAACAACGCGGCGGAGGCGACGTCGTCGGTCTCCCCCGTGCGGCCGAGCGGCGCGTACTCCAGATAGGCGTCCATCACTCGCGGGATCGACCGCATGTACTCGGTCATCGGCGTGGCGATCAGGCCCGGCGCGATCGCGTTGGAGCGGATCCCGTGCTCGCCGAGCTCCAGGGCGGCGTTCTGGACGACCATCGCCGCCGCGGCCTTGGCCGCGTTGTAGACCGTCACGCCGTGGACGGGCGTGACCGAGTTGATGGAGGTGATGGTCACCAGCGCGCCGGGCGTGCCCTGGCGGATCATCTGCCGCGCCTCGTGCTTGATCGACAGGAAGACGCCGCGGGCGGTCACGCCCATGACGCGATCCCAGTCCTCGACCTCGAGGTCGACGAGCAGCCCGTCCTTGACCGCGCCGGCGCAGTTGAAGCCGAGGTCCAGCGGGCCGGCCCAGTCGACGGCGGCGGCGACCAGCGCCTCGACGTCGGCCTCGCGGCCGACATCGGTCGCGACGCCGGCCACGGCGTCGCCGAGCTCGCCGCGGACCTGCTCGATCGCGTCGGTGTTGAGGTCGCCGATCATCACGCGGGCGCCGTCGCCGACGAGCCGGCGGACGATCTGCAGGCCGATCCCGGAGGCACCGCCGGTGACGACCGCGACCTTCCCCTCGAAGCGTGCAGTGGAGGCAGCAGGGGTCATCGTCGAAACACTACCATTATCTCTGCTTACAGTAGCGTCGTTACGTATGGTCACCGACACCCGCGCCCGTCGCCGGACCTTCGTCGTCCTCGCACTGTCGCTCGCGGTCTACTCGCTGCTGCAGTCGCTGGTCGTCCCGGCGCTTCCCCAGCTGCGCCACGCCCTCGGGACGTCGGAGACGACGACCGCATGGGTGCTCACCGCCTACTTGCTGAGCGCGTCCGTCGGGACCCCGATCCTCGGCCGGCTCGGCGACATGTACGGCAAGGACCGCGTGCTGGTCGCCGTGCTGCTCATGCTCGCCGCCGGCACGCTGATCTGCGCGCTGTCGACCGCTGCTGCCCCGCTGATCGCCGGCCGCACGGTGCAGGGAGCCGCCGGCGGGCTCTTCCCGCTCTCCTTCGCGATCATCCGCGACGAGTTCCCGCAGCACCAGGTCGCGGGCGCCATCGGCTTCCTCTCGGCGCTGATCGGCATCGGCGCCGGCCTCGGCGTCGTCCTGGCCGGCCTGATCGTCGAGCACCTCTCCTACCACTGGCTGTTCTGGCTACCGCTGATCGGGATCCTGGCCGTCGTGCCGCTGGCGGTGGCGTTCGTCCCCCCGTCGCCGGTGCGCGTCAAGACGAAGATCAACTGGCCCGGAGCCCTCCTGCTGTCGGTCGGGCTGACCGTCGCCCTGCTGGCCGTGACGCGGACGACCGCCTGGGGCTGGACGTCGCCCCGGACGCTCCTGCTCGCGCTCGCCGGCGCGACGGCGCTGGCGCTCTGGGTCCGCAGCGAGCTGCGCAGCGACCACCCGCTCGTCGACATCGCGATGCTGCGACTGCGGACGGTGTGGACGACGAACCTCGCGGCGATCCTGATCGGCGTCGGCATGTACGCGTCGTTCGTGCTCATCCCGCAGTACGTCCAGGAGCCCCGCAGCACGGGTTACGGATTCGCGGCGTCGCTGCCGGCCTCGGGCCTGTTCCTGGTCCCGCTGACGCTCGGCATGCTGCTCGTCGGGCAGGCGGCCGGCCGGCTGGAGCGGCGCGTCGGCTCACGGGCCTCGCTGATGCTCGGCGCTGCGCTGGCCGCTGCCGCCTACGCGCTGCTGACCGTCGCCCGCGGCGCGCACCTGGAGGTCTACGCCGCGTCGGCGCTGCTCGGCGCCGGCATCGGGCTGGGCGTCGCGGCGATGACCAACCTCATCGTGCAGAGCGTCCGCCAGGACCAGACCGGCGTCGCGACCGGGATGAACGCCGTCGCGCGGACGATCGGCGGCGCCGTCGGCGCCCAGCTGACGGCAACCGTCGTGGCCGGGCACGTCGACGCCGTGGGGAGGCCGACGGCCGACGCCTACACCTTGGCCTTCGGCATCTGCGCCGCCGGGCTGGCGGCGAGCATCCTCGCAGCGCTGCTGATCCCCCGCCGCCGCGGCGCGCGCCCGCCTGGCGTCGCGCTCGGGCTCGACCCGGCGGTCGAGCCCGCGTCCTCCTAGCCCTTGCCGAGGTGGCGGTGGAAGAACTCGGCGGCGATCCCCATCGCCTCGGCCAGGCCCTGGCCCTCGTAGAGCCCGAACGAGTCGTAGTCGAGCAGGACCATCTCCTTGGGCTCGCCCGCGCGCTTGTAGGCGTCCTGGACGTGGGTGAGCAGGTGGACCTCGTCGTGTCCGCTGTTGGTGACGATCAGCAGCGGCCGTGGCGCGATCATGTCGATCACGTCGGTGGGGTTGAAGTCGATGATGTGCTCGATCGACTCGAGCAGCAGCATCGGGTCCCAGGTCTGCATCTGCCCGGGGTTGCGCACCGGGTTGGGGTCGGCCGGGTCGGGGACGAAGCCGGGCGGCAGCATCACCGGGATGACCGCCATGCCCTCGGGGCTCGCGTAGGGCACGCGCGCGCCCTCCTGCCCGGCGTCGCGGCGCTCACGGTCCTCCTCGAGCGCGGTCAGGAGCTGCTCCCACGCGAAGCCGGAGCGCAGCTCGCGGATCCAGCGCCGGCCGTCGACCGTCGGGCTCTGCGCCACGACCGCCTTGACGCGCCGGTCCAGCGCCGCGGTGTGGATCACGACGCCCCCGGCGAAGCTGACGCCCCAGATGCCGATGCGCTCCGGGTCGACCTCCGGCCGGCGACGGAGGTAGCTGATCGCGCTGCGGAAGTCGTCCACCTCGCGCCGCGGGAACATCGCGCGGCGCGGCTCGCCGTCACTGAGCCCGAAGCTGCGGTAGTCGATCGACAGCACCACCAGCCCGGCCTCGCAGAGGTGGTGCGCCGGACCCACGAGCGCCTCCTTGGTCATCGACGTCCCGTGGCCGACGACGATCCCCGACCGCGGACCGCCGGTGCCGGCGGGCAGCCACAGCTCCGCCGCGACCTTGACCCCGTCGCTGAGGAACGAGACCTCCTGGACCTCGTACGCCGCTCCTGCTTGCGTGGACACACCCATCTCCTCCTGTTGGACGCTCACATGCTTGATCCGCCATCGACCTGCAGGACCGTGCCCGTCACGTAGGCGGCCTCGTCGGAGGCGAGGAACGCGACCGCCGCGGCGATCTCCGACGGCGGCGCGATCCGCCCGACGGGGATCGCGGCGGTCATCTTGGCCCGCAGCTCGTCGGCCAGCGCCTCGACCATCCGCGTCTCGGCCAGCGGCGCGATCGCGTTGACCGTGACGCCGAGCGGCGCCAGCTCCTTGGCCGCCGACTTGGTGAAGCCGACGATCCCGGCCTTGGCCGCCGAGTAGGCCGTCTGCCCGGGCACGCCGTGGAGGCCGGTGAACGACGTGACGTTGACGACGCGGCCGCCGCCGCCGCGCGTGAAGGCCGGGATGCAGGCGCGCGTGAAGCGGTAGGTGCCGCCGAGGTGCACGCGCAGGACCGCGTCCCAGTCACCGTCCTCGATCGCGGCCAGCGGGCCCTCGAGCAGGACGCCCGCGTTGTTGACCACGACGTCGACGCGGCCGCCGGCGTCGAGCGCCTGGGCGACCGTGCGCTCCACGTCGGCGGTCTTACTGACATCGGCGACGACGGGGATCGCGCCGGTCGCCGCGGCGGCCTCGTGCAGGGCGGCCTCGTCGAGGTCGACGGCCAGCACGGTCGCGCCGGCCGCGACGAACCGCGCGGCGATGGCCTGGCCGATCCCGCGGCCGGCACCGGTGACGATGACGGTGCGGTCGGTGAAGTCGAAGCTGAGGTTGGGCATGTCGGTTCTCCGGGAGAAGTCAGACGGCGGTCGTGTGGCCGCCGTCGATGAGCAGCGTCGCGCCGGTCGTGTAGCGCGACTCGTCGGACGCGAGGTAGACCGCGCCCCAGGCCACCTCGTCGGGGTCGGGCACGCGCGGGATCGGCCAGCCCCGGACCAGCTGCTCGACCTTGTCGATGGAGTCGGCCAGCAGCGGCGTGCGCATCGGGCCGGGCAGGATCACGTTGGCGCGGATGCCCTGGGGGCCGTAGGTGATGCCGGCGTTGCGGGTCAGGCCCGTGAGCCCCGCCTTGGAGGCCCAGTAGGCGGCGTGGCTGGGGAAGCCGCGGCCGTCGCCGCCGTTGGCCGACGAGATCGCGACGATCGAACCCGCCCCGGCCTCGATCATGTGCGGGATCACGGCGCGCATGCCCAGGAAGGCGCCGGTGAGGTTGACGTCGAGGACCTGGTGCCAGTGCTCGACGGTCTCGTCCAGGAGCTTGGACGTCGCCCGCACGAAAGCGTTGTTGACGAGCACGTTCGGCGCGCCGAAGCGTGCGACGCAGTCCTCCACGGCGGCGACCCAGTCGTCCTGGTCGGCGACCTCGAGGTGCCGGTACGCGGCGGCACCGCCGGTCGCGGCGATCGTGGCCGCGGCCTGCTCGCCGAGCTCGTCGCGGACGTCGGTCAGCAGCACCGCAGCGCCCTCAGCCGCGAAGAGCGTGGCGATCGACTCCCCCAGCCCGCGCGCCGCACCGGTGACGATCGCCACCTTTCCATCGAGGCGGCCCGTCATCCCCGGCCACGCCGGCGTCGCGAATCGGTTGCCATATCTACTATCACTATCATAGAGTTGAATTTCATGATGGATATCGCCTTCGCCACCGGCCTCCACGAGCCCGAGACGCCGGTCGCGCTCCAGGACGGCGGCTGGCTCGTCGTCGAGATGGGCGCCGAGGCCGGCGGCGTGACGCGGGTCGGTGCCGACGGCACGACGCTCGAGCGGCTCGTGCGCACCGGCCGGCCGAACGGCGTCGCGATCGACGGGTCGGGCACGCTGTGGGTCGCCGAGTCGATCGGCCTTGGCGACGGCGACGGCCCCGGCATCAAGCGGGTGGCGCCGGGCGGCGAGCTGGAGCCCGTGCTCGACACGTTCGACGGCGGCCCCATCCTCTGGCCCAACGACCTGGCCTTCGGCCCCGACGGCGCGCTCTACTTCACCGACACCGGGCTCACGCCGCCCGAGCTGGCCGGCGACGCGCCGCTGGACAGCTACGACTGGGACGGGCGCGTCTTCCGCTACGAGCCCGCCACCGGCGCGCTGTCGCGCCTGGACTCCGGGCTCATGGCCGCCAACGGCCTCGTCTTCGGGCTCGACGGCGCGCTCTACGTCACCGAGTCGGTCACCGGCCACATCTACCGCTACACCTTGACCGCCGACGGCGCCGTGGCGACGCGGACGCAGCTGCCCAGCATCACCGACCCCGACGGCCCGCAGCCGCGGGTCATCGGGCCCGACGGCCTGGCCGCCGGCGACGATGGCCTGCTCTACGTCGCCGTCTACGGGCAGGGGCACATCGCGGTCGTCGACCGCGACGGCGCGATCCAGCGGCGCATCCAGGTCAGCGGCGCGGCCCCGAGCAACTGCGCCTTCGGCCACGGGCCGGAGCCGCGGCTGCACATCACGATCGTCGAGCCGGGGTCGCTCACCGTGCTCGACGTCGGCTGCGGCGGCGCACCGGTCCACCACCCCTGAGGGCGAAGCGGTGGACGTCGCGATCCACCACGAGGTCCTGGGTGCCGATCGAGCGCGGCCGCTGCTGCTGTGCGCCGGAGCCGGCGCCCAGCTCCTGGCCTGGCCCGACGACCTCTGCGCGCTGCTCGTGGCGCACGGGTTCTGCGTGATCCGCTTCGACCACCGCGACGCGGGCCTGTCGACCCACCTGCACGAGGCCGGGCCGCCGGACTTCTCCCACGGCCTCCGCGCCGCCGCGGCGGCCGCGGCCTACACCCTCGACGACATGGCCGACGACGCGGCGGGCGTCCTCGACGCCCTGGCGCTGGACTCCGCGCACGTCCTCGGCGTGTCGATGGGCGGGATGGTCGCCCAGACGCTCGCGGTGCGCCACCCAGCGCGGGTGCGCTCGCTGACCTCGATCATGTCGACGATCGCGGCCGACGTCGGCCGGCCCACCGCGGCCGCGCGCGCGATGCTGCTGGCGCCGCCGGTCGCCGACCGCGCCGCGGCCGGCCGGCGCGCGGTCGACCTGCTGCGGACGATCGGCTCGCCCGGCCACCCGCTCGACGAGGCGGCGGCGCGCGACCTCGGGGAACGGTCGTTCGACCGGGCCTACGACCCGGAAGGCGGCCGGCGCCAGCTCGTCGCGATCTGGGCCTCCGGGGACCGCACCGCGGGGGTCCGCCGCATCACCGCGCCGACGCTCGTCCTCCATGGCGCAGAGGACCCTTTGATCACGCTCGCTGGCGCGCACGCGACGGCCGCGGCGATCGGTGGCGCGCAGCTCCACGTCTACCCGGGCATGGGCCACGACCTGCCGCGCGTGCTGTGGCCCGACCTCGTCGCGCGCGTGACCGACCTCGCCGGGCGCGCCGAGGCGGCGCGCGTCGGCTAGCGCGCCAGGTCCCGCGCGATCACCATGCGCTGGATCTGGTTGGCGCCCTCGAAGATCTGCAGGACCTTGGCCTCGCGCATCAGTCGCTCGACCGGGAAGTCCTTGGTGTAGCCCGCGCCGCCGAGCACCTGGACCGCGTCCGTCGTGACGCGCATCGCCGCGTCGGTGCAGACGAGCTTGGCGATCGACGCCTGCCGGGCGAAGCGCAGGCCGGCGTCGCGCCGGCGCGCCGCGTCGAGCATCACCGCGCGGGCGCCCGCCACCGCCGCCGCCATGTCGGCCAGCAGAAAGCCGAGGCCCTGGTGCTCGATGATCGGCCTGCCGAACGTCTCGCGCTCCTTGGCGTAGGCGACCGCGTGGTCGAGCGCGGCCTGCGCGACGCCCGTGGCCACGGCCGCGATGCCGAGCCGGCCGGAGTCCAGCGCCTCGAGCGCGATCGCCAGGCCCTGGCCCTCGTCGCCGACGCGCCGCCCGACCTCGAGTTCCACGCCCTCGTAGCTCAACGTCGCCGTGGTCGAGCCGGTCAGCCCCATCTTGCGCTCGGGCTCCAGCACGTCGAGGCCGTCGGCACCGGCCGGCACCAGGAACGCCGAGATGCCCCGCGAGCGGTCCGCCGAGGTGCGGGCGAACAAGGTGTAGAAGTCGGCGTCGCCGGCGTGGGTGACCCAGGCCTTGGCGCCCGTGACGCGGTAGCCGCCGGCCACCGGCGTGGCCGCGGTCCGCATCGCCGCCGGGTCGGAGCCCGCATGGGCCTCCGAGAGGCAGTAGCCCCCGAGCAGCTCACCAGCGAGCATCTCGCTCAGCCACCGCTCCTGCTGCGCCGCCGTCCCCCATCGCGACAGCGGGTAGCAGGACATGACGTGGACGCTGACCCCGACGCCGACCGTCGCCCACGCGCCGGAGAGCTCCTCGAGCACCTGGAGGTAGATCTCGTAGGGCTGGTCGCCGCCACCGAGCGCCTCGGGATAGGGCATGCCCAGGATTCCGAGCCGGCCGAGCACGCGGAAGGCCTCGCGCGGGAAGGCGCCGTCGGCCTCGGCTCGTGCCGCATGCGGCACGAGCTCGGCGACGGCGAAGTCGCGGACGGTCGCGAGCAGGTCCTCGGCCTCCCGCGATGGCAGTAGCCGGTCAGCGGGCACGGATGGCGTTCCTCAAAGCGGTTTATAGTATACACAGTTGTCATGTTCATGATCAGGAGGAAGCGATGAAGATCGCGCTCATCGGCGCAACCGGGTACGTCGGACGGAGGGTGCGCGACGAGGCGCTCTCGCGTGGCCATGAGGTCACCGGCATCGTCCGCAACGCCGACGCACTGCCCGAGCACGAGCTGCTCACGCCGCTGGCGGTCGACGTCCACGACGCGGGGCGGGTCGCCGGCGCGGTCGCCGGCCACGACGTCGTCGTCAGCTGCTTCAACCCCGGCGGCCACGACGTCGCCGCGAACCCGCACATGTACCGTGACATCGTCGAGGGCACGCGCACGATCATCGACGGCGTCAAGCAGTCCGACGTCGAGCGGCTGATCTACGTCGGCGGCGCCGGCAGCCTCCACGTCGAGGGCGGCAAGATGCTCGTCGACGACCTGGCGTTCCTCGGCGAGCACCTCGGCAACCCGCCCGAGGGGATGCTCATCGCCACCGGCCCACCGTCGCCTGACATCCCGCGCGGCGCGCGCATGGCCTACTACCTGTTCGAGCGCGAGCAGGAGCTCGACTGGGCGTTCGTCTCCCCCTCGCTGTTCCTGGGGTCCTACGGCGGCAAGACGGGCCGACTGCGCTACGGCACCGACCAGCTGCTGATGGAGGACGGCCGGCCCGCGAAGGTCGACGTCGAGGATCTCGCGGTCGCGATCGTCGACGAGGCCGAGACGCCGCGCCACTCGCGTGGACACTTCACGGTCGCCACCAGCGCGGGCTGAGCGCCCTGCTCAGGCGGTCGCGCTCCACTCGAACGCGATCGCCTGCAGCATGAACACGCCGATGGCGGAGTGGTAGTCGAGCCGCTGCCCGGGCGCAAGCCGCAGGTCCGGGAGCCGCTCGAGCATCGCCTCGACCGAGATGCGCGCCTGCGCGCGGGCCAGCGGCGCGCCGATGCAGAAGTGCCGGCCGCGGCCGAAGGCGAGGTGATCGGAGGCGCCCGCGCGGCGGACGTCGAACTGGTGCGGGCAGGCGAACTTCTCCTCGTCGCGGCCGCCGGCCGCGTAGGAGAGCGCGACGACGGAGCCGGCCGGGATCGGCACGCCGCCGATCTCCGCGGCCCGGCTGGTGTAACGCAGCAGCAGGTTGCCGGTGCCGCGGGCGCGCAGCGCCTCCTCGACGGCGTTCTCGAGCAGGCTTGAGTCGCTGCGCACGGCCTCGAACTGCTCGGGGTCCTCGATCAGGAACTTCAGCAGCTGCGCGGTGAGCGGTGCGACGGTGTCGGTGCCCGCGGCGATCAGGTCGATCAGGTGGGTGACGATCCGCTCGGTCTTCAACGCCGGCTCGCCCGCGTCGTCGCGCAGATGCACGAGCGTCGAGATCAGGTCTTCCTGCGGGTGCTCGACGCGGCGACGGATCTGCTCGTGGAGGTACTCGCGGCACTCGGCCATGCGCGTCCAGCGCTCGACGAGCTCGGCGTGGCTCATGTCCTTGCCGATGATCTCCTCGGAGCCCGGCACCGCGGCGTTGCGCGGGTAGGCGAGGATCAGGAGGTCCTGCGCCCACGCCTTGAGGCGCGGCATGTCCGCGACCGGGAGACCGACGAACGTCGCCAGCGTCGTCGCACCCATCGGATAGGCGTACTGCGACATGAACTCGCAGCGGCCGTCGGCGGCGAAGCCGTCGATGAGCCGGTGCGCGGTCTCGCGCATGCGCGGCTCCATGGCCAGGATCCGGCTGCGGGTGAAGCCGGCGTTGACGGCCTTGCGCGCCACCGTGTGGACCGGCGGGTCGGCGTTCATGAACGCCTCCTCGAACCAGTCCTCGGTGACGCGGTCGCGGATCTCCGCGGGCACCGGCATCAGCCGGGCGGCCGACTGCGAGAACGTCTGCCAGTCGGCGGTGACCGCGAGCAGGTCCTCGTAGCGTGTCACGACCCAGATGCCGAGCTGGGGCGCTAAGAAGACCGGCTGCTCGCGGCGGGCCGCCTCGAGGATGGGGTACGGGTCGCGGAGGTAGTCCGGCGCGAGCGGGTTGAAGTCGGGCCGCACGTGGGCGGCGGGCTGATCGCCCACGCTCATATTGGAGATCATCGTGTCTACTATTAGCAGAGTTTACACAAATGGGTCAACGGCTCCCGCCCACCACCTTCAGCGCTCCGGGAAGTGCGGCGGCCGCTTCTCGAGGAAGGCGGCGACGCCCTCCAGGCCGGTCGCGGAGCCGGCGAGGGACGCGATCGACGCCGCCTCGCGCTCCAGCTGCTCGGAGAGGCCGGCGGCCGGCGAGGCGCGTAGCAGCGCCTTGATCGCCGCGTGGGCGGCGGCCGGCCCGGCCGCGAGCCGCGTGGCGACCGACCGGACGTGGTCGTCGAGGCCGGCCGCGGTCACGGCGGCGGTGATCAGGCCCATCGCCGCCGCCTCGTCTGCCGCGACGCGGCGGTTGGTCAGCATCAGCTCGGCTGCGCGCCGCCGGCCGACCAGCCGCGGCAGCGTCCAGGACATGCCGCCGTCCGGCGACAGCCCGACCGCGCTGTAGGCGGCGGTCAGCGTCGCCGTGTCGGCGGCGTAGGCGAGGTCGGCGGCGCAGACGAGGCTGAGGCCCGCGCCGGCGGCGACACCCTGGACCTTGGCGATCACCGGCGCCCGTGCGCCGGCCAGCGCGCGCAGTCCGGCGTGGAGCTCGTCGGCGAGATCCTGCAGCGCGGTGGAAGCGTCGCTCGCCCGCGCGGCCATGAACTGCAGGTCGCCGCCGACGCAGAAGACCGGCCCCGATGCTGCGAGCACGATCACCCGCGCGTCCGCACGATCGACGACCTCCTCGACGGCCGCGCGCAGCGCGGCTGCCAGCGCCGGGTCGATCGCGTTGCCCGCCTCAGGCCGGTCGAGCAGGATCTCCGCGACGCCGTCGGCGACGGTCACGCGCACCGGCGCGGAAGCGGCGGCCACGATGCTCAGTGCTCGGCGGCGTACAGCGGCGCGATCGGCAGCGTCGATCCGCCGTCGACATAGAGGTTCACGCCGGTCGTGTAGCTGCTCTCGTCGGCGGCGAGGTAGACCGCCGCCCAGGCGATCTCCTCCGGCTCGCCGACCCGCGGGATCGGCCATCCGCGCGCGATCTCGGAGACCGCGTCGAGGTGCAGGATCGGGGTGTTCGTCGCGCCGGCGAGGATCGTGTTTGCGCGGATCCCCTCCTGGCCGTGCGTGACGACGAGGTTGCGCATCAGGCCGGCGGTCCCGGACTTCGCCGCGTGGTAGTCGGGCGCGCCGGGCAGCGAGGCGTCGGGGCCGGCCGCCGAGGCGATCGCCACGATCGTCCCGGCGCCGCGGGCGCGCATCCCGGGAAGGATCGCGTGCAGGCCGAGGAACGGCCCGGTGAGGTTGACCTCCAGGCCCGCGCGCCACTGTGCCGGCGTCATGTCCCCCACCGCGGTGCGGTTCTGACCGGCGCCGTAGGAGAACGCGTTGCTGACGTAGACGTCGATCGGCCCGAGCTCCCGCTCGCAGACCGTGACCGCCGCGGCCCAGTCGTCCTCGCTGGTGACGTCGAGGTGCTGGTAGCGGGCGCGGCCCCCGTCGGCGGTGATCGCCGCGGCCGTCTCGGCACCGAGGTCGTCGAGGATGTCGGTGACCAGCACCGACGCACCCTCGGCGGCGAAGGTCCGGGCGATCGACGCGCCGATCCCGCGCGCCGAGCCGGTGATGATCGCGACCTTGCCGGCGAGCCGGCCGGCCATCAGATGATCACCGTCATGCCACCGTCGGCGACGATGTTCGCGCCGGTGACGTAGGAGGACTCGTCGGACGCCAGGAAGAGCGCGACGTTGACCATCTCCCGCGCCTGCCCGGACCGCAGCATCGCGGTCTTGGTGATCAGGTCGCGCAGCGGGCTGTCGGGCCCCTCGGCGAGCAGATCGGCGGTGGCCGGCGTCTCGATGAGGCCCGGCGACAACGAGTTGGCGCGGATCCCGTGGTCGGCGCCCTCGGCGGCGAGCTGCCGCGTCAGGCCGATCACGGCCGCCTTGGTCGCGGCGTGCGCGACCTGGGGCATGCGCTTGAGGCCGGTGATCCCGGCGACCGAGCCCACGTTGACGATCGCGCCGCCGCCGCGGGCGACGAGGTGCGGCCACGCGGCGCGGGTGCAGTAGAAGACGAGGTCGAGCTCGTTGCGGATCGTGAAGTCCCAGTCCTCGGTCGACATCTCGTCGATCGGGCCGAAGCGCGGCGCGCCCGCGTTGTTGTAGAGGACGTCGAAGCCGCCGAAGGCCTCGGCGGCGAAGGCGATCCATGCGTCGGCCGCGTCGGGGTCGCCGAGGTCGACCGGCGCCTGGCACTTGATCTCGCCACCCTGGGCCCGCACCAGCTCCTCGGTCTCGTGGACGCCCTCGGCGTTGAGGTCACATCCGACGATCCGCGCTCCTTCGCGAGAGAACAGCAGCGCCGCCTCCCGTCCCTGTCCGCCGGCCAGTCCGGAGATGACCACGACCTTACCCGCCAGCCGACCCGTATCTGTGTTCATACATAGCAACCATACATACTTTTAGGCCGTTCGCTGAGCTGTCGCCTCGGCGAACAGGTCCGCCACCGCGTCGGCGTACTCGCGCGCCGCGGGGACCACGCCCGCGAGGTTCAGGGCACCGTGCGTCAGCCCCGGGAAGTCGGCCAGGCGCGTCGGCACGCCGGCCTGCTGCAGCCGCTCGGCGTACGCCACGTTCTCGTCGTGGTGGGGATCGCACTCGCACGCGATCACCGTCGCGGGCGCGAGGCCCGCGAGGTCCGAGGTGCGCAGGAGCGCCGCGCGGTGCGGGACGCGGTCGTACCGGGCGGCGTCGAGGTCGGCGCTCAGCTCGGGACCGAGGTACCGCCGCCAGACCAGGTGCATCATCTTGGTCGTCAGCAGGTGGTCCTCCCCGTAGGCGATGCACGACGGCCGCGTGAGGTCGGCGTCGACCGTCGGCGTGATCAGCAGCTGGTGGGCGACCGGCGGGCCGCCGGCGTCGCGCGCCATGACCGCGACGGCCCCCGCGACGTTGCCGCCGCTGCTCTCGCCGGCGATCACGACGTGGTCGGCGCGGCCACCGAGCCGCTCCGCGTTCGCGCTCACCCACTGCAACGCCGCGAAGCCGTCCTCGACAGCGGCGGGGTACGGGTGCTCGGGCGCGAGCCGGTGGGTGGTGCTGATGACGATGACGCCGGCGCGGTCGGCGATCGCGCGGACGGGGCGGTCGACCGAGTCGACGTCACCCATCTGCCAGCCGCCGCCGTGCCAGAACAGGACGATCGGCAGACCCGGGGTGTCCGAGGGCCAGTAGCCACGGGCCGGCAGCGGGCCGGCGGCGCCGGGGATCTCGAAGTCCTCCACCCGGTGCAGGTCGACCGCGGCCTGTTGGGTGGCGCCGCCGAGCTGCGCCATCGCCTCGCGATCCTGAAGCACCGTGCCGGTGCCCAGCTCATAGCCACCGCCGGTGGCGATCGCGTCGAGGATCGTACGGATCTCAGGGTTCAACGGCATGATGGCTCCTGGTCGTGGATCTCCAGCTACCATACGCATAGTTGCGAGATGGGGGCGGCTACTATGCGAACATGCCGCTCAACGGGGTCCGGGCCATGCAGGGACGCGAGGTCGTCATCGTGGAGGCCGTGCGCACACCGATCGGCCGCGGGCATCCCGAGAAGGGCGTCTACCGCGAGCTGCATCCCAACGTGCTGCTCGGTGCCGCCTACCGGGCCGTCGTGGAGCGCGCCGGGATCGACCCGGCGCTCGTGGACGACGTCGTCGCCGGCTGCGTCTCGCAGGTCGGCGAGCAGTCGGCGATCGGCCGCAACGCCTGGCTGCAGGCCGGCCTCCCGGAGGCCGTGCCCGCGGCGACGATCGACCGCAAGTGCGGCTCCGGCCAGCAGGCCGTCACCTTCGCCGCGGCGCTGATCGCGTCCGGGATGGCCGACGTCGCCATCGGCGCCGGCGTCGAGCACATGGGCCGCATCCCGATCGGCTCCGGCGCGACGGCCGGCGACCTCGGGACGCCGCATCCGCGGGAGCTGCTGGAGCGCTACCCGCTCGTGTCCCAGGGCGTCTCGGCCGAGATGATCGCCGAGCGCTGGGAGGTCACCCGCGCCGACCAGGACGCGCTGAGCCTGGAGTCGCACCGGCGCGCGGCGCAGGCCACGGCCGAGGGACGCTTCGAGCGCGAGATCGTGCCCGTCGAGGCCGGCGGCACCGAGGTCACACGCGACCAGGGCATCCGCGAGGACACGAGCCTCGAGCGCCTGGCCGCGCTTCCCGCGGCCTTTCAGGACGGCGGCGCGATCACCGCCGGCAACGCCTCGCAGATCTCCGACGGCGCCTCCGCCATCCTGCTGATGTCGCGCGAGAAGGCCGACGAGCTCGGCCTGCGCCCGCGCGCTCGGATCGTCGACGCACTCGCGGTCGGCGTCGACCCCGTGCTGATGCTGACCGGTCCGATCCCGGCCACGCGCAAGATCCTCGATCGCTCCGGGCTGGCCCTGAGCGACCTCGACCTCGTCGAGATCAACGAGGCCTTCGCCTCCGTGGTCTGCGCCTGGCAGAAGGAGCTCGGCGCCGACGCCGCCCGGACGAACGTCAACGGCGGCGCGATCGCGCTCGGCCACCCGCTCGGCGCGTCCGGCGCGCGGCTGATCACGACGCTGCTGCACGAGCTCGAGCGCAGCGACGGCGAGCTCGGGCTGGTCACGATGTGCACCGCCGGTGGCATGGGCACGGCGACGCTCCTGCAGCGCGTGTAGTCGCCATGCGGCGCGCCGTCGGGCGACGACGCGTCGGCGAACAGCTCCAGCGGGTCGTGCAGCGGTTGGAGGACCTCCACCACGAGCCGGCCCCATCGTGCGAACGCCACGTCGACGGTCATCCGGCCGCTGCCGTACTCGGCGTCCAGTTGGAGGTCGGCTTGGAACTGCACCCAGCCCGCCAGACCCAACCCGGAGCCGAGCTGTTGCACACCAGCCGCTCTGTCGGCCACCACGTAGCAGAGCTGGAAGGCGTCGCCGAGGACCACGTCGGCGTCGTTCATCGCGCCCACGTGACGTGGAGGCGCTTGAGGACCACCGCGATCAGCACGGGGTCGTAGTCGAAGTCCTGCCCGGGCACGACCTGTAGACCAGGGATGCGCTCGTAGAGCACACGCAACCCCAGCGGCCCCTCGACGCGGGTCAGCGGCGCTCCCATGCAGAAGTGGCGGCCCTTGCCGAAGCTCAGATGCTCGCCGGCGTCGGCGCGGCAAAGGTCGAACGTGTCCGGATCGGCGAACCGGCATTCGTCGCGCCCGCCGATGCGATCGCCAGGTAGACGACCGCGCCCGCCGGGATCGTGATCCCCGCAACCTCGACGTCTCTCGTCGCGATGCGGAAGATCCCGTTCGACGGCACCCGCCGGCGCAGACCCTCTTCGACCGCCTGCGGCCACCGCGACGGATCGGCCTTCAGGAGCGCCAACTGGTCGGGGTGCTCAGCGAACATCTGCACCATGGCCCCCATGAGGTTGGCCGTGGTGTCGGTGCCGGCGAACAGGAGTTCCGTGAGGTGGGTGACGACCTCGTCCGGAGTCAACAGGAAGTCGCCGTCCTCGCCTGTCGCCGACACCATGATGGTGATGAGATCGTCCTGCGGCTCGGCGCGGCGCGAGGACACGACGTCGCGCAGGTAGTCGCGTGCGCGCACGATCCGCTGCCACCGCAGGCGCCGCTCCTGCTCGGTCATCGGGCTGATGGCGTCCGACACCACCGCGCCTTGGTCGTCGACGAGCTGCCGCATCAGGGGAAGGTCGTCGCTCGGCATGCCCATCAGGTGGACGATCGCGCCGAGCGAGACCTGGTAGCAGTACCGCGTCATGAGGTCGACGGCGCCGTCGTCGATGAACTCGTCGATCAGCCGGTGGGCGAGGCGCTCGATCGGCTCCTCCATCGCGGCCATCCGGCTGCGCACGAAGCCCTTGTTGATCAGCTTGCGTCGTGCGGTGTGGCGCGGCGGGTCCTGCGAGATCAACGATCCGGTGGCGAAGAACCCCTCGGGCACGCGGTCCTGGAACTCTTCCGGCACCGGCACGTTGGCCAGGGAGTTGTTGGAGAACGTCTCCCAATCGGTGAAGGCCCGTTCGATGTCCTCGTAGCGGGTGATCGCCCAGAAGCCGAAGTCGGCGGCATAGAAGACGGGGCAGTCGCGACGAGCGCGCTCCATCATCGGGAAGGGGTTGCCGATGAACTCCTGCGACAGCGGGTTGAATCCGGGGGGCGGCGCCGGCGCGGCGTCGGGTTGCGTGGTCATGTCGACTCCTTGATCCGAGGGCTCTACCCCTACCGTAACTACTATGGCTATATTTAGGGGCGGCTCTACGGAGAGACCCGAACAGGAGGAGTCGTCCGATGGCCACCGATGCCGCCGACCGCCCCACGCTCGAGGGGTTCAACCCGCTGTCACAGGACTTCCTGGAGGATCCCGAGCGCTGGCTCGGCCCCGCCCGCGCCCAGAGCCCGGTCGTCTACATCCCCGACCTCGACATGTGGGCGATCACGCGGTACGACGACGTCGCCGCAGCCTTCTCGGATCACGGGACCTACTCGAGCGTCCTGCGCAACCAGCCGGCGATCCCGGAGCGCTACGCGGGCCGCGTCCCGCAGAACTTCTTCCCACCGACGAACATCTGCATGGATCCGCCGGACCACACGGTGATGCGCAAGGCGGCCAACCGGATCTTCACGCGGTCGCGCATCGCGGCGACGGACACGCACATCCACGAGGTCGTCGACGAGCTCATCGATACCTTCGTCGAGGACGGCCACTGCGACATCGTCGGCCAGTTCTCGTATCCGCTCTCCGCCCGCTCGTCGATGCACCTCATCGGGATCCCCCAGAGCGACCTGCCGCGGTTCGAGCAGCTTGCCGAGGATCTCGTCGCCGTCCTGCCCTATCGGCCCGGCACGACGACGAACGCCATCACCGAGGACGACTGGCTCTCGCGCTGGGCGCGCATCGTGGAGGCCCGCGGGTACTTCCACGACTTCGTGACCGAGCGCGCGAAGCGGCCGCGGGATGACCTCGCATCACACCTCGCCGGCGCCGTCACGGCCGACGGCCGCCCTGTGTTGTCGCTCGAGGAGGTCGTGACGTACATGTTGCTGACGATCTTCGCCGGAACGGACACGACCGCGAGCTTCATCGGCCTGCTGCTCCTGCAACTGCACGCCAACCCCGACCAAGAGGCACTCCTGCGCGGCGACGCGTCGCTGTGGCCGAACGCGATCGAGGAGGGCCTGCGGCTGCGCGCCAGCGCGCTCGGCATGTCGCGGCGGACGACGCGCGACGTGGCCGTCTCCGGCGTCACCATTCCGGAGGGATCGCGCGTCTGGCTCGTCACCGCCGCGGCGTCCAACGACGACGCCCACTTCAACGACCCCGCACGGTTCGACATCACGCGGGCCAACGCCTCTGAGCACCTGGCCTTCGGTCGCGGCCGTCACTTCTGCATGGGCGCGCCGTTGGCCCGCCTCGAGACCGGGATCGCGATCCGGCGGCTCTGGGACCGCCTGCCCGCGTTCCGTGTGGTCCCCGATCAGCGGCTGCGCTACGACCCGGTCTTCGTCACGTTGCTGTACCACCACCTCGACGTCCAGTGGGACGACGTCCGGTGAGCACCGAGCGAGTGGCCGTCCTCTTCGAGGGTCGGTCGCCCCGGCGGGCCGCCGGTCGGCCCGAGGGCGATGCGCTGTGGATCGGAGCCGCCGATCTGGAGGCCGCGACCGGGTGGGCGCTCAAGCCCGAGGGGATGTGCCGCGGGCAAGCCTGCGTGCCGCTGCCCTCCGGCGCGATCGTGGACGCCGAGGTCGACCTGGCCGCCTTCGCGCGCCGCCTCGGCCAGCCGGTCGTCCGCGACGCCGGCGGGCGCGCCTGGGCGTTCGGCTCGCGCGTGGCCGGCGACGGCGCCACCTCCGCGACCGCGCCCGACTTCGCGCTGCCCGACCTCGACGGCCGGATGCATGCGCTGTCCGAGCACCGCGGCAAGAAGGTCGTGCTCTACGCGTGGGCCACGTGGTGCAGTTGCCGTTGGCACCTGCCGGAGTGGCAGGCGCTGCACGCGGAGCTCGCCGGCGAGGGCTTCGTGGTGATCGCCGTCGCCACCGACGGTGGCGGCGCGACCGCCGCCGAGCCGTTCATCCGCGCGGCGGCGCCGACGCATCCGTCGCTGATCGACGAGTGGCACATGGTGACCGAGCTCTACGGACTGGTCAACGTCCCCAACACGGTGTGGATCGACGAGGAGGGGCGCATCGTCCGTGCGGTCGAGGCCGCCGGGATGATCGACGTCACCGGCGCGATGGACCGCGAGACGCTGAACATGTCAGAGGAGACGCTGGCGGCCGAGCAGCGCGGCCGCGGCGACTACCTCGACGCGGTCCGCGCCTGGGTGCGCACCGGCGCCGGCGCCCGCGCGCCGCGCGAGGGGCCGGCCGAGCAGGATCCGCCGACCTTCGACAAGGCGACCGCGCTGGCCCACCACCGCTTGGGCGCCTACCTGATCGGGACCGGCGACCTCGACGCCGCCGTCACGCACTTCTCCGCCGCGCTGCGGCTCGACCCCGAGCCGTGGACGCTGCGCCGCGACGCCTGGGGCCTCCGCAACCGCCTTCTTGAAGGCGACGCCATGATGTCGCCCGACAGCCCCCTGTGGGCGGAGTTCTGGACCGCGCTCGACGCGGCCGACGGCCGGTTCTACGAGCCGACCGATATCTCGACAGGAGGGTGACCACGGACAGGTCGACGACCGGACGAAAGCAGCTACGTCAATGGCGTCGCGCTGCCCGTCGACGGCGGCTCGGTGTTGCCGATCGCGCCGCTGCCGTCCGCGGTCCCTGGCTGAGGGCGCGGCGGGCGGTACTTGCGGAGCTCGCTGCGAGCCACGTTGCGGATGTGCACCTCGTCGGGACCGTCGACCATCCGCAGCGTTCGTGCCCGCGCCCAGATGCCGGCGAGCGGCAGGTCGTCACTGAAGCCGAGCGCGCCGTGCATCTGGATCGAGCGGTCGATGACCGCGGTGGCCATCCGCGGCGCGATGACCTTGATCGCCGAGATCTCGGTGCGCGCCCTGCTCACGCCACCGGTGTCGACGAGCCAGGCGGTCTTCAGCACCAGCAGACGCGCCTGCTCGATCTCCATGCGCGACTCGGCGATCTGCGCGCGGATCACTCCTTGGTCGGCGAGCAGGCCGCCGAAGGCCGTCCGGGCGAGCACCCGCCGGCACGCCATCTCCAGCGCGCGTTCGGCCATGCCGATCGCGCGCATGCAGTGGTGGATACGCCCGGGACCCAGCCGCGCCTGCGCCAGGGCGAATCCAGCGCCCTGCTCGCCCAGCAGGTTGCTCGCCGGCACCCGGACGTTGTCGTAGCTGATCTCGCAGTGCCCCTGCTGCTCGAGGAAGCCGTAGACCGGCAGCACCCGCTCGACGGTCACCCCCGGGGTGTCGATGGGCACCAGGATCATCGACTGCTGCCGGTGCGCGTCGGCGCCGGGGTCGGTCTTGCCCATGACGATGAGCAGCCGGCAGCGGGGATCCGCGGCACCGGTCGTCCACCACTTGCGACCGTTGACGACGTACTCGTCGCCGTCGCCGTCGATGGTGGTCGAGATGTTGGTGGCGTCGCTCGACGCGACGTCGGGCTCCGTCATCGAGAACCCGGACCGGATCGTTCCGTCCAGCAGCGGATCCAGCCACGTCCGCTGCTGCTCCTCGGTGCCGAACATCTGCAGCAGCTCCATGTTGCCACTGTCGGGCGACTGGCAGTTCATCGATGCCGGGCCGATGAACGGCGAGCGCCCCGTCTCCTCGGCGAGCATTGCGTAGGCGACCTGCGACAGTCCGGAGACCTCGGGCAGGAACAGGTTCCAGAGCCCACGCGAGCGCGCTTCGGCGATCAGTTCGTGGAGCACGGGCGGGGCGTCGTTGGGCCGGCCCTGGGCGCTGAGTGCGGCCCGCTGCTCGAGGTAGATCTGCTCGGCGGGGATCACCGCGTCGTCCATGAACGAGCGCACGTCGAGCAGGCTCGTGCGTGCGGCGTCCGAGACAGTCAGGTCCATGGTGGCCTCATGCTCCCAGTGCGAGGTCGGAGCGCGCCCCCGACAGGAGGTCGTCCGCGGCCTGCAGCTGCCAGCGAATCTGCGCGCGTGCCGCGCCGGCGTCGACCTTGGTCGCCATGCCCGCCCCCGCTTCGGCGCGCGCGACCACCCCCTCGTTGATGCACGACCAGCGCCAGTAAGCGAACGCGAGGTAGTAGTGGAGCTGCGACAGGTCCAGCTCGGAATGCTCGGCGTAGGCGGCGAGCAGCTCCGCACGGCTGCAGAAGCCGCCGCCGGCCGTTGGTGGGGGCGCGATCCACACCCCGGGTTCGTCGGGCTGCGCCCAGGACGCGAGCAGCCAGCCGAGGTCGACGAGCGGGTCGCCGATCGCCGCGAGCTCCCAGTCGAGCACCGCGACGACCCTGCCGTCGGCGTCGACCCGCAGGTTGCCGAGCTTGAAGTCCCCGTGGACGAGCGAGACGCGCTGCGGCTCGGGCACCCGGTTGGCCAACGCGGCGAGCACCGGCCGGAAGAGGTCGCTGCTCACACGGTCATACCCGTCGATCTGGCCGCCCCAGCGGCGCAGCTGGCGCTCGATCAGCCCGGTGGGACGCCGCAACGCCCCCAAGCCGATGACGGCCGGATCCACGGCGTGCAACGTGGCCAGCACCGCGGCGAGCTCGCGCGCCAGCCGCCCCTTCGCGGCCGCCGACAGCGCCCCGGCGACATCGGGGTCGGCGATCGTCTCACCGCCCACGTGCTCCATCACGAAGAACGGCGCGCCGGCGATGTCGGCCTCGCCGTGGTACCCAACCACGGCGGGGACGGGGACCGCGGTCGGCCCGAGGGCCTCGATGATCTGGAACTCGCGCCCCATGTCGTGCGCGCTGCCCTCGAGCCGACCGCGCGGCGGCCGGCGCAGGATGAACCGCCGCCCGGCGCCGTCGGTGATCGCGTAGGTCAGGTTCGAGCGGCCCCCCGCGATGACCCGCAGGTCGAGCGGCGCGTCGACGTCGACGCGATGGCGCATCCAGGCCTCCAGCGCGCCCGTCGCGATCCCGTCGGGCTCGCTCATCGCTCTACCGGCCACGCGGCATCCAGGTGCAGCAGCTCCGGCACGATCAGCGAGGGCGCGTACTCCATCGGTTGATCGGCCCGGATCGCGAGCGCCGGCAGCCGCTCGAGCAGCGCGCCGATCGCGGTGGTGGTCTCCAGGCGGGCCAGCGGGGCGCCCATGCAGAAGTGCCGCCCCTTACCGAAGTTCAGGTGGTCGCCGCTGTTGGCGCGGCGGACGTCGAACCGCTCCGGCGCGTCGAAGCGCTCCTCGTCGAAGCCCGTCGACGCGTAGCAGGCCAAGATCAGCGCGCCCTTCGGGATCCGGACTCCCGAGAGCTCGACGTCCGTGGTGGCCAGGCGGAAGACCCCGAAGG
Source organism: Baekduia sp. (assembly GCA_036500525.1). Lineage (GTDB taxonomy): Bacteria > Actinomycetota > Thermoleophilia > Solirubrobacterales > Solirubrobacteraceae > Baekduia. The sequence continues at coordinate 7,237 of DASYBY010000560.1, read as the reverse complement.
TGCTGCCCCGCCGCCGCAGCCCTTCCTCGACGGCGTTGGCGATCAGGCCCGGATCGCGGCGCACGGCGTCGAGCTGATCCGGCGACGCAGCCAGGAACCTGAGGACGTGGCCGATGAGGTTCGCCGTGGTGCTGCTCCCGGCGGTGACCAGCTCGATCATGTGCGTCACGATCACCGCGGGCGGAAGCGCGGGCCCGCCGTCGGCGCCCGGCGCGTGCAGCATCGAGGAGAGGAGGTCGTCCTGGGGCTCGTTCGTGCGCTCCTCGATCAGCTCCGCGAAGAAGCTCCGCGCCGCCGCCATGCGCTCGTAGCGCTCGTGAAGCTCGGCGGGGTCCATCGGCGTCTCCGGCGCGGGCGCTTCCCCCGGGACCGGCGGGAACTTGGGCGTCAGCACCGCCACGAGATCCGGCGCCCAGTGCTGGTAGGCCTCGATGTCCTCGGCGGTGTCGGGCAGGCCGATGAGACGCGCCAGCGTCCGGATCGACAGCGGGTAGGCGTAGTCCTGCATCAGGTCGCAGCGGCCGTCAGCGCTGAAGCGATCGATCAGCTCGTGCGCGATCGCCTGGACGTCCTCGCCCAGCCGCGCCGTGCGACCGCGCGTGAACGCCCGGTTGGCGACCTTGCGGGAGACGGTGTGCGTCGGCGGATCGCTGGCCAGGAAGGAGCGTGCGTAGAAGTCGGGCGGAACCCGGTCCTGGAGATCCTCGGGAACGGGGAGCACGTCGATGGCCGTCGACGAGAACGTCCGGTGGTCTGAGACCACGCGCCCGACATCGGCAAACCGGGTGACCACCCAGTAGTTGAGCTCCGGATAGAAGAAGACGGGCCGCTCGGCGAGCGCGCGCGCCAGCACCAGGCCGGGGTCAGCCATGAACTCCGCCGACAGCGGGTCGAACCCGGGCAGGGTCGGGACACCGGCGACCGCATCATGGGCCGTCACGTTCAGTGCTCGCTTTCAATCGGGGTGCTCGATCGGGCGCTGCCGCGTGTGCTGCGCCCTGAACTATGACTATCATATTCAGGCACGGCACGCTATCCGTGGGCGGGACGCGGCAGAGCCTCCGCCTGGACCACGACCCAAGGCTGGGCCTTCAGCGCAGCAGCATGCGCAGGATCGGCTCGGCGCGCCGGGCGTCGGGGTCTTCGCCGGTGATGAGATCGAGGTAGATGTAGGACTCGATGAGCCGCACGATGACGTAGGCGAGCTCGTGCAGGTCGACCGGGAGGTCGAGGCGGTCCGCGTCGGCCTCTTCGCGCAGGAGACGCTCGATCGCGGCGATCAGCCGCGGCTGGAAGTCGGGCTCGTGGCGGGTGAGCAGCCGCATCGCCGACTCGCCCTCGTCAGCCAGCCACCGCTGCATCCCCGGGTTGACGATGGTCTGCTCGATCAACCGCGTGACGACGTGGATGATCCGCTCGGCGCCCTGCTGACTCGTCGCCGCATCTTCAGTGGCGAGGACGTGCTCGGCCAGCGACCAGAGGACCTCGACCAGCAGGCGCTCGCGAGAACCGATCCAGCGGTAGAGCGTGACGCGGTTGACGCCGAGCTCGTCGGCCAGCGCGCTCATGTCGATCCGCTCGGGTGCGAGGAACTTGCGGCGACCGAGACGGAGCGCGTCCTCAAGCGCTGGACGGGGGGTGGCGGCCACCCCTGGCAGGATGCCACGGTCTGCGCGAAATGCAACAGGTAACCGCCAGTGTTGCTTTTGACGGTTCGCGGGGTATTCATGCAACACGTCCGTCGATCTGTTGCAAAGGAGCCCCCTCACCCATGGCCTCATCACACGCCGAACTGCTGGCCACGAGCGACTTCTACGCCTTGGAGTCGGTGCTCGCCGATGACGAGCGTGCGTTCCTGGCGGAGGTCCGATCGTTCATGCGGTCCGAGGTCGCGCCGATCATCAACGACTACTGGTCCCGCGAGGAGTTCCCGCATCAGGTCTTCCCGCGGGTCGCGGAGATCGGGATGGGCGGGATGGCGCTGCAGGGCTACGGCTGCGCCGGGCGCGGCGTGTTGGTCGACGGCTTCGTGGCGATGGAGCTCGCCGCCGTCGACTGCTCGGTCGCCACCGGCCTGGGCGTTCACAACCACCTCGCCATGGGCTCGATCCACGCGTGCGGATCGGAGGAGCAGAAAGAGCGCTGGCTCCCGACGATGGCCCGCTTCGAGGCGATCGGCGCCTTCGGGCTGACCGAGCCCGAGGTCGGCTCCGGCGTCGCGCGCGGCCTGCAGACCACGGCGCGACGCGACGGCGACACCTGGCTCCTCAACGGCGCCAAGCGCTGGATCGGCAACGCGACCTTCGCCGACGTCACCGTGATCTGGGCACGCGACGAGGCCGACGACCAGGTCAAGGGCTTCCTGGTGGAGAAGGGCACGCCGGGCTTCGTCGCGACCAAGATGGAGCACAAGATCGCGCTGCGCGCCGTGCAGAACGCCGACATCACCCTGACCGACGTGCAGGTCCCCGAAGCGTCGCGGCTGCAGAAGGCCAACACCTTCCTGGACACCGCAGGCGTGCTGACCCAGTCGCGCATCGCGGTCGCCTGGGAGGCCGTCGGCTGCGCACGCGGCGCCTACGAAGTGGCCTTGCGCTACGCCAAGGAGCGCGAGCAGTTCGGACGCCCGATCGCGAAGTTCCAGCTCGTACAGGACTTGTTGTCGCGGATGCTCGGCAACATCGTGGCCTCGCAGTGCATGGCCTTGCGCCTCGCCCAACTGGCCGAGGCCGGCCAAGCCGGCGTCCAGCACGCGTCGCTGGCCAAGGCCTTCTGCACCGCCCGCATGCGCGAGACGACCGGCTGGGCCCGCGAGCTGCTGGCCGGCAACGGCATCCTGCTCGAGTACGACGTCGCACGGTTCGTCGCCGACTCCGAGGCCATCTACTCCTACGAGGGCACCCGCGAGATCAACTCCCTCATCGTCGGCATGGCGATCACCGGCGAGTCCGCGTTCGTCGGCAAGTAGCCCGACCACAGCTCAAACGACCGCCGGCTGGCCGCCGGCGGCGCGTGCGCAACCGCGTGCGGTGGCCTCGGTCACGACGAACCGTGCCGCGACTCCTCGATAGTCCGCGCTCTACAGGCCACGATCGCGCCGGCCCCGCACGGATGACCATCAGCCCAGCCTTGCCAGCGCCGGACCGACCTCGGTCGCCAACAGCCGCACGTGCTCCTCGGCGAGGTCGTCGGGCATCCCGGCGATCGAGCGCCAGAAGTACACCGTCTCGACCGGGAGGTCCCTGAGCCACGCGGTGATCCGGCGCACGGCCTCGGCCGGCGTCACGACGTCGAACCGCGGCTGCGCCATGTTCGGCCCCGGGTGGCGCAGCGCCGCCGGGTCGACCGCGCCGGCGACCAGCCCGGGCAGATCGAGCCCGTAGCGCGCGTACGAGCTCCACTGGTAGGCGAGGTGCGGCGCGACGCGCGGCCACGCCGCCTCGGGGTCCTCGCTGAGGATCAGGTTGGCGCAGCTCGTCAAGCGCGCGGCGCCCACGGGATGGCCCGCCTCGGCCAGCGCACGCCGGTACGGCTCCTGGATCCGGGACCCGAACGACAACATGCCCGCGCCGAGCCGCCCGGCGATGCGCGCGCCGCGCGGCCCGTGGGCGCCGATCCACAGCGGGGCGCGCGGCTGCAGCGGGGCGGGCGTCACGCCCCCGTCCTCCCACAGGCGCTGGACCTCGGCGGCCCGCTCCTCCAGCAGCGCGTAGCGTCGCCCGATGTCGGCCCCGAACGCCGCGAACTCCTCGGCGCGGTAGCCCGCGCCCAGCCCCAGCTCCACGCGGCCACCGCTGATCAGGTCGACGAGCGCAGCCTGCTCGGCGATGTCGATCGCGGGCCGCAGCGGGGCGATGAGCACCGCTGTGCCGATCCGCAGGCACGCGGTGCGCGCCGCGATCGCGGCGGCCAGCGTCAGCGGCTGTGGGAGGTAGCCGTCGTCGAAGCCGTGGTGCTCGGTGAGCCACACAGAGTCGATCCCGAGCCGCTCGGCCTCCGCGCACTGCTGGAGCGTCTGCTCGTAGAGCGTCTGGCGCGGGCGCTGCCACGCAGGTGGGTTGCGCAAGTCCATGAACAAGCCGACGCGCATCAGAGCGCCCCCGCCGCGCGCAGCGTCGCCAGGCGCTCCGCATCGACGCCCCACGCCGCCAACGCCGCGTCGCCGCCCTCGGCCCGTCCGCGCGCGGCGCCTGGCGTGCGGCTGAGGCGCGGCGCGGCCGCGGGCTGCACCACCCCGTCCAGCTCGACGAACGTCCCGCGCGCCGCCAGGTGCGCGTGGCCGGGCGCTTCCCCCAGCCCGAGCACCGCCGTAGCGCAGGCCTCCTCGTGCTCCAGCAGCGCGGCCCAGTCCGCCCGCGGCCGCGCCGCGAAGACCGTCGCGAACCGCTGCTTGAGCTCCGGCCACCGATCTCGGTCCCACTGCGGCGCGTCGACGGCCGGGATCTCCAGCAGCTCGAGCAGCCGCGCGTAGAACTGGGGCTCGATGGCGCCGACGGCGACGTGGCCGTGGTCGGCCGTCGCGTAGACCTCGTAGAAGTGCGCGCCCGAGTCCAGGAGGTTCGTGCCGGGCCGGTCGCGCCACTGCCCGGTCGCGCGGAGACCGTGGAAGAACGCGGTCAGCAGGGCCGAGCCGTCGACCATCGCGGCGTCGACGACCTGCCCCTCCCCCGAGCGCGACGCCTCCAGCAGCGCACACACGACGCCGAAGGCCAGGAACATCGCACCCCCGCCGTAGTCGCCCACGAGGTTCAGCGGCGCGAGCGGGCGCTCGCCGTCGCGCGCCATCGCGCCGAGCGCGCCGGACAACGCGATGTAGTTGATGTCGTGCCCGGCGACCGCCGCCATCGGGCCCTCCTGCCCGTAGCCGGTCATCCGGCCGTAAACGAGCCGCGGGTTGCGCTCGCGCACCGCGTCGGGACCGAGCCCGAGCCGCTCCATCACCCCGGGCCGAAAGCCCTCCAGCAGCGCGTCGGCCCCGGCACACAGGTCGAGCACGAGCGCCGTCGCCTCGGGCCCGCGCAGGTCGACCGCGACCGCGGGGCGCCCCCGGTGGGGCACGTCGTGCTCGCGCGGGATGAGCGGCTCGTCGCCGAGCCGGTCGAGCCGCAGCACGTCGGCGCCCATATCGGCGAGCAGCATCGCGGCGAACGGGAGCGGGCCGATCCCGCCGACCTCGAGCACCCTCAGACCATCCAGCGGACCCCGTGAGCCCATGATCGACATCGACCGCGCGTCAGATCGCGAGCCCGGCGTCGGCGCCGGCGTTGGTCGCGGCGACGAAGTCTGCCGGCGTCTGCGCGTCGCCGAGGACGAGCACCTCGACCTCGGCGCCCAGCCCGTCGAGCTGCTCGGCGAACGCCAGGCCGCGCGGCGTCCAGCCGAGCGCGAGCGCCACGAGGTCGGCCGGCACGGTGTGCCGGCCGCGCTCCCGGTCCTCGTAGACCACCGCGTCGGGGCCGATCATCACGACCGTCGCGCGCGTGAGCAGCTCGACGCGCTGCTTGCGCAGCGTGCGGACCAGCTCGCGGCGCGTGATGCCCTCGATGCCGTTGCCGACGGCGCCGCCCATCTCGACGATGGTCACGGCGGCGCCGGCGTCGACGAGCAGCTCGGCCGCCTCGCAGCCGGTGGCGCTGCCGCCGACGACCACGACGCGATCGCCGGCCGCGACCGGGATCTCCTCGCGCAGGAAGGCCTGCGCGTCGAAGACGGTCGCGCCGTCGATCCCCGGGATCGGCGGGACCAGCGGGTCGGCGCCGGTCGCGATCAGGATGACCTCGGGCGCCTCGGCCTCGACCTCGGTCGGCGTGACCGACCGCCCGAGGTGGATCTCGACGCCCAGCTCGGCCAGGACGCGCCGCTGGTAGTCGCGGAACCGCAGGACCTCGCGCTTGCTCGGGGCAAGGCCCGCGACCTCGAGCTTGCCGCCCAGCTGGGTGTCGCGCTCCCAGATCGACACGTCGTGCCCGCGGAGGCGCGCGATGCGCGCGGCCTCCATGCCGGCCGGGCCGCTGCCGACGATCATCACGCGCCGGGGCGTCTCGGCCCGCGTCACCGCCCAGACCTGCTCACGGCCCGCCTCGGGGTTGACCGCGCAGCGCGCGCGCTCGCCCTGGGCGACGAGGTCGACGCAGGCGTTGCAGGCGATGCACGGCCGGATGTCGGCGTCGCGGCCCTCGAGGACCTTGAGCGGCCAGTCGGGCTCGGCGATCAGCGAGCGGCCGAGCAGCACCAGGTCTGCCGCGCCCTCGGCGACGACGCGCGCCGCCAGCTCAGGGTCGTCGAGGCGCCCGACCGCGATGACCGGGATCGTCACCGCGGCCTTCACGGCGGCGGCGGCCGCGACGAGGTGGCCGCGCGGGACCGACATCGGCGCGAGCGTCACGTGCAGCGTGTGCCACGTGCCGCCCGACACGCTGATCGCGGCGACGCCCGCCTCCTCCAGCCACCGGGCGACGACGACGGCCTCCTCGAGCGCGAACCCGCCGGCGACGGCGTCCTCCCCGTTGAGGCGCCAGACCAGTGGGCAGGCCTCGCCGCCGGCGGCGCCGATCGCGGCGGCGACCTCGAGCGCGAACCGCGCGCGGTTGGCCAGGCTGCCGCCGTACTCATCGGTGCGCTGGTTGTCGCGGGGCGACAGGAAGTTGGAGGGCAGGTACCCGTGCGCGCCGTGGACCTCGACGAAGTCGAACCCCGCCTGCCGCGCCAGCCGGGTGGCGCGGGCGTAGTCCTCCACGATCTCGTCGATCTCGGCGGCGGTGAGCTCGTGCGGCACGGGCGCCTGCGAGTTCAGCGGCACCGGCGAGGGCCCGACGACCGGGCCCTCGACGACCTGGCGGCCCGGCTGCATCAGCTGGACGCCGACCGTGACGCCGTAGGGGCGCAGCTCGTCGACCAGGCGCGTGAGCCCCGGCAGGTACTCCTCGGAGCTGATCCGCGGCTCGGGGCCGACGGTGTCGGGCGACACCAGGCACCCCTCGACGATGATCGTCCCGATCCCGCCCTCGGCGCGGCGGCGGTAGTAGGCGATCGTCGCGTCGCTGATGTGGCCGTCCTCGTCGAGGCACGTCCCCATCGGCGCCATCATCAGCCGGTTCTTCAGGTGCAGCGGGCCCAGCGCGAACGGTTCGAAGAGCACGTCCGTCGCCGCCGGCGCCTTCGCGACGTCGTGGATCATGCCGCCCAACTGTAGTCGGCGGTTCGGTCGTTTTCAACCAAGCGGTCGGTATATTCGGCA